>NZ_JAXCIL010000002.1:309466-618933 GCF_034387475.1 Pseudomonas sp. Teo4
TGGCGAACAGCCATACCCTTGGGACCGGCTTCAGCCCCAGGATGTGATGAGCCGACATCGAGGTGCCAAACACCGCCGTCGATATGAACTCTTGGGCGGTATCAGCCTGTTATCCCCGGAGTACCTTTTATCCGTTGAGCGATGGCCCTTCCATACAGAACCACCGGATCACTAAGACCTACTTTCGTACCTGCTCGACGTGTTTGTCTCGCAGTCAAGCGCGCTTTTGCCTTTATACTCTACGACCGATTTCCGACCGGTCTGAGCGCACCTTCGTACTCCTCCGTTACTCTTTGGGAGGAGACCGCCCCAGTCAAACTACCCACCATACACTGTCCTCGATCCGGATAACGGACCTGAGTTAGAACCTCAAAGTTGCCAGGGTGGTATTTCAAGAATGGCTCCATGAGAACTGGCGTCCCCACTTCAAAGCCTCCCACCTATCCTACACAAGCAAATTCAAAGTCCAGTGCAAAGCTATAGTAAAGGTTCACGGGGTCTTTCCGTCTAGCCGCGGATACACTGCATCTTCACAGCGATTTCAATTTCACTGAGTCTCGGGTGGAGACAGCGCCGCCATCGTTACGCCATTCGTGCAGGTCGGAACTTACCCGACAAGGAATTTCGCTACCTTAGGACCGTTATAGTTACGGCCGCCGTTTACCGGGGCTTCGATCAAGAGCTTCGCTTGCGCTAACCCCATCAATTAACCTTCCGGCACCGGGCAGGCGTCACACCCTATACGTCCACTTTCGTGTTTGCAGAGTGCTGTGTTTTTAATAAACAGTCGCAGCGGCCTGGTATCTTCGACCGGCATGGGCTTACGGAGCAAGTCCTTAACCCTCGCCGGCGCACCTTCTCCCGAAGTTACGGTGCCATTTTGCCTAGTTCCTTCACCCGAGTTCTCTCAAGCGCCTTGGTATTCTCTACCCGACCACCTGTGTCGGTTTGGGGTACGGTTCCCAGTTATCTGAAGCTTAGGAGCTTTTCTTGGAAGCATGGCATCAACCACTTCGTCGCCTAAAGGCAACTCGTCATCAGCTCTCGGCCTTGAGATCCCGGATTTGCCTAAGATCTCAGCCTACCACCTTAAACTTGGACAACCAACGCCAAGCTGGCCTAGCCTTCTCCGTCCCTCCATCGCAATAACTGGAAGTACAGGAATATTAACCTGTTTTCCATCGACTACGCTTTTCAGCCTCGCCTTAGGGACCGACTAACCCTGCGTCGATTAACGTTGCGCAGGAAACCTTGGTCTTTCGGCGTGGGAGTTTTTCACTCCCATTGTCGTTACTCATGTCAGCATTCGCACTTCTGATACCTCCAGCAAGCTTCTCAACTCACCTTCACAGGCTTACAGAACGCTCCTCTACCGCATCACCAGAGGTGATACCCGTAGCTTCGGTGCATGGTTTGAGCCCCGTTACATCTTCCGCGCAGGCCGACTCGACTAGTGAGCTATTACGCTTTCTTTAAAGGATGGCTGCTTCTAAGCCAACCTCCTAGCTGTCTAAGCCTTCCCACATCGTTTCCCACTTAACCATGACTTTGGGACCTTAGCTGACGGTCTGGGTTGTTTCCCTTTTCACGACGGACGTTAGCACCCGCCGTGTGTCTCCCATGCTCGGCACTTGTAGGTATTCGGAGTTTGCATCGGTTTGGTAAGTCGGGATGACCCCCTAGCCGAAACAGTGCTCTACCCCCTACAGTGATACATGAGGCGCTACCTAAATAGCTTTCGAGGAGAACCAGCTATCTCCGAGCTTGATTAGCCTTTCACTCCGATCCACAGGTCATCCGCTAACTTTTCAACGGTAGTCGGTTCGGTCCTCCAGTCAGTGTTACCTAACCTTCAACCTGCCCATGGATAGATCGCCCGGTTTCGGGTCTATACCCAGCGACTAAACGCCCTATTAAGACTCGCTTTCGCTACGCCTCCCCTATTCGGTTAAGCTCGCCACTGAATATAAGTCGCTGACCCATTATACAAAAGGTACGCAGTCACCTAACAAAGTAGGCTCCCACTGCTTGTACGCATACGGTTTCAGGTTCTATTTCACTCCCCTCTCCGGGGTTCTTTTCGCCTTTCCCTCACGGTACTGGTTCACTATCGGTCAGTCAGTAGTATTTAGCCTTGGAGGATGGTCCCCCCATGTTCAGACAAAGTTTCTCGTGCTCCGTCCTACTCGATTTCATTGATAAGAGATTTTCGTGTACGGGGCTATCACCCACTATGGCCACACTTTCCAGAGTGTTCCACTAATCTCAAACCAACTTAAGGGCTGGTCCCCGTTCGCTCGCCACTACTAAGGGAATCTCGGTTGATTTCTTTTCCTCAGGGTACTTAGATGTTTCAGTTCCCCTGGTTCGCCTCTTGTACCTATGTATTCAGTACAAGATAACCAGCTTATGCTGGCTGGGTTCCCCCATTCAGAGATCTCTGGATCACAGTCTGTTTGCCGACTCCCCAAAGCTTATCGCAGGCTACCACGTCTTTCATCGCCTCTGACTGCCAAGGCATCCACCGTATGCGCTTCTTCACTTGACCATATAACCCCAAGCAATCTGGTTATACTGTGAAGACGACATTCGCCGAAAATTCGCATGTTGCTCAATTAAGAGCAGAACTCACAAATTTTACCTTAGCCTGATCCACCAGCAGTGAAACTGGTGTTCAGTCTATATCTATCACATATCCGAATTTTTAAAGAACGATCTGACAAAAGTCAGAAATCAACATTCGAACTGAATGTTCATTTCTAAGTTCTGACAAGTTACTGCGTAAGTGGTGGAGCCAAGCGGGATCGAACCGCTGACCTCCTGCGTGCAAGGCAGGCGCTCTCCCAGCTGAGCTATGGCCCCGTATTCTACGGCTGAACCATGTAATGGTAGGTCTGGGCAGATTTGAACTGCCGACCTCACCCTTATCAGGGGTGCGCTCTAACCAACTGAGCTACAGACCTATAACAGGGTCGCGTTACAGCATCGTCTTTATACAAAGAATCAAGCAATTCGTGTGGGAGCTCATCAGCAGGCTGATGTCGTCGATTAAGGAGGTGATCCAGCCGCAGGTTCCCCTACGGCTACCTTGTTACGACTTCACCCCAGTCATGAATCACACCGTGGTAACCGTCCCCCCGAAGGTTAGACTAGCTACTTCTGGTGCAACCCACTCCCATGGTGTGACGGGCGGTGTGTACAAGGCCCGGGAACGTATTCACCGCGACATTCTGATTCGCGATTACTAGCGATTCCGACTTCACGCAGTCGAGTTGCAGACTGCGATCCGGACTACGATCGGTTTTGTGAGATTAGCTCCACCTCGCGGCTTGGCAACCCTCTGTACCGACCATTGTAGCACGTGTGTAGCCCAGGCCGTAAGGGCCATGATGACTTGACGTCATCCCCACCTTCCTCCGGTTTGTCACCGGCAGTCTCCTTAGAGTGCCCACCATAACGTGCTGGTAACTAAGGACAAGGGTTGCGCTCGTTACGGGACTTAACCCAACATCTCACGACACGAGCTGACGACAGCCATGCAGCACCTGTGTCAGAGTTCCCGAAGGCACCAATCCATCTCTGGAAAGTTCTCTGCATGTCAAGGCCTGGTAAGGTTCTTCGCGTTGCTTCGAATTAAACCACATGCTCCACCGCTTGTGCGGGCCCCCGTCAATTCATTTGAGTTTTAACCTTGCGGCCGTACTCCCCAGGCGGTCAACTTAATGCGTTAGCTGCGCCACTAAAATCTCAAGGATTCCAACGGCTAGTTGACATCGTTTACGGCGTGGACTACCAGGGTATCTAATCCTGTTTGCTCCCCACGCTTTCGCACCTCAGTGTCAGTATCAGTCCAGGTGGTCGCCTTCGCCACTGGTGTTCCTTCCTATATCTACGCATTTCACCGCTACACAGGAAATTCCACCACCCTCTACCGTACTCTAGCTCGCCAGTTTTGGATGCAGTTCCCAGGTTGAGCCCGGGGCTTTCACATCCAACTTAACGAACCACCTACGCGCGCTTTACGCCCAGTAATTCCGATTAACGCTTGCACCCTCTGTATTACCGCGGCTGCTGGCACAGAGTTAGCCGGTGCTTATTCTGTCGGTAACGTCAAAACAGCAAGGTATTAACTTACTGCCCTTCCTCCCAACTTAAAGTGCTTTACAATCCGAAGACCTTCTTCACACACGCGGCATGGCTGGATCAGGCTTTCGCCCATTGTCCAATATTCCCCACTGCTGCCTCCCGTAGGAGTCTGGACCGTGTCTCAGTTCCAGTGTGACTGATCATCCTCTCAGACCAGTTACGGATCGTCGCCTTGGTGAGCCATTACCTCACCAACTAGCTAATCCGACCTAGGCTCATCTGATAGCGCAAGGCCCGAAGGTCCCCTGCTTTCTCCCGTAGGACGTATGCGGTATTAGCGTTCCTTTCGAAACGTTGTCCCCCACTACCAGGCAGATTCCTAGGCATTACTCACCCGTCCGCCGCTGAATCAAGGAGCAAGCTCCCGTCATCCGCTCGACTTGCATGTGTTAGGCCTGCCGCCAGCGTTCAATCTGAGCCATGATCAAACTCTTCAGTTCAATACTGCTTGGGTTTTTAAGAAACCCTAAACTTGGCTCAGCAATCTCAAATGACTATGTGATTTCTCGCATGGCCACTTGTGATGCTGATAATCTTTGTGACTATCAGTCCGTACTCACAAGCACCCACACGAATTGCTTGATTCGATTTGTTAAAGAGCGTTTGGTTAAGAGTGTTTCGTCTCAACCGAGGCGCGCATTCTACGCTTTCCTCATTTGCTGTCAAGTGTTTATTTTGAAGTTTTTTGCGAGAAACTCGTTTAGCTTCAAACACTTGGCTCGCTGCGATCTCTCGTAGCGGGAGGCGAATAATACAGCGTTTAAAAACGTTGTCAACCACCTCTTTCAGCGCTTCTTTCCGCTTTCGAAACGCTCAACCTGTTGATTAACAAGGAGTTTTTCGTTTCGACTGCGTCGGAAGTGGGGCGCATTATAAGGGGATTCAGAAACCGGTCAACCCCTAAATCTCATTAATTTCAAATAATTGCAAAAACAAAACGAGGAGGCCTTCCGGCCTCCCCGCTTCTTATACAGCGATTACAGGCTTGGGAACGCGAACTGCGAAGCCTCATGGCTCGCACGCTGCGGCCAGCGCTGAGTGATCGCCTTGCGACGGGTATAGAAGCGCACACCATCCGGGCCGTAGGCGTGCAGGTCGCCGAACAGCGAACGCTTCCAGCCGCCGAAGCTGTGATAAGCCACAGGCACCGGCAGCGGTACGTTGACGCCGACCATGCCCACTTCGATCTCGTCGCAGAACAGGCGCGCCGCTTCACCGTCACGGGTAAAGATGCAGGTGCCGTTGCCGTACTCGTGATCGTTGATCAGCTGCATGGCCTGCTCCAGGCTGTTCACGCGTACCACGCACAGCACCGGGCCAAAGATCTCCTCTTTATAGATGCGCATCTCTGGGGTCACCTTGTCGAACAGCGTGCCACCCACGAAATAGCCATCTTCATTGCCAGCCACACGGAAACCACGGCCATCGACCACCAGCTTGGCGCCAGCGGCAACGCCGTCGTCGATGTAACCGACCACCTTGTCGCGGGCAGCAGCGGTTACCAGCGGGCCCATGTCCAGGCCACAAGAGGTGCCAGCACCAATTTTCAGCGCCTTGATCTGCGGCTCCAGCTTGGCGATCAGTGCGTCGGCCACCTGGTCACCCACACACACAGCAACCGAAATCGCCATGCAGCGCTCACCGCACGAACCGTACGCCGCGCCCATCAGTGCACTGACGGCGTTGTCCAGGTCGGCATCCGGCATCAGCACCGCATGGTTCTTGGCGCCGCCCAGTGCCTGGACGCGCTTGCCGCGCTTGGTGCCCTCGGCGTAGATGTACTCGGCGATGGGGGTCGAACCCACAAAGCTCAGCGCCTTGACTTCTGGCGCCTCGATCAGTGCATCCACGGCTTCCTTGTCACCGTGAACTACGTTCAGGATGCCTTTGGGCAGACCGGCTTCCAGCAGCAGTTGGGCAATGAACAGCGTGGAGCTCGGGTCGCGCTCGGACGGCTTGAGGATGAATGCGTTACCGCAAGCGATGGCCAGCGGGTACATCCACAGCGGAACCATGGCCGGGAAGTTGAACGGCGTGATACCGGCTACCACACCCAGCGGCTGGAAGTCGGACCAGGCATCGATGTTCGGGCCAACGTTGCGGCTGTATTCGCCTTTCAATACTTCAGGGGCAGCACAGGCAAACTCGACGTTCTCGATACCGCGCTTGAGTTCACCGGCAGCGTCTTCCAGAGTCTTGCCATGCTCTTCGCTGATCATTTGCGAAATCTTGGCTTCGTTCTGCTCCAGCAGTTGCTTGAAACGGAACATGACCTGGGCACGCTTGGCAGGCGGGGTGTTGCGCCAGGCCGGGAAGGCAGCCTTGGCCGAGTCGATGGCTTCCTGAACGGTCGCGCGGCTGGCCAGTTCGACCTTGCGAACTGCCTGGCCAGTGGACGGGTTGAAGACATCGGCAGTGCGCTCGCCTTTGGTAACCAGCTCGCCGTGGATCAGGTGCTGAACAATGCTCATGCATAACTCCAGATAAAGAAGGTTGAGCCAGGCGCGTGCACTGAGCACGCGCCTTACATCAAAGTCGGAAAGATCAGTCGATCTGGTTCAGGGTTTCGCCTACCGCGTCGAACAGGCGGTCCAGTTCCTGCGGCTGGGTGTTGAAGGTTGGGCCGAACTGCAGGGTGTCGCCACCGAAGCGCACATAGAAGCCGGCTTGCCACAGCTTCATCGCCGCCTCGTACGGGCGAACGATGGCGTCACCGTCACGGGCTGCGATCTGAATCGCGCCAGCCAGGCCATAGTTACGAATATCGACGATGTTCTTGGTGCCCTTGACGCCATGCAGCAGCTTCTCGAAGTGCGGCGCCAACTCGGCAGCCGATTGCACCAGGTTCTCTTTCTGCAGCAAGTCGAGTGCGGCGATACCGGCGGCACAGGCCACTGGGTGAGCCGAGTAGGTGTAGCCGTGCGGGAATTCCACGGCGTAATCCGGGGTCGGCTGGTTCATGAAGGTCTGGTAGATCTCGCTGCTGGCGATGACCGCGCCCATCGGGATTGCACCGTTGGTGACCTGCTTGGCGATGCACATCAGGTCAGGAGTCACGCCGAAAGCTTCGGAACCCGTCATGGCGCCCATACGGCCAAAGCCGGTGATCACTTCGTCGAAGATCAGCAGGATATTGTGCTGGGTGCAGATTTCACGCAGGCGCTTGAGGTAGCCCTTCGGCGGTGGCAGTACACCGGCCGAACCGGCCAACGGCTCAACGATGACAGCGGCGATGTTCGACGCATCGTGCAACTCGATCAGCTTGAGCATCTCATCGGCCAGCGCAATGCCGCCTTCCTCCGGCATCCCTTTGGAGAAGGCGTTCACCGGCAGCACGGTATGAGGCAGGTGATCGACATCCAGCAGTTGACCGAACAGCTTACGGTTACCGTTGACACCACCGAGGCTGGTACCGGCGATGTTCACACCGTGATAGCCACGCGCACGGCCAATGATCTTGGTCTTGGTCGCTTGCCCCTTCAGGCGCCAGTAGGCACGCACCATTTTCAGCGCGGTGTCGGCGCACTCGGAACCAGAGTTGGTATAGAAGACGTGGTTCAGGTCGCCGGGGGTCAGCTCGGTGATCTTCTCAGCCAGCTGGAACGACAGTGGGTGACCGAACTGGAACGCCGGGGAGTAATCCAGGGTGCCGAGCTGGCGTGCAACCGCTTCGGTGATTTCTTTTCGGGTGTGCCCGGCACCGCAGGTCCACAGGCCAGACAGGGCATCGAAAATCTTGCGGCCCTTGTCATCGAACAGATAGCTGCCTTCTGCGGCCACGATCAGGCGCGGGTCGCGCTGGAAGTTGCGGTTAGCGGTATAGGGCATCCAGTGCGCATCCAGCTTGAGCTGGCTGGCGATTCCTGCAGTAGCAGTTTCCGGCATGTTCATCGGCGGTTCCTCGAAAGACGATTAGGCAACGATGGATGTTGTTGCAGCTAAATTGGCACGCGGATAAAGTCTGAAAAAGCCCACATTTCTAATCTTCAGGTAGCGCGATACTAAACTTATGAGCCGACGCCCCGATCCACTCGCGCAAGTCAGTGATTTCGACATACGCCTACTGAAGATCTACCGCAGCGTAGTCGAGTGCGGTGGTTTCTCTGCCGCCGAGAATGTGCTGGGCATCGGTCGCTCGGCCATCAGCCAGCAGATGAACGACCTCGAACAACGCCTGGGGTTGCGCCTGTGCCAGCGGGGCCGGGCTGGTTTCTCGCTCACAGAAGAAGGCCGCGAGGTCTATCACTCGGCGCTGCAGTTGCTCAGCGCCCTGGAAACCTTCCGCACCGAGGTCAACGGGCTGCACCAGCACCTGCGCGGCGAGCTGAACATCGGCCTGACCGACAACCTGGTGACCCTGCCACACATGCGCATCACCCATGCCCTGGCCGAACTCAAGGACCGTGGCCCCGACGTGCGCATTCAGATCCGCATGATCGCTCCCAGTCAGGTCGAGCAAGGGGTGCTCGACGGCAGTCTGCATGTCGGCGTGGTGCCGCAGACCAGCCCGCTTTCAGGCCTCGAATACGAACCCTTGTACAGTGAACGCTCGCTGCTCTACTGCGCAGTGGGGCACCCACTGTTCTATGCCGACGACCAGCAGCTCGACGATGATCGGCTCAACAGCCAGGAGGCTATCGCCCCCACGTTCCGACTACCTGCCGACATCCAGGCCCACTATCAGGCCCTGCACTGCACGGCCAGCGCCTCTGACCGCGAAGGGATGGCGTTCCTGATTCTGACCGGACGCTACATCGGCTACCTGCCCGACCACTACGCCAGCTTCTGGGTTCAGCAGGGCCGGCTGCGCGCCCTGAAACCTGCCCAACGCTTCTACGACCTGAGCCTGAGCTGGGTGACCCGTAAAGGACGCCGGCCAAACCTGGTGCTGGAAAGCTTCCTCGAAAGCCTGGCAGCGACACGCTGATGCCTGTCTCTGACGCTAATGCTTGTCAGTTCAGCGCAGGAAGGTAATCTTGTCCGACATCCGTTGCCACTGACCCGTACGGAATCGTCCATGACCCTTGAAGTCCCTGCGCATCGCCTCTCCGCCTCGGGTAAGCCCGCTGGCCGCATCCGCCAGAAAAACGAACAGGCCATCATCCAGGCCGCCGAAGACGAATTCGCTCGCCATGGGTTCAAAGGCACCAGCATGAACACCATCGCGCTGAAGGCCGGGCTGCCCAAGGCCAACCTGCATTACTACTTCACCAACAAGCTCGGCCTGTACATCGCCGTGCTCAGCAACATCATCGAACTGTGGGACAGCACCTTCAACGCCCTCAGCGTCGACGACGACCCGGCGGTGGCGCTTAGCCAATACATCCGTACCAAGATGGAGTTCTCCCGGCGCAACCCGCAGGCGTCGAGAATCTTCGCCATGGAAGTGATCAGTGGTGGTACTTGCCTCACCGAGTACTTCAGCGCCGACTACCGCGAGTGGTTCCGTGGCCGGGCTGCCGTGTTCCAAGCCTGGATCGACGCAGGCAAGATGGACCCGGTCGACCCCGTGCACCTGATCTTCCTGCTCTGGGGCAGCACCCAGCACTATGCCGACTTCGCGACCCAGATCTGCCAGGTCACCGGCCGCAGCCGTCTGACCAAGCAAGACATGGAGGACGCGAGCAACAACCTTATCCACATCATTCTCAAAGGCTGCGGCATCACGCCGATCGCCTCATAGTCACTTATGCCTTCTACCCTGCTCGACCTCTGCGAATATCGCGAGGAAATCCGCAAGAGCCGCTTCATCACCCTCGCCGGCCCCATCTCCAGCCCCGCCGAGGCGATGAGTTTCATCGAGCGCCACAGCGACCTGGCCGCCACCCATAATTGCTGGGCCTGGAAGCTTGGAGCGCAGTACCGCAGCAGCGACGATGGCGAACCCGGCGGCACGGCTGGCCGGCCGATCCTGGCTGCCATCGAGGCGCAAGACTGCGATCAGGTGGTGGTGCTGGTCATCCGCTGGTACGGCGGCATCCAGCTAGGTACCGGCGGCCTGGCCCGCGCCTATGGCGGTGGGGCCAACAAATGTCTGCAACAAGCGCCGAAACGACTGTTGGTGCAGCGCAGTGAATACACCTGCAGTTGTACCTTCAGCGAACTGGCATTGCTGAAACTTCGCCTGGCCGAAGTGGATGGCGTGGTGCTGGATGAGCAGTTCACCGCCAATGGTGTCGACCTGCGTATTGCCGCAGGCCCAGCGCACATACCGGTGCTTCAAAAACAACTGGCAGACCTGAGCCGCGGCCGGATCATGCTGGAAGCATGCTGAAGTTTGCTCACAACAACTGTGGGTCGGCCTGTGGATAAGCTTGGGGCACTCCCCTGCAGCGCTTGGTATCAAAGGGCTCCAGCGTATTGAGCATATTTTGATCACTGTTTGATGACAGCTGCAAACAACTGAAAGATCAAGACTTATCCCCACCACTGTTCCACAGGCATGGGTTTGCACCCGGCGCGCTTGCACACATTTACTGTGGAGCAGCCTGTGGATAACCCGTTAGCCAATCAGTGAAGTGCCCGGCTGTACACGGTCTCACGCCGCTGTTCATTTTTTAGTCACTTGATAGTCAGGCGCGCGGAACCTGCCTGCAGTATTCTTATTTCCTTTTTCCTACACCGATAAAGGAATGTTCCTATGGCTAACTCAAGAACTGCCCTAATCATCGGCGCCTCCCGTGGGCTCGGCCTAGGCTTGGTGCAACGTCTTCATGAAGACGGCTGGAACATCATTGCCACAGTGCGAGACCCACAGAAGCCAGGTGCCCTCGGCGACATCCCCGGTGTGCGCATCGAACAGCTTGAAATGAACGACACTACCCAGCTCGATGGCCTGAAACAGCGCCTGACGGGTGAATTGTTCGACCTGGTATTCGTCAACGCCGGCGTGATGGGCCCCCTGCCACAGGATGTGGACAGCGTGCAGCCAAGCGATGTCGGCGACCTGTTCATGACCAATGCCGTTGCGCCCATCCGAGTCGCACGCCGCCTGGTTGGCCAAGTGCGCGAAGGCAGCGGTGTGCTGGCCTTCATGAGCTCGATTCTGGGTAGCGTGACCATCCCCGATGGCAGCGAGCTATGCTTGTACAAAGCCAGCAAGGCGGCCCTGAACTCGATGATCAACAGCTTCCTGGTCGAGCTGCAGCGCCCCGACCTTTGCGTGTTGGCCATGCACCCGGGCTGGGTGAAAACCGACATGGGTGGCGAGAACGCCGAGATCGACGTACTGACCAGCACCCGTGGCATGGTCGACCAGATCAACGCACAAAGTGGCAATGCCGGTCTGCGCTTCATCAACTACAAAGGCGAGAGCCTGATCTGGTGAATTGAAAGCCGCGAGGCGAGGCAGTAGACTCGGAACCTCGCCCACGCGGCGGACCTGGATCAGCAGACAGGGCAACACTGAGCTGGCTAACCTGAACCCACTTTCAGAGGAGCCGGCACCATGCCTGCGACCCGTATCTGGTTGAAATCTCCCCTTGCCATCTTCACCGCCAACAACACCGACGCCCGCGGCGGCCTGGTGATCGAAGATGGTCGCATCAGCGAACTCCTCGCCCTTGGCGAAAGCCCCAGCCAACCCTGCGATCAGGTTTTCGACGCCCGCGAGCACGTTGTGCTGCCGGGCCTGATCAACACCCATCACCACTTCTACCAAACCCTCACCCGGGCCTGGGCGCCGGTGGTGAACCAACCGTTGTTCCCCTGGCTGAAAACCCTGTACCCAGTCTGGGCGCGCCTGACCCCGGCCAAGCTCGAACTGGCAAGCCAGGTGGCCCTGGCGGAGTTGCTGCTGTCAGGCTGCACGACGGCTGCAGACCACCACTACCTGTTCCCCCAGGGCCTGGACAACGCCATCGATGTGCAGGTCGAGGCCGTGCGCAAGCTGGGTATGCGCGCCATGCTGACCCGCGGCTCAATGAGCTTGGGCGAGGACGATGGTGGCTTGCCGCCGCAGCAGACCGTACAACAGGGTGAAGTGATCCTGGCTGACAGCCAGCGGCTTATCCACAGCTACCACGAGCGCGGTGAGGGCGCGCAGATCCAGATCGCCCTGGCGCCCTGCTCGCCGTTCTCGGTCACCCCGGAAATCATGCGCGCCAGTGCGACGCTTGCCGAAGAACTGGATGTGCGCCTGCACACGCACCTGGCCGAGACCCTCGATGAAGAAGACTTCTGCCTGCAGCGCTTTGGCCTTCGCACCGTGGACTACCTGGACAGCGTCGGCTGGCTTGGTCCGCGTACCTGGCTGGCCCATGGCATTCATTTCAACGGCGATGAAATGGCCCGCCTGGGTGCCGCCGGTACCGGTATCTGCCACTGCCCAAGTTCGAACATGCGCCTGGCTTCGGGCATCTGCCCGACCGTGGAGCTGGAAGCAGCCGGAGCTCCCGTGGGCCTGGGCGTGGACGGCTCGGCATCCAACGATGCCTCGAACATGATCCTCGAAGCTCGCCAGGCGCTGTACCTGCAGCGCCTGCGCTACGGTGCCGAGCAGATCACCCCCGAACGCGCCCTGGGCTGGGCGACACGTGGTTCGGCAAACCTGCTGGGCCGCCAGGACATCGGTGAGCTGGCCGTTGGCAAGCAAGCCGACCTGGCACTGTTCAAGCTCGATGAACTGCGTTTCTCGGGTAGCCACGACCCACTGTCGGCGCTGCTGCTGTGCGGCGCGGACCGTGCTGACCGGGTCATGGTCGGCGGCCAGTGGCGCGTCATCGATGGCCAGATCGAGGGCTTGGACATCCAGGGCCTGATTGCCGACCACCGCCAGGCAGCCGCGCAACTGATCGCCGGTTGAAGCAACACAGGCCTGGCTTGGCGCATTGCCTGGCCAGGCCCTGTAGAATGGCGGCAACCGTACCTGATTCGAGATATCCCCTATGTATGAATGGTTGAACGCCCTGCCCAAGGCCGAACTGCACCTGCACCTTGAAGGCTCGTTGGAGCCCGAACTGCTGTTCGCACTGGCCGAGCGCAACAAGATCGCCCTGCCCTGGGGGGATGTGGAAGCGTTGCGCAGTGCCTACGCCTTCAACAACCTGCAGGAATTCCTCGACCTCTATTACCAGGGCGCGGACGTGCTGCGCACCGAGCAGGACTTCTACGACCTGACCTGGGCCTACCTGCAGCGCTGCAAAGCTCAGAACGTCATCCACACCGAGCCTTTCTTCGACCCGCAGACCCACACCGACCGTGGCATCCCATTCGAAGTGGTGCTCAATGGCATCAACCAGGCGCTGAAGGATGGCCGTGACCAGTTGGGCATCTCCAGCGGGCTGATTCTCAGTTTCCTGCGCCACCTCAGCGAAGAGGAAGCCCAGAAGACCCTCGACCAGGCTCTGCCTTTCCGTGACACCTTCATCGCCGTCGGCCTCGACAGCTCGGAGCAAGGTCACCCGCCCAGCAAGTTCCAGCGCGTCTTCGACCGTGCCCGCGCCGAGGGCTTCCTGACCGTGGCACACGCAGGCGAGGAAGGCCCACCCGAATACATCTGGGAAGCCATCGACCTGCTGAAGATCCAGCGCATTGACCATGGCGTGCGTGCCATCGAGGACGAACGCCTGATGCAACGCATCATCGACGAGCAGATTCCGCTGACCGTCTGCCCATTGTCGAACATCAAGCTCTGCGTGTTCGAACACATGGGCCAACACAACATCCTCGACATGCTCGAGCGCGGTGTGAAGGTCACAGTCAACTCCGATGACCCTGCCTACTTCGGCGGCTATGTCACCGAGAACTTCCATGCTCTGCACACTCACCTGGGCATGACCGAAGACCAAGCCCGTCGACTGGCACAAAACAGCCTCGACGCCCGCCTCGTTCGCTGATCGGCATCAGCCGACCTTGCAGAGGGCGCTCAGCCCACCTGCAAGGTCGTTACCCTGGCGATCTGGTTGATCTGCTGAATACCCACCGCGGATATGTGCAGCGCCCGGGTGTCTTCTGGCTCGCGAATCCACCCCGACTGCAAGAACAGCTTGAACATCGCCTGACCCAAGCTGCCGCCGATGTGCGGCCCTTGGTCGCTCCACTCGTTACAGTGGCAGAGCGTGCTTCCCCGCTGCTGGCAAGGCGCCAGGGCTTCGATGTAAACGCCGATGGTGGCCAATTCGGTGCGGCCCTGTTCGCTGACCACCAGTTGCCGTCCATTACCCTCCAGCCAGCCAGCGACCACCAGTCGGTGGTACAGCTCACTCGCCAGTTCTCCGCCCAGGTGATCGCCGCAGCGGCGAGCCCTGCGCATCGACAACGGCACCTGCAAAGGCGCCCCCCGAACACCGGAGCCTCTGGCGCTTTCCAGTTGCACGCTGGCCAATGCCTCAACCGCCGCGCCCACTTGCGGAGTGGCCAATCGGAAGTAACGCTTACGCCCCCGCGCTTCCAGCCTGAGCAGGCCTGCCGACGAGAGCAGGGAAAGGTGCGCACACGCCGAGGATGATGTCAGCCCGGTCATCACCGCCAGCTCATCGGCTGGCCGGGGTATGCCGTCTATCAACGCCCATAACATCGCGCTACGTTTTGGGTCGGCCATCAGGCCGGCGATCTGGCTGATGCTGCTGGCTGCTTTCATGTCCTGGTAACTCCCTGCAAGATCACTTTGGTTTCCAATGGCCAACCGTGGCAACGCGCATCACCAGCACTTTGTCTGCCGCCCCTGGCAGGGAAACATGACTCGCTGCCGCTGGCCCCACCGCCAGTATATGCCGGGCCAATGCCCATTCAGGAAAGCCGCAATCGAGCGCTATGCGTTGGGTGTACCGACCCAGGAAAGCCTTGGGTAATCCACGCCAAACCTGGCCTGCGCCGTGAAGACCAGACAAAGCCGCAAGCTAAAAGGACTACAGACACGCTGGAGGAAAGATCGCCCGCTGCATTCGCAGATACTGCCGACAACGGGCTTCCCAAAATAGCGCAAACAAAAGCGAAGGTTCGACATGCTTCCAAACGTTGCATCTGGAGCTGCAGACGCCCTGAAGGCGATGCAACCGAACCGTCAGTCAGGACACTGCTGTCGGTCATGGAATGCGTTCGCCACAGCGCTACACTGACTCGGCCCCCATCAGAGGTATGCCGCGATGAAGATCGTCGTCAGTGCATCAAGCCGAAACCCCAACTGCCCTTGGCAGGTTCAACTCGATCAGCACAGGGTGAGTTTCCGCAGTGAAGCCGAGGCGCGCGCCTTCGTCGCCACGCTGGAAACCAGACTCAAAGCACCTCACACACTCATGCCGGACGCCTGGCCTGCAAGTACCGGGTCAGCAGCGCGACACTGACCACCAACGCACCGCACAAGCTGATGACCATGGCCATCGGCACCGCGCTGCCATCATGCAACAGCCCGACCAGTGCCGCCGCGCCTGCGGCGACACTGAACTGAACGCAGCCCATCAGGGCCGAAGCACTACCTGCCCGCGCACCCTGGCCGCTCATGGCGCAGGCCGATGCATTGGGAATGATGCAGCCCAGGCTGGCAATGCAAACGAACAAGGGCACCAGCAACGGCCACAACTGCGTCGGCCGCGTGGCCGCCACCCCAAGCAACACCAACCCTGCGGCCAGGTACATCCACACTGCGCGCACGAGCAGGAAGGCCGGGCCGCGTTTGGACAGCAAGCGGGCATTGACCTGCGCCACAAGAATGAAGCCCGCTGCGTTGGCGCCGAAGAACCAGCCGTAATGTTCGGCAGGCACACCATAGAGCTTGATGAATACGAAAGGTGAACCGGCGATGTAGGCAAACATCCCGGCGATGGCGATACCCCCGGTCAGGGCATGGCCCAGGAACACCCGATCACTGAGTAAGCGGAAGTACTGGCGCAGTGCACCGGACAGCGGTTGCCGGGGCATGTGCTCAGGCAGGCTTTCCGGCAACCCCATGCCAACCGCCACCAGGCAGGCCGCGCTGAACAGGCTCAGGGTCAGGAAGATCGACTGCCAGCCCGCAAGGTTCACCAGTACCCCGCCAAGCATCGGCGCGAGGATTGGTGCCAGGCCCATGACGAGCATCAGTTGCGAGAACACTTTGGCCGACGCCACTGCATCACACTTGTCACTGACGATGGCCCGCGACAGGACCATGCCGGCGCAACCGCCCAGCGCTTGAACGAACCGCGCCAGGATCAAGGTGTCGAGGTTGGGCGCAAAGGCACAGGCCAAGGACGCCACGGTGAACAACGCCACACCGAACAGCAGCGGTTTGCGCCGGCCAAATCGATCGGCGACCGGGCCGTAGGCCAACTGGCCGATGGACAGCCCGAGGAAGTAGGCCGCCAGGGTGGTCTGGACATGTTGTTCATCGGTGGCGAAGGCCTGCGCCATGGCCGGGAAGGCGGGCAGGTAGAAGTCGATCGCCAAGGGCCCGAACGCACTCAATGCGCCCAGGATCAGCACCATTCTCAGGTTCATCAGGAATCCATAGCAGGCTAAGCAAGTGCGTAAGTCTACCTGCTGCGGACGCCTTCAGTACGAAAACATTTGCAACAAAACAGGGCCATTTCACGCTGCCTGCACTGCCCTCATCGCCGGCAAGCCAGCTCCCACATGGACCGCGCCGACCTTGAGGTCACCGCTGTACCTGTAGGAGCCGGCTTGCCGGCGATTGGGGTGCGAAGCGCCCCCCTGAACCTCAAGCCACCTCGGCCTGATACCCCTCTTCACGAATCGCATCCAGAATCCGCTCGCTCGTCAAATCGCTCTGCACTCGCACCTGCTTGCCAGCCAGATCAACCTCCACCCGAGCCTGCGCATCCTGCTCTTGCACCGCACGAGTCACCGCTTTCACGCAGTGGCCACAGGTCATGCCTTGTACGTTGAACACTTGCATGGGTAACGCCTCCTTCAGGGTTTTACCCAGTTTCAACCTTGCCATTGGGTCAAGGTCAAGTTATACGGCAAACGGCCGGGCTGGAAATCTGCCTTGACCTCGGCCAAGCTGCGCCTTTGACGATTTGGCAAGCAGGAGATTTCTCATGTTCAGGGCAGCATTGGGTGTTGTCGGGTTGCTGGGCGCACTGGCCGCCGTGCCCCCCGCCTACGCCGAGGGCAACTCGGACTACAGCGTGTTGATCATTTCCCGGGAGCGCCTGGAGGTGGCCACCAGCTGCGAAATCGGCATCTACCTCAACGACCAGCTTTCTGGGCGCGTCTTCCAGGAGCAGTCGACCTCCTTCAACCTGCCGCCCGGTCCGGTGGATGTGCGCTTGCGTCTGTTACCGGGGCAAGCGCCTGGCTGTGCTCCCGGCATCGAGGACCAGCGCAGCACCCGTTTGAACCTGCAGGCCGGCCAGATCAACAAATACCGCATCGCCATGGGGCACAATGGGCTTGAGTTGAAGCGAGCCGGCCTGGGCTATTGACCTTCCCCACGTGGCAAGGTTGATGCTGGAGGCCAGTCCAAGGAGTGAGCCATGCCCGCATCCACCACTTTCGACCTGCCGATTTCCGGCATGACCTGCGCCAGCTGTGCTGGCCGTGTCGAGCGCGCCCTGCGCAAGGTCGCCGGCGCTGAACAAGTCAGCGTCAACCTCGCCACCGAACAGGCCCGCGTCCAGGCGCCGGCCAACAGCCTGCCCGCCCTGGTCGACGCCGTGCGCGAAGCAGGCTACGCCGTCCCCACCCGCACCGTCGAACTGGAAATCGGCGGCATGACCTGCGCCAGCTGCGCAGGCCGGGTCGAACGCGCCCTGAGCAAAATGGCGGGAGTCGAGCAGGTCAGCGTCAACCTGGCCAGTGAACGTGCCCACCTGAACGTACTGCAAGCACTGGACGAACGCCTGCTGATCGAAGCAGTGGAAAAAGCCGGCTACAGCGCCAGCCTTCCGCAGGCCGGGCAGGATGAGCACAGCGACAACCGCCAGCGTCTGCGCAAAGAGCGCCTGGCCGTCGGCCTGGCCCTGCTGCTCGCACTGCCCTTGGTACTGCCCATGCTGGTACAGCCGTTCGGCCTGCATTGGATGCTGCCTGCCTGGGCCCAGTTCCTGCTCGCCACACCGGTGCAGTTCATCCTTGGTGCACGCTTCTACGTGGCCGCCTGGAAAGCCGTTCGCGCCGGGGCCGGCAACATGGACCTGCTGGTAGCCCTAGGTACCAGCGCCGGTTACGGGCTGAGCCTGTACCAGTGGGCGACCGCCCCGGTGGGGATGGCCCCACACCTGTACTTCGAAGCCTCGGCCGTGGTCATCGCCCTGGTACTGCTAGGCAAGTATCTGGAAAGCCGTGCCAAACGTCAGACCGCCAGTGCCATCCGTGCCCTCGAAGCATTGCGCCCAGAACGCGCCGTACGGCTGGTCGACGGCCTTGAGCAAGATGTGCCCATCGCCCAGTTGCGCCTCGGCGACCTGGTGCTGGTCAAGCCCGGTGAACGCTTCCCGGTCGACGGCCTGGTGGAAGAAGGCAGCAGCCACGCCGACGAGGCCCTGATCAGCGGCGAAAGCCTGCCCGTGCCCAAGCAACCGGGCGACACGGTCACAGGGGGTGCGATCAACGGCGAGGGCCGTCTGCTGGTGCGCACTCAGGCACTGGGTACGGAAACCGTGCTGGCCCGAATCATCCGCCTGGTCGAGGACGCCCAAGCCGCCAAGGCCCCCATCCAGAAACTGGTGGACCGCGTCAGCCAGGTGTTTGTCCCGGCGGTGCTAGTGATTGCGCTGATCACGCTGCTCGGTTGGTGGCTGGCCGGTGCACCGCTGGAAACCGCCCTGATCAATGCCGTCGCGGTACTGGTCATCGCCTGCCCTTGCGCCCTGGGCCTGGCCACGCCAGCGGCGATCATGGCCGGCACGGGTGTCGCCGCCCGTCACGGCATTCTGATCAAGGACGCTGAAGCTCTGGAACGCGCGCATGCGGTCAACCGCGTGGTGTTCGACAAAACCGGCACCCTGACCTCCGGTAGCCCGCGGGTGGTCCACAGCCAGGCGCTGGTCGGCGACAGTGCCGAACTGCATCGCCTGGCTGGCGCCCTGCAGCGCGGCAGCGAGCACCCATTGGCCAAGGCTGTGCTGCAGGCTTGTGCCGAGCAGAACCTGGATGTCCCGACCGTGAGCAACAGCCAGTCCCTGACCGGACGCGGTATCGCCGGGCACGTGCAAGGGCGCGAACTGGCCCTGGGCAACCGGCGTCTGCTCGACGAAAGCGGCCTGCAGCCCGGCGCACTCACTTCCCAAGCCCAGGCCTGGGAAACAGAAGGACGCACCCTGTCGTGGCTTATCGAGCGTGGTGAACAGCCCCGCGTGATCGGCCTGTTCGCCTTCGGTGACAGCCTCAAACCCGGTGCCGAGCAGGCCGTGACCGCCCTGCGGGCGCGCCACATCAGCAGCCATTTGTTGACCGGCGATAACCGCGGCAGCGCCAAGGTCGTGGCCGAGGCCCTTGGCATCGACGATGTTCACGCCGAAGTGCTGCCGGCCGACAAAGCCGCCACCGTGGCCGCTCTCAAGCAGGATGGTGTGGTAGCGATGGTGGGAGACGGCATCAACGACGC
Organism: Pseudomonas sp. Teo4; assembly: GCF_034387475.1. Taxonomy (NCBI): domain Bacteria; kingdom Pseudomonadati; phylum Pseudomonadota; class Gammaproteobacteria; order Pseudomonadales; family Pseudomonadaceae; genus Pseudomonas; species Pseudomonas sp. Teo4. The sequence continues at coordinate 329,100 of NZ_JAXCIL010000002.1, forward strand.
CCCGGCCCTGGCCGCCGCCGATATCGGCATTGCCATGGGCGGTGGTACCGATGTAGCCATGCAGGCTGCCGGCATCACCCTGATGCGTGGCGACCCGCGCCTGGTACCTGCTGCCCTGGAGATCAGCCGCAAGACCTACGCGAAGATTCGTCAGAACCTGTTCTGGGCCTTCATCTACAACCTCATCGGCATTCCGCTGGCAGCGTTGGGCTACCTCAATCCGGTGCTGGCAGGCGCCGCGATGGCGCTGTCGAGCGTCAGCGTGGTCAGCAATGCGCTGTGGCTGAAAACCTGGAAACCCTCGACTACCTCGCAGGAGGCCCCATGAACATCGGCCAGGCCGCCCGCCGCAGCGGGCTCAGCACCAAGATGATCCGCTATTACGAGTCCATCGGACTGCTCAAACCACCGACCCGAAGCGACAGCGGCTATCGCCTGTACCAACAGGAAGACCTGCACCGCCTGGCCTTCATCAAGCGCTCACGCGATCTGGGCTTCTCGCTGGACGAGGTGGCAAAACTGCTGACCCTTTGGCAGGACCGCCAACGCGCCAGCGCCGATGTGAAGGCCCTGGCCATGCAACACATAGAAGAACTGAACCGGCGCATCGAAGAGTTGGTCAGCCTGCGCGATACCCTCGACGAACTGGTTGCGCATTGCCAGGGCAACGACCGACCAGACTGTCCGATACTCAAGGATCTGGCCAATGGCAGTAAGTGCTGTCATTAAAGAAGCACGACACCTGGTATTTTGGTATGCCATATTAGCCTAAACCCGACCGAATAGTCACCAAACACGACTTTATCCAATAAATACGGGGGTTTCCCTCAAAAAGCCCCGCTCCCTGCCGATACAGTGGTTACTGCCTCGTGTGTCGATAATTAAAAAATTCCGGGAGCGTCGATGAACATCAAACAGAAACTGACCTGGGCATTCGCGGTTATCGCCGGGTTGCCCATCGTGCTTGTTGCCACGTTGGTGGTCCTGAACCTGCGAGGCGAAGCCCGCGAAGGTTTCCTCGACGGCAGCAGCCGGGAAATCCGCCAGGTCAGCAATGCGATGAATATCTTCTTCCAGGGCATCGACCAGAACGTGGAATTCCTGGCGTCCCAGCCCATGGTGGCCGCAACCGGCAGCAACCTGAACAAGTTCATGAGCGCCAACCCGTCCTACGCGCTGGGTGAACAGGACCAACAACTGCTCGACTTCTTCACCCGCCTGGCCAATTCCCACCCTGGGTACGCCTACATTTCCTACGGCGTCAGCGACGGCGGCTACGTCGGCTGGCCCGCCGGGCAAAAGTTCGTCAACTACGACCCTCGCCCACGCCCGTGGTACCAGCAGGCCATGGCCAACCCAGGCAAGACCGTCCGCACCGGGGCCTATTACTGGGCCCCTGATGATGCCGTGCTGGTCAGCACCGTACGCGCCGTCGCCAACCAGTTGGGCAACCCGGGTGGCGTGGTCAACATCGACGTGTCGCTCAAGGGCCTGACCGAGATCGTCAAACAGATCAAGCTGGGCGAAAGCGGTTACCTGATGCTGGTGGAAAGCAACGGCAACGTGATGGTCGACCCACGCGATGCCGGCCACAACTTCAAGCAACTGGCCAGCTTCGGTGACGGCTACGCCGAACTGGCCAAGGCCGGTAAAGGCTTGGTGGAAATCGAACTCAACGGCACCCGCTACATGGCCAACATCTACCCGGACGAAAAACTGGGCTGGACCTTCATCGGCCTGATCGAACAAAGCGAAGTGATGCAGACCACCACGCGCCTGACCTGGCTGATCGGCACCATCGCTCTGGTACTGGCGGCCCTGTTCGCTGTCGTCGGCGCAGCGTTCGCCAAACTCATCGTGCGCCCGATCAACAGCGTGACCAGCGGCCTGGAAGACATCGCCCAGGGTGAAGGCGACCTGACTCGCAGCCTGGAAATCCGTGGCCGCGACGAAACCGCGCAACTGGCCAGCTGGTTCAACCAGTTCCTCGGCGCCATCCGCAGCCTAATTCAGCACATCGGTGCCGCCGCCAACAAGATTCTCAGCACGTCCAGCAGCTCCACCCGGGTTTCCAGTGACATGGCCGAAGCCGCCGGGCGCCAGCGCGAAGCCGTGGACATGGTCTCCACCGCCTTCCACGAAATGGTTGCCACCGCCAACGAAGTGGCCCGTTCCTGCAGCCAGGCCGCGCAATCGGCCGACAGCGGCCAGGCGCAGGCCCGCGAAGGCCAGCAGCAGATCGATGCGGCGGTGAACAGCGTCGATCGCCTGAGCCAGGAAATCGAACAGTCGGCGCAGTCGATCCAGCAACTGGAACGTGACAGCAACGCCATCCAGTCGATCCTCGGCACCATCCGCTCGATTGCCGAACAGACCAACCTGCTGGCCCTTAACGCCGCCATCGAAGCCGCCCGTGCTGGCGAGCAGGGCCGTGGCTTCGCCGTGGTCGCCGACGAAGTACGCGCCTTGGCCAAGCGCACTGCCGATTCCACCGCCGAGATCGACGGCCTGCTGGGCAACCTGGCCAGCCGCACCGCCGAAGTCGCTGAACAGATGCATGCAAGCCTGGAAGTGTCGCAGCAGTCGGTCAGCCGCATCGGCCTGGCCCGTGACAGCTTCGGCCAGATTCGCGAGTCGGTGGATATCATCCGCGACATGAACACCCAGATCGCCACGGCCGCGGAAGAACAGCACCAGGTAGCGGAGGACATCAACCGTCACATCAGCCAGATCCATGGTGATGCGCAACTGGTGGCCGAGCTGGCCCAGGCGGCGCGTCAGGATTCCGAGAGCCTGGCCGGGCTTTCCAATGAACTGGATGCGTTGGTACGCCGCTTCCGGACCTGACCGCTAAAGACGCAGCTCGCCGGGTGTCGACCCGAACAGCTGCTTGAAGGCGGCGATGTAGGCTGAGGTGGAGTCATAGCCGCAGCCCAGCGCCGCCTCAGTCACACTTTCACCCGCCTCCAGCAGGGCCAGGGACGACAGCAGGCGCATACGCTGGCGCCAGTTACGAAAACTCAGGCCGGTTTCCCGCTGGAACAGGCGCATCAGGGTCTTTTCCGAACACTCCAGCTGCCTGGCCCACTCCTGCAGAGTCTGCGCCTGCTCGGGCGCCGCGATCAGGCCGTTGCACAGGGCCAGCAACCCCGGATGGCGCGGCAGCGGCAGCGAGAAGCCCACTTCAGGCAACGTGCGTAGCTGGTCGAGCAGTACAGATACCAATCGTGCTTCGGCACTGTCGCCTTCCGGGTAGTCCACGGGAAACAGGCAGAACTGCTTGATCAGCTCCCGCGCCAGCGGCGTCACTTCCAGTACCCGGCATTGCGTCGGCGCCCATGGGCAAGCATCGCGGCGCACATAGAGGCTGCGCATTTCAGCCTGCATCGAGGTCACCACTTCATGTTCGGCATCGGCCGGAATCCACACGCCCCATTGTGGCGGTGCGAAGTAACTGCCATCGGCGGTGTACACGCCCAATACACCGCTGATGGCATAGGAAAACTGCACCCAATCGTGGCGATGGCGGGTGGTCCAGGAACCGGCGCCAAGGCTTTCGGCCCGGGCATATAGCGGCCTGGGCAGGTGGTCCAGCACAGGGATGGGGCGTGGGTGTCCGATAGTCGGCATGTTGGTTTCTTGTAGTTCTGACCAGACAAGCCTAACAGCTGGGCCGTTTTACAGTGCTATCGGCGTCACGCTCATGGGGAATTTGGGCAACTGCCTTGTGCTGCCTGTACTGGCCTCATCGCCGGCAAGCCGGCTCCCACAGGTACAGTGGTGACCCTGTAGGAGCCGGCTTGCCGGCGATGAGGCCAGTACAGGCAGCACACACCAGTTGCCAAACGCTGATGGCCGCACTTGTAACCGTATTCAACGCTCGACGATGGCCGTAACCCCCTGCCCACCCGCCGCGCAAATCGAGATCAGGCCCCTGCCCTTACCCGCCGTCGCCAGCAGCTTGGCCATGTGGGCCAGAATCCGCCCTCCGGTGGCCGCGAACGGGTGCCCAGCCGCCAGCGAGCTGCCTTTGACGTTGAGCTTGCTGCGGTCGATTGCCCCCAGCGGCCCATCGAGCCCCAGGCGATCGCGGCAATAGTCCGCATCCTCCCAGGCCTTGAGCGTGCACAGGACCTGGGCAGCGAACGCTTCGTGAATTTCGTAGTAGTCAAAGTCCTGCAGGGTCAGGCCATTACGTGCCAGCAGGCGTGGTACTGCGTACACCGGGGCCATCAGCAGGCCCTCCTTGCCGGTGACGAAGTCCACTGCGGCCGTCTCGCCATCGACCAGATACGCCAGCACCGACAAGCCGTGAGCCTGGGCCCACTCTTCGCTGCCCAGCAGCACCAGCGAGGCGCCATCAGTCAGGGGAGTGGCATTGCCGGCGGTCAATGTGCCCTGCCCGCTGCGGTCGAACACAGGTTTCAAGCCAGCGAGCTGCTCCAGGGTCAGATCCGGGCGCAGGTTGTTGTCACGGGTCAGCCCCATGAACGGTGTCTGCAAATCATCCTGCCAGCCATCTGTATAGGAAGCAGCCAAACGCTGGTGGCTCAGCAACGCCAGTTCGTCCTGCTCGGCACGGCCAATCTGCCAGGCCTGGGCCATGCGCTCGCAGTGCTCGCCCATGGAAAGGCCAGTACGCGCCTCTTCATTACGTGGCAGCTCTGGCTTCAAGTGGCCAGGGCGCAGCTTGAGGAACGGCTTGAGCCGCTCCCCCAGCGTCCTGCCACCATGGGCCTGCAGCAGAATGCGGCGCAAGCCTTCATTGACTGCGATGGGCGCATCGGAGGTAGTGTCCACCCCGCCTGCGATCGCGCTGTCGATCTGCCCCAAGGCAATCTTGTTGGCCACCAGCAACGCCGCCTCCAGGCCCGTGGCGCAGGCCTGCTGGATGTCATAGGCCGGCGTCTGCGGCGACAACCGGGAGCCAAGCACACACTCGCGGGTCAGAGCCATGTCGCGGGAGTGCTTGAGCACCGCCCCCGCCACTACCTCCCCCAACCGCAACCCATGCAGCCGGTAGCGCTCGATCAGGCCTTCAAGCGTGATGGTGAGCATCGCGTGATTACTGGCATTGGCATAGGCGCCGTTGGAGCGGGCGAAGGGAATTCGGTTACCGCCCAGGATCGCGACCCGGCGAGTTGAACGCATGCGCATGTTCCTCCTGAAACAATTTGATCCGTACAGCCTAGGTGTTTTTACCGCATTCGAACGACCTTGCCACAAAGTTGGTCCACACTTGCAAGCTTGCATTCAGGGAGACCGCACATGAGTGATCGCTACCTCGGCTTCGCCAACTCCAACCTCGGCCGTCGCCTCGTGGATGCCCTTGGCCTGCCGCGCCCAGCGCCTCTGGAGCGCTGGCAACCCGGCCGACTGCGCCCGGTCGAGGGCGCTCTGGTACTGGGTGGCGGGGCTTTGGCAAACAAGGTCGAAGCTATCGCCCCGCGCCTGACCGACGACATCTACAGCTTCAATGGCGAAGGTTTGCAGGCGCCCGCCTGGGTCGCCGGCCTTGGGCCGAAACTCAAGGCTGTGGTGTTCGATGCCAGTCACTTGTCCGACGGCGACGAGTTGAAGCAGTTGCGCGAATTCTTCCAGCCATTGCTGCGCAGCCTGGCCTACTGCGCCCATGTCGTGATCCTCGGACGCGCACCGGAAAGCCTCGACGACCCGCTGGCCCGCGTTGCGCAACGTGCCCTGGAGGGCTTCAGCCGCTCGTTGGCCAAGGAGCTGCGCAACGGCGCGACCGCGCAGTTGCTGTATGTGGCACCCGAGGCAGAAGACCAGCTCGAAGGCGCCCTGCGCTTTTTCCTTTCGCCCAAGAGTGCATTCATTTCTGGCCAGGTGCTGCGCCTTGAAGCCTGCGCCAGTCAGGTGCAGGACTGGACCCGCCCGCTGGGTGGGCGCCGCGCTCTGGTCACCGGAGCAGCACGCGGCATTGGTGCCGCCATCGCCGAAACCCTCACGCGTGATGGTGCCGAAGTCGTGCTGCTGGACGTGCCACAAGCCCAGCAAGACCTTGACGCCCTTGCTGCCCGCCTTGGCGGCAAGGCACTGGGCCTGAATATATGCGCCAACGATGCCGCCGCCCAGTTGCTCGAAGCATTGCCCGGCGGTATCGATATCGTCGTGCACAACGCCGGCATCACCCGCGATAAAACCCTCGCCAACATGACGCCGGAGTACTGGGACGCCGTGCTGGCGGTCAATCTCAAGGCGCCGCAGATACTGACCCAGGCGTTGTACGACGCCGGCGCCCTGGGCGACGCTGCACGCATCACGCTACTGGCTTCGGTCAGCGGCATCGCCGGCAACCGTGGCCAGTCCAACTACGCGGCGAGCAAGGCCGGGTTGATCGGGCTTGCCCAGGCCTGGGCACCGAAGCTCGCCGAACGGGGCGCCAGCATCAATGCCGTGGCCCCGGGCTTCATCGAAACGCACATGACCGCCGCCATACCCATGGGGCTACGTGAGGCCGGGCGTCGCCTGAGTTCACTGAGCCAGGGCGGGCGCCCTCAGGACGTCGCAGAAGCCATCGCATGGCTCAGCCAGCCTGGCTCCGGCGCGGTCAATGGCCAGGTGCTGCGAGTATGCGGCCAGGCATTGATAGGGGCGTGAACATGGACCGACATTGGCACGACCTGCATAGCCCGGACGCTCGCGCCAGCCTGTACCTGCGCGCGGCGAGCAAGCGCAAGATCAGCGGCGACACGCTGCCGGGGGCTGGCCTGCGTTGCTTCCTTCGCGTCCAGCACGGCAACCTCGCGGCCTATCGCCGTCTCTGTCACTTCACCGATGACGGCCGCCTGCCGGGCACTTACCCGCACATCATGGCCTTTACCCTGCAACTGCAACTGCTGACTGCCCATGACTTTCCGTTTCCGCTACTGGGGCTGGTGCATGTGCACAACCGCATCGAAGTGCTGCGGCCACTGGGCGGCATCGACGGACTGCGGTTTGCCGTTTACGCCGACAATCTTCAGCCGCACGCCAAGGGCGGCACCTTCGACCTGATCACCGAGGCCGAAGATGGCCTCGGCCTGCTGTGGCGTGAAACCAGCCGGATGCTGGTGCGCGGCTTGCGCCTCGAAGGGCAACCCGATGAAACCCCAAACCTTGAGGCCGAACAGTTGCCAGAAGCCACTCGCTGGTACGCCGATAGCGATATCGGCCGGCGTTATGCCAAGGTTTGCGGTGATTACAACCCGATCCACCTCAGTGCTGCCAGCGCTCGTCTGTTCGGCTTCCCGAAGGCCATCGCCCATGGCATGTGGAGCAAGGCCATGGCCCTGGCGGCGCTACGCACGCACTTGCCGAACAGCGGCTACAGCTTCGAGGTGGACTTCCTGAAGCCGGTGCGGTTGCCGTCGGAAGTGGTGCTAAGTGCCAGCGAAGCGGGAGCGAGCGGTGAACTGCGGCTCGATGGGCATGGCGAGTTGCTGCATATGGTCGGGCGCTGGGGGCAACTCTAGCCCCCGAATCCACTTGCTTTGCTCCAGGCCTCCACCGAAGCTATGCAGCATTAGGAGAGCCCCGATGAACTTGCAAGAACTCACCGAACGCCTGCACCAGATTCGCGACAACAACGACTGGCGCGGCTTCCACAGCCCGAAGAACCTGGCCATGGCCGCCAGCGTGGAAATGGCCGAGCTAGTGGAAATCTTCCAATGGCTGAGCGAGGACGAGTCGCGCCAACTGCCTGCGGACAAACTCGCCCACGCCGGCCAGGAAGTCGGCGACGTGGTCCTGTATCTGTTGCTGCTGTGCAGCGAGCTGGGCCTGGACATGGAACAAGTTGTGCGCGCCAAGCTGGCCGACAGCGAGAGGCGCTTCGCCCGATGAACGACCGTCACTTCGATGAGCTGGCCACCCGCTTCGCGGAAAAAATCTACGGTGGCGCCAAGGGCGCGATCCGCCTGGCCGTGCTCCAGGCCGACCTGGCCGATGCCCTGCCCGACCGCCCTCTGCGGGTGCTCGACATCGGCGCGGGTCTTGGCCACATGGCGCTTTGGCTGGCCCAGCGCGGCCACCAGGTGACCCTGGCAGAACCCGCCGCACCGATGCTCGAAGGCGCACAGGCGCGCTTCGCCGAAGCTGGGCAGCAGGCCACCTTCATCCAGGCCCCTTGGCAAGACCTGCTGGGCCAATTGACCGAACCTTACGACCTGGTGCTGTGCCACGCCGTGCTCGAATGGCTGGCCGAACCCGAAAGCATCCTGCCTGTGCTGCACCAGCTCACCGCGCCGGGCGGCTGGCTGTCGCTGGCCTTCTACAACCGTGATGCTCTGGTCTACCGCAACCTGCTCAAAGGCCACTTCCGCAAATTGCGCAGCAATAAATTGCAGGGTGAAAAGCAGAGCCTGACCCCGCAGAAACCACTTGATCCGCGTGAACTCAAGGCGCACCTTGATCCTATGTGGCAAGTCGACAGTGAAAGTGGTGTCAGGGTGTTCCACGACTACATGCCCAAGGAGTTCCAGGACAAGGCCGAGTTGCTCGACCTGCTGGAAATGGAACTGGCCCACCGCCGTCATCCAAGCTTCGCCGGCTTGGGACGCTACCTGCACTGGATCTGCCGACCCCGCTGACCCCGCCCGCCGGGAGGACTACATGCCGTACCGTTTGCTGTGCCTGGCCTTGCTGCCGCTTGCCCTGGCTGCCTGCCAAGGCACCAACCCTTATGTCGCTAGCAGCCGCCCGCTACCACCAGCACCGGCCCAGGCCGCCACCACTTTCGATGCCAGTGCCTACCCGGCACCGGCCCGTGATTATGGGCATTACCGCAGCTGGAGCTGGCGCAACGGCCAATTGCCCAGCGCCAGTGCCAACGCCGACCCCGGCCAACTGGCCGATGCCGTCAGCGGTGCTCTCGACCAGCATGGACTACGACCGGCCAGAGCCGGTACCGGCGACCTGCTGGTCAGCGCCGACATGCGCCTGGAACGGCGTCTGCGCCAGGTTCGCGATTACGACTATGACCCCTACTACGGCCCTTACCCCTATGGCGGCGTTGGCTTCGGCGGCTACCGCAATGGCTACGGCGCCTACGGCAGCGTGCCCGTCGTACGCACCTACGAGGTCGAGGTGATGGTGGTGCGCATCGACCTGTTCGACGCCCGCAACGGCCAACCGGTATGGAGCGCCAGCGCCGAAAGCGGTAGCGACAAGGACTCACCACGTGATCGCGAACAGGCCCTGCGCGAATCGGTGCACAAGGCGCTCAGCGGCTATCCTCCCAGTTAACGTCTAACGGAGAACCATCATGTTGCGCCGTCTCGTTCTACTGTCATTCGCGCTGCTGCTCACCGCTTGCGCGGGCAACAACGTCCAACAGGATTTCGACGCGAGCCGCGATTTCGCCGCTTATCGCAGCTGGGCGTGGCAGGAGCCTGGGTTGCAGTACCAGCCAGACGACCCGCGCATCAAGAGCGACCTGACCGAGCAGCGCATCCGCCAGGCGGTTGCCAGCGAGCTGGATCAACGTGGCCTGCGCCCGGCACAGGGCAGTGCCCGGCCTGACCTGATGGTTCGCGCCTACCTGATCGTCGAGCAGCGCCAACAACAGATCACCACCAACTATGGCGGCGGCTGGGGGGGATACTGGGGAGGTTACTGGGGTGGCCCGATGTACAACGAAACCCGCAGTGTCGATTACAAGGTTGCCACCATCCAGGTCGACATGTTCGATAGCCGCGATGGCAAGCTGGTGTGGCGCGCCAGTGCCGAACAGATCATGAACAACTACCCCCCAAGCCCTGAAGAACGCAACACCGCCATTCAGAAAACCGTCACCCAGGTGCTGAGCAAGTACCCACCGGGAAGCGCGAAATAGTGCACCGTCGCCATGCCCGTTCGTCGGATTCCGTCTACCCTGACTATTGAAACCTGACTGACCGGGTAGATCAGTTCAACGAATAGGGATGGCGACCCGCCCATGCAAAGCATTGTTCTCCTGATGTGGCTTGCCTTGTGCGCCGAACAAGATGTCCGCGAACGCCAGATATCAAACCTGCTGACCCTGGGTGTGGCCGCCTGTGCGCTGGTGTGGCTGTTCAGCACCGGGCACAGCTGGATCGGCGCCGATGCCAGCGATGCGGGCTGGGCGTTGGCCATCGTCATGCTGCTGACCCTGCCCGGCTACATGCTTGGCCACTTCGGCGCCGATGACGTCAAGTTGATGGGCGCGCTGGCCTTGGCCACCAGCTACCAATACGTGCTCGGCACCTTCATTGGCGCCGGTATCAGCCTCTTGCTGTGGCTGCTCACCCGACGACGCCTATGGACCCTGCTGAACCCCAAGGTAAAGAAGCGATTGCAGACCCTGACCGAGCAGATGGGCGACAAACAAGCCTTCGTCCCGTACGTGCTGGCCGGATTTCTTCTCACTGCCGTATGGATCCAATAGCGGCTTCTACTGTCCGATCTGTTGTACAAACCTTGTACATAATCGAGAAGTACGACTACTTTTCTAACTGCCAGAGCGTCTGGCCCGGGAGCAGGGCCGATTACGAACAGGGAGTTGATCGTGAGCAAGCCATCGAGTGAGGTGAAGGTACTGGTTGTCGATGACCAGCCTGTGATTGTCGAACAGTTGTGCGAGTTTCTCGAAGCCCACGGCCATCGCTGTGTGCCGGCCTATTCCACCGACCAGGCCATCGAATGCTACGTAGCGGATGAAACCATTGGCCTTGTGCTGTGCGACCTGCACATGCCCGAGCGCGATGGCATCGAACTGGTGCGCGCACTCAAGGAAATCGCCGGGCGCGAGCGCCTGTTCGAGGCGATCATGCTCACCGGACGAGCCGAGAAACAGGACGTCATCCGCGCGCTGCGCGAGGGTTTTGCCGACTACTACCAAAAACCGATGGACCTCGATGAACTGCTCGAAGGCGTTCGTCGCCAGGAACAGTCATTGCTCGAACGCCAGAGCAACTTCCGCGACCTGGGTGGCCTGAACCGGCGTCTGCAGGAGCTGGCCGAGTCGATCGACGAACTCTACCAGGACCTGGAAAAAGCCCGTGGCCAAGGCGTACACCGTCGCGCCAGCGATGCCGAGGAAGGCGAAACCGAGCTACCACCTGACTTCGAGAAGCTCTCGCCACGCCAGCTGGAAGTAGCCAAGCTGGTAAGCAAAGGCAAGACCAACTACCAGATTGCCTGCGAGCTTGGCATCACCGAGAACACCGTCAAGCTGTATGTGTCCCAGGTGCTGCGCCTGACCCACATGCACAACCGCACCCAGCTGGCGTTGGCGCTGACGCCGAGTTCGTCACCGGTGCACCAGCGTTTCACCACCCATTGAGGGCTCCGTTGACGGCCATGCTCAGGGCTGGAAGCTGAAGGTCAGGGTCCAGCGTGGCCCGCGATCCAGGCTGTCGAGCGCCACATCCGCCAAGGGCTTGGCCACTTCCACGGCGACACTGCCGCGGCGCCCGTCACCCAGGCGCACGCCCAGTGCCGCCGAGGTCAGCCTGGCATCCTCGAAATGCCCTGCGTTGTACCAGGCGCGTGCGCTATCGATCACCGCGTAGGGCTGCACATGCTTGAGCCATGGGCCGTCTGGGTGAAAGCTGTAGTTCAGCTCGTAGGCCACGCCCCAACCCTTGTCGCCCGCCGCCTGCTCCCGAGGGTAACCACGGCCGAAGTTCTGCCCGCCAAACCCTGCCCTCTCGCTGTCGGGCAACTTGTCATCGCTCCAGTACAACGCCCCCGAAACCACGCCCTGCCAGTTATCGAACAGCTGGTCGCTTTGCAGGCCCGACAGGCGCAGGCGCAAAAAGTCGAGGTCGTAGTCGGCATCGCTGTGGCCACCCAGGTAATCCAGGCCTTGATGGACCCCGGCGCTGACGATCCGCAGTCGACGAGGGTCTGCCTGGCGCCAGTCGCCCCCGAACGACAGCGCGCGTAGCGAGGTGGCGTTGTTGCGTGCTGGCGTCCCCTGCTCCGGCCGACCCTCGATGTGCTCACTCACGGCGTAGAAATGTCCAGCCACCACCAGCCATTCATCCGGCGCGACGGTCACTGGCTGACTCAGGCCTATGGCATAGCGGTCGCTTTCACGATGCTGGGTCAGGGTCCCGCCATGGTCCAGACGAACACGGGTATGCGGCTCGCTGCGGTAGCGTGTGGCCGACAGCAACAGTTGGCTGCCTTCGGCATCCAGATACTGGCTGTACTCGACATGCTGGTAATGGGTGTGTTCGTCACCCGGTGGCAGCACGATGCTGGCTGCGAACTGTTCGGCGAAGCGGGTCTGCGACCTGCTGGAAACCCCCAGCAACGCCTGTGGCCCGTCGCGGCTACCATCGCTCAAGGTCAATGCCGCGCCGAACGGCGTACGCCGGGCACGAACGGTCAACTCGGTGGCACCGTCAGTTTGTCCGGTAGGAGGCAGTTCGGCCTCGATGGCTATACCTGGAACACGCTCGGCCAAGCCCAGGTAATGGTCGAGTGTCTTGCGGGTCAGCGGACGTTCGGCCCTCAGCCGGGTCAGCAACTGCTCGAGGTAATCGGCGGCAGGACCGATGTCTCCTTCAAGTCGATAGTCGTGAATGTAGCCTTCGACCAACACCACTTGCACCCGACCATCGGTGAGGTCCTGGGGTGGCAGATAGGCGTACGAAAGCAGGTAGCCGTCACGCTGATAACGTTGTGTGAGGCGGTCCGTGAACTGTTGCAGCTCGCCAAAGGTGGTTTCCCGGCCAATCAACGGCTGATAGTGCTCGCGCAGGTCACTGAGCGGGTACACCGTACCGCCCTCGAAGCGCACCTTGTGCAGCACCAGCCGGGTATCGCTCGGCATTGCTGCTGCCTGCTTGGCGACAGGTAACGCCAGGCGCAGGTCGGGTGCCACGGGACGATAAGCGTCCACCGGCAGGTTCGCGGCAGGCAGGCGGCGTTCGTTTTCGTGGCTGTCGAGAAAGCCGGGCAATAGCTCGGCATGGGCCAGGTTGGCCCAAGACAGCAGCAACAGGGGCACGACCAGAGGACGCATAGGACGCTCCATGATCCCTTGGGCACCGGGACGCCGCCGGTCACACCCGTCACTTGCAAGCGTAGGTGCTGGCCCGGCAAACGTCGAACGGTCACTCGTTGACCTGGAACGCCACCCGCGCGGTTTCACCGCTCTCGTCCAACGCACTCAGTTCGATCTGCCCGGCATTGTCGAAGCGCACCAGCAAACTGTCCTGCCCCTCGGTTTCGCCCAGCGGCTGGCCGTTGAGGAACCACCAGCGTCGCCCGCCACCGCCCAGGGCCGAAACATGCAACTGCAGGGGTTCGCTGCTGGTGGCTGGCCGCCGCAGGTTGTCCCCTGGACGCACACCGACGATCGACAATGGCGGCGCACTGGCGGCCACCTGTGGCGGGCAGGCAGGGTCCACGGCCGGCAGTCGGGCGGCGCGGCGCTCGCTGCGCGCCAGCCAGGGTTCGAGTGGCGCTGGCCACAGAGCGATCTCTCGGGCCTTGGCACCGGGGCATGTGCTGTCGACACGCAGCCCTTGGTCGTTGACCCACACGCTTTCCCGAAGCCCAAGCCCGATGGGCTGGTCGGCCGCCTGCAGTGTCGGCGGGGTGGTGCCGTCCAGGGTCCAGGCGAAGCGCTGGCGACGGCAGTTGGGGTCTTGCCGGTTCATCGGCTGGCCCAGCGGCCAACAGATGGCTGCCACGCCAACGCTCTGCGGTACCTGCTCCACCGGCGCGGCGATGCCACGCTGGCTGTCGCGGTTGCTCAACAGGTCATGGACCTGCAGCATCAACGGCGCCGCCGATGCCAGGCCGAACTGCCCAGGCACTGGCGTGCCGTCCGGGCGACCGATCCACACACCAATCAGGTAACGCGGCCCAACCCCAATCGACCAGGCATCGCGAAAGCCGTAACTGGTCCCAGTCTTCCAGGCCAACTGCGGGCGCTGGACCAACTCGGCATGCGGATCACGATCAGGACGTGCCTGGCCGCTGAGAATGCGCCGGATGATCCAGGCCGAGCCTGGCGACAGCAGGCGTCGTTCCGCCAAGGGGTCCTGGGGCTGCAGGCGTACCCGGGCACTGTTGCCAGCTCTGGCCAACGCGGCGTAACCACCGACCAAGTCTTCCAGACGGCTGCCTGCCCCTCCGAGAATCAACGACAGGTTGGGCTCGGCCAAAGGCGGCAGCACCAGCGGAATGCCCGCGTTGCGCAGTTCAGCGGCGAAACGCTTGGGGCCATAGGCTTCGAGCAACTGCACCGCAGGCAGGTTCAGCGACAGAGCCAGCGCCGAACTGGCCGCCACTGGCCCGCTGAAGCCCATCGAGAAGTTGCCAGGGCGATAGTCCCCATAGCGACGCGGAACATCTTGCAGCAGCGATTCGGAATGAATCAGGCCCTCGTCCAGCGCCATGCCGTAGAGAAATGGTTTGAGGGTCGAGCCGGGCGAGCGCAGGGAGCGCACCATGTCGACATGTCCGAACCGACGCTCGTCGGCCAGGTCGATGGAGCCCAGGTAGGCTCGCACCGCCATGGTCTGCGACTCCACCACCAGCACCGCCGCCGACGTACGCTCCGGCAAACGTGCACGCCAGCCCAGCAACAGGTCCTCGAGACGCCGCTGCAGGTTCGCATCCAGGGTGGTGCGGATCAATGGCGGGCTGTTGGCCGTGTTCAGTCGACGCGCCAGCAAAGGCGCCAGCGCCGGCTCCTGCCGTGGGGCCAACAGCAGTGGTTCTTCGGCAGCCTCCTTGATCTGCTGCGCGGGCCACACTTGATACTCGCCCAGGCGCTGCAGCACCTTGTCGCGGGCCTTTTGGGCACGCGCCGGGTGACGGTCAGGGCGCAGGCGGCTGGGCGCTTGTGGCAACACCGCCAGCAGCGCCGCCTCGGCTGGGGTCAGGTGCATCGGCGACTTGCCCAGGTAGGCCCAACTGGCCGCCGCCACACCCTGCAAGGTGCCGCCGAACGGGGCACGGTTGAGGTAGATCTGCAGAATCTCGCCCTTGGACAGGTGCCATTCGAGCTGCGCGGTGCGCCACAGTTGCCGCAGCTTGCCGGCCAGCGTTCGATCATGCGGGTCGAGCAACCGCGCCACTTGCATCGACAAGGTACTGCCTCCGGACACCACACGCCCGCCGCGCAGGTTGAGCCAGGCAGCCCGTGCCAGGGCCAGCGGGTTGACACCGGGGTGGCGGTAGAACCAACGGTCCTCGTAAGTCAGCAGCGCCTGCAGGTACAGCGGCGAGACCTCTTCAGGGCTGACCGGGTAACGCCACACGCCATCAGCATCGGCGAAGCGCCACATCGGCGTGCCGTCTTCGGCCAGCACTACCCGCGCGAGGTCATCCGCCGGCATGGGCAATGGCCAGATGCGGTCGGCCAACCACAACAAGCCGGCCGCCAACGCCAGCGCCAGAGCGAAACCGCGCAGCAAGCGCCCCGCACGGGGGCGCAGGCGGGTTAAGCTTGGCATCGGGAACCGACCTGGCCAGGTGATGGCCAAAGGCTTGGAATCGGTAACTTCGCCGATTCGATCATCAGGAAGCAACTATGCATGTAGAAGGTTTTTTCGAGTGGCTGGGCCAGGCGCTGGGGTCGTTGATCCGCTTCATCGTCGACGCCTTGAGCGGGCTGTTCAACCTGTTGGCCAACGCCGGGGGTAATTTCATCGACGGCCTGGCACGCACGTTGGGCATGGACACCTCGCTGCTCAGCATCCTGGCGCTGATCGTTGGCCTGATGCTGCTTTACTCGGCAATCCGCGCCTTCATGCGCGCCTCGATCATCGCAGGGATCATCTGGTTGCTGCTGGGTTTGTGGGTGATGAGCTGGATCATCCATTGATCCGGGGCCGCATCGCGGCCCATCGCAGGCTTCGCCAGCTCCCACGAAGAAATCAAAAGTTCGACGGCAAGATACCAGTGGGAGCTGGCGAAGCCTGCGATGGGCTGCAAAGCAGCCCCTTCTTCACCGCGCTTTCACCACCATCTCACCCTGCCCATCCCCCACTGCCTGCAGGTTCGGCCGATACATCGACTCGACCTGCGGCGGCGGCACGCGGTAGCTGCCCGGCGTCACAGCACGCGCCAGGTAGAGCAAGTGCGTGGTGCCATAGCTGTCGAGCTTGAGCGCTGCCACGTAACGATCATCACGATACTCCTGGTGCACCACACTGGCATTCTGCATCGACTCACGCCACTGTTTCACCGCACTGCTGGCGTTGTCCAGGCTCGCCGCGCTCTGCGCCAGGTTCTGGTTTTCCAGCTCCAGGCCCGCAGGTAGCAGGTCGACCACCAGTGCGTCCGGCACAGCGTTCTCGGCCTTGAGCGCCAGGTGCACCAGCACCAGATCACCGCTGCGCAGGTTGTGCAGGTCCAGCGCTTGACCATTCATGCCCAGGTACTCGCGGCGGATCTCCATGCCGTTACCGCCGGCTGCAGGTGCCTGGCGTGGGTACCCCGATAGCGTCAGTTGCTGGTACAGCGTTTCGCTGCCCTCGTTCTGCACACTCAACGGCGAGGCCAGCAGCGGGCCTTCGAGCTTCATGCCCGACTCGGTATTGTTGAACTCGCGAATCTCACCTGCGCTGTCCAGGCGTGCCTTCCACTGCCCCTCCGGTTTGCCGAGCAAGCCGCGACCTGCCAGATACAGCGCATTGCGCTCCTGGGTCGAAAGCCAGCGGTTGGCTGCGAGTTCATCGGACAGAGCGAACAGCCGCTGATCGACCTGGTTGCTGGCCAGGTTGTTCTCCTGCAGCAGCGCCAAAATCAGCGCCTGATCCCGTAGCGCGCTGCCGTAATCAGCCATCCAGCCCTTGCCACGGCTGATGCCCAGGCCAGCCTGCAGTGCCTGATCGGCACGCGGCTTGTCGCCCATCTTGTCCAACGCCACTGCCAGTTGCACCAGCGGCAGCCCGGAGCGCGCATCGGCACGCCGCTCGAACAGGCTGCGCAGGGCACCCAGTGGCGCCTGCTGGCTGCGCGACAACACCAGCGCAGCATAGGCCTGTACGGCAAAACGGGTGTGCTCGGCGTTCTCGCTGTAATCGACCTCGATCAGGTTGCGCTCCTGCAGGTAGCGCAACAGTCGCTCGCTCGCCTTTTTCAATGCCTCGGCCGGCACGCCGTAGCCCTGGTCGCGGGCACGCATCAGGAAGTCGGTGACGTAGGCGGTCAGCCAGTACTCTTCTTCGCTGTCCGAACTCCACAGACCGAAGCTGCCGTTGTGGCGTTGCATGCCCAACAGGTGCTCGATACCCATCTCGATCTTGCGCTTGCGCAGCTCGGTCGGTTCACCCTTGATGCCCAGGCGCTTGAGGCTCTCGGCATCGGCGTACAGCGAGGGGTACAGACCGCTGGTGGTCTGCTCCAGGCAACCGTAGGGGTAGGCCTCCAGTGCACGGATCTGCTCGGCCAGGTTCAGCGGCGGCCGGCTCGACAACGCCAGGCTGGCCTCCAGGCCGGCTGGTTCGAAGGCGGCCAGGTCGCTCTCCGGCAGGCTCCAGGGCTGATCCTTCAGGGCCACCCGGTAGTGCTTGAGCATGGCCGGATAGGCTGGGCGAATACCCAAGGTCCATTCACGCTCGAAGGTATTGGACGGCTCGCCCGGCAGTTGCAGGCCATTGACCCGCACGGTCACTTTGCCCTGGCCCAGGCCTCCTTGGGCCTGTACCGGAATCATCAGCGTGGTGCGCTGGCTTTCAGCCAGGGCGACCGTTTGCTGGGCGCTCGACATCAGGCTCAGTTGGCCTTGCGCACGAAGCTCGACATTCAACTGCTGGGCGCGGCCCGACAGGTTGGCCAGGTCCAGCGCCAGGCTGGTCTGGTCGCCGCCCGCCAGGAAGCGTGGCGCCGCGAGTTCGGCAATCAATGGTGCAGCAACAACGGTCTTGCCCTCGGCCATGCCGAAGTGCTCTTCGCTCCAGGCCTGAGCCATCAGGCGCAGTTCGCCGTTGAAGTCGGGGATATCGACCGTGGCCTGACCTTCGCCATTTTCGTCCAGGGTTACCGGCACGCTTTGCTGGGCGACGATGGTCACCGTGGTGTTGGGGCGTTTGCCACCTTTGGCCATCGCGGCATCACCACCGAACGCCAGGCTTGCAAGGCGGCCCTGGCCGGCTTCGATCAACTGCCCGTAGATGTCCAGTTGATCAGCGCCATAGGCCTTGCGACCAAACAGGCTGGCGAACGGGTCCGGGGTCTTGAAATCGGTGATGTTGAGAATACCCACGTCCACTGCGGACAGCAGCACATGAACCTGTTTCGGGTGGCTGCCGTCGGCGTTGGCGGCCTTGAACTTCACTGTCAGCGGCTGTTTCGGCCGCATCTTTTCGGGGGCCTGCAAGGTGACGGCAAGCTTGCGCTCGGCACGGTCCAGCGGCAGATGCAGTACGCCCACTGCCCGCTTGGGCGTGGCATTGGCTTTGCGTTCACCGGGGCGGATCACCAAGGCGCTGACATACAGGTCATGGCGGGCCCACTGCTTGTCGAGTTTGACCTCGAAGGTCTTGCCCTCGGCGGGAACGTCGATCTCCTGCCACCACAGCGGGCCATCGCTGGACTCGACCATCAGGTAACCACTGCCTGCCGCTGGAGGCGTCACGGTGACGTTTGCAGTGGCGCCATCGGCGTAGGAAGGTTTGTCCAGGGCCAACTTCACCTGGTCTGGGCGCACCGCGCCGCCTTCGGCGTTGTCCTGCGCACGATACCCGGCCCAGAAGCGTTCGCTGGAAACCAGGCCGGTTTCCGGGTCTTCCACTTCTACACGATAAGGCCCCCACTCGACCTGGAAGGTCATCTTGGCCGTGGAGCCTGCCTTGACGCTAACTGTCTCCTCGCTTTGCGTGAGGAACTTCTCGTTGAAGTTGTAGCTCCAGCCATCACTCTGCGAATAGTTCCAGTAGTAGTCTCGGCGCTCGCGAATCAGCCTGACCTTGAGGTCGTTCGCCGCAAGCTTATTACCGTCACGATCCGCCACCAGGAACTCGAATTCCACTGGGCCATCGCTGTCGGTCTCGTCGCCGTCGAACAGGCCACGCAGGCCCGGCAACCTTTCGCCAGGCCAGATCGGCTGTTCCAGGCGCCGAGTGATCGGTCGGCCACCAGACTCCTGCAGGCTGGCCTGCACCGTCAGTTGCAGCGGCGAACGGGCCTCGGCCCAGCGGCTCTCGATATCGACCACCGCTTTCCCGGCCTGGTCGAGGGTCACTTCATCGAGTTCCAGGTCTTGGTTCAGCTCGGTCTCGGTCACCGAACCGAACTGGTAACCCGGCAAGGCCGGCACGGCTTCACGCAGTGGGCGCACATAAGCCTGACCACTCAGGCGATTGCCCGCGGCCGGGGCGCCGTAGAGGTAACGTCCATTGACCTGGATGCGTGCATCCTGCTCAGGCGCGAGCGGCTTGCTGCTGCCCTTGAGTTCCAGGGCCAGGCGCTCAGGCAGGAAGTCTTCGACCAGGAATTCATAAACCTGCTTGCGCCCGCCGCCGAGGTCGAGCAGTAACTGCCAACGGCCCGTCGGCGCCTCCGTAGCCAGTTGCAGTTGGTACTGGTAAAGACCATTGGTATCGGCCTCCCAGACGAACTTGCGGCTCACCTGTTCATCGGGGCGACGCACCTCCACGCTGACCGGCTGAGCCTTGACCGGCTTGCCATCCTGATCGCGCAGCAGGCCATTGAGCAGCACCGTTTCGCCAGGGCGATACAGGTCGCGCGGGCCGAAAATGAAGAACTGCAGCGGGTTGGCCTGAGGCCCGGTGATGTCGAATTCGGCCAGGTCCAGTGCCGCCGTGTTCAGGCGCAGCAGCGTGGTGTGCACGCCCTGGGTGGCGATCAGGGTGTCGGCCTTGGCGGTGATGGGCAACTGCGCATGGCCCTGGCCATCCGTCTTGGCCTGGGCCAGCAGCTTGCCCTTGTCATCGTGCAGTTCGAGGTTGACGTCCTTCAGCGCCTTGCCACCTTCGAGTGCCTGGGCGAATACATCCAGACGGTCATGGTAGCGGTGGGCGGAAACGCCAATGTCGCTGAGGGTGAACAATGTCGCTGGCTGCGAGTAGTCGTAGGTGCCTGAGGCACGCATTACTGCCAGGTACACGCCGGGCTCCTGCAGCGGCTTGATTCCGGCGATCGGCAACAGCACGGTCTCGCGGGTGTTGCGCGCAGGGTTGAGGTCAAAACGGCCACTGTAGACCAGTTCGGCCATCTCCAACGTTTCCTTGGACTGGTAGTAGTACAGGCTGCTGTTGCGGCCCCAGTTGACCAGGAAGCTGGAGAGCATGTCCGGCTTGATGCGGAAGAACTCGACGTCGACCTTGTTGACGTTAAGGGCGATGACCGGCAGGCCTTCGGCCAGGCGCGTCGGCAGCAGCGAACCGCGGCTGGCGAAGCCCACGGTGGGCTGCATGTCCCGGGTTTCCAGGCGGCTCACCGACTCGCTGTCCAGCGTCTTGCCGTTGACTGCCAGCAGGCCCTTGTCGACGGTCAACACCAGCTTGCGCTGTGGCTCAAGATGGCGCAGGCGCAGTTCCATCTGGTTGTCGGAAAGCTCCCAGGCGCCATCGACCTTGCCTTTGACAGTGTCCACAAGGTGCACCTTGGTGGCGAAGTCCTGCTTGGCATCCAGCGGCACCGAGAAACTGATCGACAGCGTGCTGGCTCCGTCGAGCTGAACTTCGGACACATCCAACACGCTCAGTTCGCGGCCCTCGTAGCGTTTCGCGAGCACGGCCGGGTCTTCGCGCTTGGATGCCGGCGCCTCGACCGCCGCGCTCGTGGCAGCAGGTTCGGTCGACTTGGCTTTTTCCGGCGCGGAGCCGTCACAAGCACTGAGCAACGCCAGCGCGCAGGCCAGCAACAATCCTTTGTTGAACATGGAGTGGGAACTCTTTGGCAGCGTGTACGTGAGGGCTGCAACTATAGCGCAAAGGCAGGGACGGCACCGGTGGTTGAGCGGATGAGTGGGCTGGCCATTAGAATGTTGCCAGCCTATTCAGGGGCGCTGCGCACCCCAATCGCTGGCAAGCCAGCTCCTACAGGAATATCCATGTCCCAACTGTCCAACGACTGGCGCGACCGCCTCACCCACCGCAAAGTATGGGGCCTGGCCGCGCCGATGATTCTCTCCAACATCTCGGTGCCCATGGTGGCGCTGGTCGACAGCACGGTGATTGGCCACCTGCCCCACGCCCATCAACTCGGTGCAGTCGCTGTAGGCGCCACCTTGTTCACGTTCATGGTCGGCCTGATGGGTTTCCTGCGCATGGGTTCCACAGGTTTCGCCGCCCAGGCCGCCGGACGCGCCGACGGCGCCGCGCTGCGGCAGGTGCTGGTGCAAGGGCTGCTGCTGGCGATCGGCCTCGCACTGCTCATCGGCCTGGTTGCCCTGCCCTTCAGCCAATTGGCACTGCACGCCATGCAGCCGAGCGAGGCCCTGCAACAATCCACCGAAGACTTCTTCCACACTCGCCTGCTGGGCCTGCCGGCCGCACTCGCCAGTTATGCGCTGGTGGGCTGGTTCCTCGGCACCCAGAACGCCAGGGCACCACTGGCCATTCTGCTGACCACCAACCTGCTCAACATCGTGCTCAACCTGTGGTTCGTCCTCGGGCTGGACTGGGGGGTGTTGGGGTCGGCAAGGGCATCGGTGATCGCCGAGTGGAGCGCTGCCCTGCTGGGCTTGGCCCTCACCCGCCCCGCCCTGCGCGCCTACCCGGGCCAGGTCGCCTGGGCGGCGCTCAAGCGCTGGCAAGCCTGGCGGCCACTGCTGGCGGTGAACCGCGACATCTTCCTGCGCAGCCTTGCGCTGCAGATGGTGTTCCTGCTGATTACCGTGCAGGGCGCACGCCTGGGCGAGGCCACGGTGGCGGCCAACGCCCTCCTGCTCAATGGCCTGCTGCTGACCGCCTATGCCCTGGATGGCCTGGCCCACGCCGTGGAGGCCCTGTGCGGCCATGCCATCGGTGCCCGCGACCGCAACACCCTGCGCCGTTCGTTGGTGGTGGCCTGTGGCTGGTCGCTGATCACCAGCCTGGGCTTTGCCGTGCTGTTCCTGATCGGCGGGCACCTGTTCATCGACCTTCAGACCGACATCGACAGTGTGCGGGCAGCGGCCTACCCATATCTGCCGTACCTGGCTGTACTGCCGTTGATTGCGGTGTGGAGTTATCTGCTCGACGGGTTATTCATCGGTGCCAC
This sequence comes from Pseudomonas sp. Teo4, assembly GCF_034387475.1. Taxonomy (NCBI): domain Bacteria; kingdom Pseudomonadati; phylum Pseudomonadota; class Gammaproteobacteria; order Pseudomonadales; family Pseudomonadaceae; genus Pseudomonas; species Pseudomonas sp. Teo4. The sequence goes on from NZ_JAXCIL010000002.1 coordinate 351,261, forward strand.
AAGGGCGCGGGAAATGCGTAATGCAATGTTGGTTTCAGTGCTGGTCGCGCTGCCCCTGGCGCTTGCATTGAGTGGCTTCGGCAACCATGGATTGTGGTTGGCGTTTCTGGGCTTCATGGCGTTGCGGGCGGTGACGCTGGGGTGGGTGGGGTGGAGATTGAAGCAGCGAGACAAGTGGGCTGCATAGCAGCCCTTGGGATCATCAGGAGGGCAGGTACAAAAACCAGGTCGACCCAAATTAATGGTTCTTCCCGGAATGCTGGGGAAGAGGCCTGACTTGAGTTTTGAGTGGGTACGAAAATCGAGCGCCACCCGCGCGGCGCTCGGTCTGCCAAGCACCGAAAATGTTGCGGCAAGCCCAATAGAAATTAATGCCCACTCACGCGCGCTGACCTGGGCCAATAACATCCAACAAATATTTGCTAAGTTGCTTGAACACCTCAACCATCGCTTCGGTGGTATACCCCGTAAACGCGTCTGCGGTGGCTGGGCCAATAACGCCATCAACCGCCAAGTCAACGTTCCACAGTTCGCCTAGATGTTCATTCAGGGCCATTTGCAGCTGGCGGGTAAGGGCTTGTTTCTCCGCCTTCACCGTCAACAACAGTGCAAAATATTGCCCTGTTGCTTCCCTGGCTTCGCCCTCTAAGGAGCTGAGCATATGAAGTGGAGCTGACACCTTTCTGACATCGGTATCAGCCGCCCCCTTGATGAAGTTGAAGGCGTTGTACACAGCTTCTTCGTATACCGCTTTAAGCATTCGATCATTCAGAGTCATGGTTTCTCTCGCGCACTAAAACAGGTTGATCCTGTAGCCGTTGCCTCTGAATACCTTCAGAAGCATCTCGATATAACCATTCCAAAAATGCGTATTGCAGAAGCTGTATCTGTGCGCGCTGTACGACCTTTCCCACCGCTATGAAAGGAAACTGATGAACAAGTGCCTGCCGACTCATTGGGGGAGAAAGCAAGAGCCCGCGATAATCGCGGGCTCTTTGGATGTCACGAAGACAAGTACGAAGACCGGGTCAACCCCAACCGCAGCGCATCGAGGAACTGGGTCCGCTCGCGGGCGCTGATCTTGGCGCTGGCCACCTTGTCGCGGTAGTGGGTCATCAACTCCTCCGGCGACAGGTGCACGTAGCGCAACATGTCCTCGATGGTGTCGTGGGTCTCGATACCGGCGTGGTACACGCTGCCATCGGCATTCTGGTAGATGTTCACCGAATCGGTATCACCGAACAGGTTGTGCATGTCGCCCAGAATCTCCTGGTAAGCGCCGACCAGGAACACGCCCAGCAGGTAATCCTCGCCTTCCTTGACCGCATGCACCGGCATGCTGGTCTCGATGCTCTGCTCGTCGACGTACTGGTTGATCTTGCCGTCGGAGTCGCAGGTCAGGTCCTGCAGCACCGCACGACGCATCGGTTCTTCGTCCAGGCGGTGCAGCGGGATGATCGGCAGCACCTGGCCGATGGCCCAGGTATCCGGCAGGCTCTGGAACACCGAGAAGTTGCAGATGTACTTGTCGGCCAGCTTGTCGTTCAGTTCGTCCAGCACCTGGCGGTGCGAGCGCTGGCGGGCTTTGAGCGAGTTGTGCAGGCGACGGCACACGGCGAAGTAGCACTGCTCGGCCAGGGCTTTCTCGGCCAGGCTGATCTTGCCATCGGCATACTGCGCCGCCACGTCACCCATGTAGTGGGTGGCACGCCAGTAGGTCTCGGTGACCATCTCGATGTCGGTCGGGCCGAGCAAGTCAGCCAACCACTGCACGGTCTCCGGCAAGGCTTCCTTGTTCTCGATGGTCGGTACGTCGTCGTTGTGTTTCTCGACGTCGGTCACCTGGATCACCAGCATGGCGTGGTGCGCGGTCAGCGAGCGGCCGCTCTCGGAGAAGATGTGCGGGTGCGGCAGGCCCTGCGCGTCGCAGAACTCCTTGAGCATGCCCACCACGACGCCGGCATAGTCGTCCATGTCGTAGTTGATGGAGCTGGCATTGCGCGAGTGAGTGCCGTCGTAGTCCACACCCAGGCCGCCGCCGACGTCGATATGGTCGACCGGCAAGCCCAGCGCGCGCAGTTCGCCGTAGTAGCGAATGGCTTCCTTGAAACCGTGCTGGTAGTCGGCCAGGTTGGCGATCTGCGAACCCATGTGGAAGTGCAGCAGGCGGATGCCCTGGTCCAGGCCGGCGTCGCGGAAACGCTGCACCACCGAGATCAACTGGGCGGCAGACAAACCGAACTTGGACTTTTCGCCACCGGTGTCTGCCCACTTGCTCGACGCCAGCGACGACAGGCGCACACGCAGGCCGACCTGCGGCTTGACCTTCAGCTCGGCGGCTTCCTCGATCACCAGGCCGACTTCGGACTCTTTCTCGATGACGATGAACACGTTGTGGCCGAGTTTCTGCCCCATCAGCGCCAGGCGAATGAACTCACGGTCCTTGTAGCCGTTGCAGACGATGGTCCCGCCCTTGGGCGCCAGTGCCAGCACCGCCAGCAACTCGGGCTTGGAACCGGCTTCCAGGCCGATGGACACGTTTTGGGTGGCGATGATGTTTTCCACCACCGCTTCCTGCTGGTTGACCTTGATCGGGTACAACGCGGTGTACTTGCTCTGGTACTCCAGGCGCGCGATGTTGGCATCGAAAGCGCCGGTCAGTTGGCGCACGCGGTCCTGCAGAATGTCTGGGAAGCGTACCAGCAGTGGCAGCGACAGGCCGCTCTGGCGCAATTCCTGAACTTGCTCGAAGAGGTCGATCGGGGCGCTGCTTGGCCCGTTGGGGCGCACTTCGACGCGCCCGGCTTCATTGATGGCGAAATAACCAGCGCCCCAATGGCGGATGCCATAAACACTGCGGCTGTCGGCCACGGTCCATTGGCTACCATCGTCTTTGCGTGTGCGTCGTACGGACATTCAAGTCCCCTATAAAGAAGTCGAAGACACTGCCCCGTAAGGAGGCGGGCGCAGTGTAAAAGCTGAAAATGACGATTCTCCGTGCTCAGGGATAGACCCTTCCTACGGGAACGAGTTTAGAAAGCGCTGGGCAAAAAATCGCGCGGCCGCATCAACCGCCAGACTTTTTCGCCTTGAAGCCTTGCTTGGTCAGCTCGCCGATGAGCAACTCGACGTGATCGCCCTGGATCTCGATCACGCCATCTTTCAAGGCGCCACCCGTACCGCAACGGCGCTTGAGGGTGGAGGCCAGCTCCTTGAGCTGGTCGAGAGGCAGCGGGACGCCGGTGACAGTGGTCACGGTCTTGCCGCCACGGCCTTTGCTTTCACGACGCACACGGGCGATACCGTCCCCTTCGGGAATCACGGACTGCTTGCAGGTGCAGGCGTCCACGGGCTGGCCACAGTCGGGGCAATGCCGGCCGGCATCGGTGGAGTACACGAGACCGCCAAGGGCGGAGAAGGAAGAAGCTTTCTTGGCCACTTTTGTTCCTCTTGCTGAGGACAAAAACTGGTCGGCGGGAGCCGACCGCGAAGCCCCACTCTGGCAGGGGCGGCGCTACTGCCACAAGACCTGCGGCAGCCCGAAAAGGGCGCGCAGTGTAACGATAAATCTGGCGTTTGCTAAGTACTGGAATGCGCCATTTTGCGAATGTTTTGCGACCCTTCGCGGGTAAACCCGCTCCCACAGGTACTTCACTGGACTTTATGGCAGTGGAGCACCTGCGGGAGCGGGTTTACCCGCGAAGAGGCCAGCTCAAGCATTACCTGCTGACAGACTGGCCTTGTAGCGCTGCAAAGCCGCCAACGAGTCCGGGCAATACGGCTTGCTCAGGCTTTCGGCCTCTGCCTGTTCGATGCCGACGAACTTCGCCTCGATCACCTCTTCAGGTTGCAACCGCAAGGGCGCATCGGACACCGCCGAATACACCGCGCACCACAAGCGGTTATCCGGCTGGTCGAAGTAGAAGCGCTCATGGAAGCGCAACTCGACGCCTTCGATCCCCAGCTCCTCGGCCAGCTCCCGCGCGGCGGACTCGGCGTACGCCTCCCCCGCCGTCACCATGCCGCCCGCCGCCACATCCCAATAACCTGGGTACAGCGCCTTGCTCAAGGTACGCCGGTGCACGCACAGCTCACCGGCACCGTTGAACAGCAGGATGAAGGTGCAGCGACCGATCAGGCCGCGCTCACGCAACTCGGCCCTGGGCAAGGCGCCGAGGACCTGATCGGCTTCATCCACCCAGGCGACCAGTTCACGGTCGGAGGCCGCCCGGTGGGCAGCCTCCTTGGGGTCGATGGCCATGATCAGCCCTGCGACAGCAGCTGACGCAGGTCGATCACCGCTGCGTTGGCACGGGAGATATAGTTGGCCATTACCAGCGAGTGGTTGGCCCACATGCCGAAGCCACTGCCGTTGAGCACCATCGGGCTCCACAGCGCCTCCTGGGACGCCTCCAGCTCACGGATGATCTGGCGTACGCTGACCGTGGCGTTCTTCTTCGCCAGTACATCGGCGAAGTCCACCTCGATAGCGCGCAGCAGGTGCGACAGCGCCCAGGCCTGGCCACGGGCTTCGTAGAACACGTTGTCGATCTGCAGCCAAGGCGTTTCCACCAGCTCTTCGTCGAGCTGCGGTGCCTGGCCTGGCTGGACCGACTCGGTCTTCAGGGTGCTGTTGAGCTTGACCCGGCCAACACTGGCCGACAGGCGCTGTGACAACGAACCCAGGCGGGTCGCCACATCACCCAGCCAGTTGTTGAGGTTGTCGGCGCGGGTATAGAAGATCGCGCCTTGGTCGCCCTTGGCCAGGCGCGCCTGGTAGCGGCTCAACGACTTGATGCCTTCTTCGAACTCCGACTCGCTCGATGGCAGGATCCAGCTCTTGTTGTCGAAGTTGAAACGCGGCTCGGCCTTGGCCAGGTCGGCGTCTTCGGTGGATTGCGACTGCGAACGGGCGAAGTCCTTGCGCAGCGCGCGGGACAGGTCACGCACCTGGACCAGCACGCCGTATTCCCAGCTCGGCATGTTGTCCATCCACAGCCCTGGCGGGAAGCGGTCGTTGGAAATGTAGCCGCCTGGCTTGTCCAGCAAGGTCTGGGCGACCGTCTTCAGGGTCTCGATGGTGGTGTAGCCCACGACCATCTGCTGGCCATTTTTCTCAGCTGCGGCCTGGGCACTCTGCTGCACCGGGAACAGCTCGGGCTCCTGGCTCCAGTACCAGCCCAGGCCGATGCAGACCAGCAGGTACAGGCCAATCAACGTGCCCAGCGCACGGCTCCAGAGGCCACCAAGGTAGCTGCGGGCCGCGGCGCCACGGCCATCGACACGCTCGCGGGGCTCGGCTTTGGCCTCGCGGTTTTTCCAATCCAGCATGGCTTTGTCCTTAATCAGTCACGACGGTTCAGGGGCTTGGACCACAGGCCAGGGCCAGGGTGCCACGGCAAGCCCGCGTGGCAGCACTATAAAGCAGACACCGCCGTACGCATAAGCGACCAATGAGTCGGCAACTGAATATTCGTTCTGAACCCTTTGTTGATGCAGGGCACTCACTCGTCGGAAAAGAACTGCTAGCATAGAGCCATCATTGCACCTGCACATCCCCAACTAATAAGTAGTCAGGACATGAGCCAAACAGCCGAGCCGAGCCACGAGCGCCTCAAGCAGCACTTTGCCCAGCGTGTGATTCTTCAGGCCAGACAGATCCTCGAGATCTGGCAGCGGCTGCAGCGTGGCGAATGGTCGGACGGCGATCTGGGCGAACTGCGCGAGGCTAACCTGCGCCTGCAACGCTACGCCGAGCGCTTCGAGCAGCCTGAGCATAGCAACCTGTCGACAGCCATCGGCCAGACCCTGCAGGCCATCGAGGCCAACAGCGCACAGCTCAACTCGCAGCTGATCGGCGAGCTCAACCGCCTGATGCAACGTCTGTCGCGCACCGGGCTGCGCAAGGGCGACCAACTGGACCAGGTGCCCCTGCCGCCCTTGCGCAAGCCGGTGTACATCCTGTTGCAGGACCATGACCGGGCCGAGCGCCTGGCCCAGCAACTGGAATTCTTTGGTCTGGGCGTCGAGGCCCTGTTCAGCGCCGATGCTTTCCAGGCTTCGATGAAAGAACGCCTGCCGTCGGCCATCGTCATGGATGTCGACTTCACCGGCCCCGGCCTCGGCCTGCAACTGGCCGCCCAGGCCCAGCAAGGCCTGGAGCAACACATTCCGCTGCTGTTCTTCAGCCACCAGGAAACCGACACACCAACCCGCCTGGCCGCCGTGCGCGCCGGCGGCCAGGAGTTTCTCACTGGCACCCTGGAGGCCTCCAGCCTGCTGGAGAAGGTCGAACTGCTGACCAGCGCCACCCAGTACGACCCGTTTCGCGTGCTGATCATCGACGACTCGCGCGCCCAGGCCCTGCACACCGAGCGGCAGCTCAACAGCGCCGGCATGATCACCCGCAGCCTGAACGACCCGATCCGTACCATGGCCGAGTTGGCCGACTTCCAGCCCGATCTGGTAATCCTCGACATGTACATGCCGGCCTGCACCGGCACCGAACTGGCCAAGGTGATTCGCCACAACGACCGTTATGTGAGCGTGCCGATCATCTACCTGTCTGCCGAGGACGACCTGGACAAGCAACTCGACGCCATGAGCGAAGGCGGCGACGACTTCCTGACCAAGCCGATCCGTTCACGTCAGCTGATCACCACCGTGCGCAATCGTGCCGCCCGCGCCCGCCACCTCAAGGCGCGCATGGTCCGCGACAGCCTCACCGGGCTGTACAACCACACGCACATCCTGCAATTGCTCGAAGACTGCAGCTTTCGCGCCCGCCGCGAAGAACAGCCGTTGAGCTTCGCCATGCTCGACATCGACCACTTCAAGAAGATCAACGACCGCCATGGCCACCCCATGGGTGACCGGGTAATCAAGAGCCTGGCGCTGTTTCTCAAGCAACGGCTGCGCAAGACCGACTTCATCGGCCGCTACGGCGGCGAAGAGTTCGCCATTGTCATGCCCAACACCTCGCTGGATGCGGCGCACAAGGTGCTGGACGAAATCCGCCGGCGCTTCGCCGAGATTCTCTACCCGGCTCAGCCACACGACCTGCAGTGCACCTTCAGCGCAGGCGTCGTGCAGCTGGATGACGACCTGGACGCCCTGACCATGGCCAGTGCCGCGGACGAAGCGTTGTATCGGGCCAAGCATGCAGGACGTAACTGCGTGGTCAGGGTCGAACCATAAAGGCACATAGCCACTTTTTTCTGGCGCCAAGCCCTGCCCGTCATCACCGCGTCATAAAACCGCAATAACTTCAGGCACCTACCTCTCCACTCCCCCCGCAGGAAGTTCGCGGCTATGCGCCTGAAGTGGCTGACCAATTTCAACACCCTGTTGCTGGTGACCGTGTGTATTGCCCTGGGCGCGACCCTGTGGTGGTCGCAACGCGCCCTGGAACGTCCCTACCAATTGATGGAACGCTACCTGGGCCTGTCCCGGCAGTTCCAGAATGACGCCGCCCGCAATATCCAGGCCTACCTCGGCAGCGGTGACGCCCTGCGCCATGCTGCGGCGGTGGAGGCCAACAAGCAGTTGCAGGCCTCTCTCGCCGAGTGGCCCGAAGACCTGGCCGGCAAACTGAGCCCCAGCCTCGGTAGCCTGCAAGCCTTTACCAGCAACGAACTGCTCGCCGCTGGCAAACTGGCCGGCGACCCACAGGCGCTGCTGTTGCAGGCCGAACGTGAACTGGGGGCGAACTTCGAGCAACTGGCTGGCTATGCACGCGACAGCGGCAGCGCCGAAGCCAACCGTTACCTGGCCCCGGTTCTGGACGCCACGGTGCACCTGGGCCGCCTGTCGTTGGCCCGCGACAAACTGGTCAGCAGCGGCCGCGCCGAGCTGGCCGATGAAGTGGAACGCGAGCTGCAGCTCATTCGCGCCCAGGCCCAGATCATCGATGGCCTGCCACTGCTGGGCGTGACCCGAGCAGCGGAATCGGGCGCCGATGACTTCGCCGCCATGATGGGCCTTCAGAGCCAGGCCAGCGAGCAGCAGGAAGACATTGCCGTTGGCCTGAAACGCGAGTTGCAGAGCCTGCTCAACCGCTACCCGGCCGAACTGCAGCGTACCCGTGAGCAGATCGAACGCCGCACGGCCCTGGCCACCAGCACCAACGAGCGCCTCGATGCCGTACAACAGGCGATCGCCGCCCTGGAGCCGGAGGTGCGCAGCCAGCACGGCAAGATCGCCAACGAAGTGCGAATCATCCAGGGCCTGATGATTGGCGTGATCCTGCTGATTGCACTGCTGATCGACACCCTGCAGCGGCGCTTGGCTCGCACCCTCACCAGCCTGGCGCCGGCCCTGTCACACTGGGCCGAAGGCGACTTCGCCAAGGCCATCGCCCTGGGCAAGAGCAACCGGGAGCTGCAGGACATTCAGGAGTCGCTCAACCGCCTGCGCCAGTATCTGGTGGAACTGGTCGGCACCATCCGCCACAACGCCGAGCAGGTGGCGGGCAGCAGCCATGCCCTGGCCGGCATGAGCGCGGCCCTGCACGACGGCGCCGAACGCCAGGCCGGCGACACCGGGCAGATTCGCGATGCGCTTGGCGAGCTGGAATCGACCATCGTGCAGGTCGCAGGCGATGCCAGCTCGGCCGCAGATGCCAGCCGCGATGCCGGCCGTGCTGTGGAACAGGGCCAGGCCGTCATCGGCCAAAGCCTGTCGGGCCTGCGCGAACTGGTGGACGAAGTACAAGGCAACGCCCGCATGATCGAGCAGTTGGCGGAAGAGTCGGCCACCATCGGGGGCGTCCTGACGGTCATCCGCTCGATTGCCGAGCAGACCAACCTGCTGGCCCTCAATGCCGCTATCGAAGCCGCCCGCGCCGGGGAAATGGGCCGGGGCTTTGCCGTGGTCGCCGACGAAGTGCGTTCGCTGGCCCAGCGCACCACTGGCGCCACTGGAGAAATCCAGGCGTTGATCGACCGGCTGCAACAGGCTGCGCGTGAGTCGGTGGCGGGCATGCGGGCCCAGCTCGAACACGCAGAAGCCACTGCCGACCAGGCCCAGGCCGCCGATGGCGCGCTGGACGAGATCGTCAGCGCGATCCGCACGATCTCCGCCACGGCTATCCGGATCGCCGACGTCACCGCCCAGCAGAGCGGCGCCGTGAGTGAGATCCGCGACCACAGTGAGCGGATTCATGCCTTGGGCGAGGACAACCTGCAGCGCATTGGCGAAGGGCGCGAGCAAGGGGAGCAATTGCTTGTGCTGGGGGGTGAGTTGAACCGGGCAGTGGGGGCGTTTCGCCTGTAACACTCGAGGCGCAGCATTCGCGGGTAAACCCGCTCCCACAGGCCAGTCGCAAACATCAATATCGGCGATCCCCCTGTGGGAGCGGGTTTACCCGCGAAAGGGCAGGTTCAGGCAATAGACGAGCCGGCCCCGAGTATCGCCCTCCTTCCCCCCACAACCCAACTCACCTCAACTCCGCTATCATGCCCAGCAAGTTCCACCTCGCGAGTCCGCCATGCGCCGCCTGTTTTTCCTGCTATTCCTGCTGCTGGCCAGCCCCGCCTTCGCCTCAGGCCTGCTCGACAACCGCCCCAGCGCCACCCTCGGCGCCGCCTCGCTGTCCAACAGCGCCGACTTCCTGCCTGTCCATGAAGCCTTCAAGCTCAGCCTGATCCAAGGCGATGCCCAGACCATCAAGCTGCGCTTCATCGCTACCGACGGCTACTACCTGTATCGCCACCGCTTCCAGTTCCGCAGCGAGCCTGCCGACGTCGCCCTGGGCACACCACAGATCCCCAAGGGCGAGCCCAAGCACGACGAGTTTTTCGGCGACGTCGAGGTCTACCACGGTGTACTCGACATCGAGATACCACGATCGGCCAGCGACCAACGCGCCTTCACCTTGCTGGTGAGCTACCAGGGCTGCGCCGACAAAGGCCTGTGCTACCCGCCTGAAACCGAACGCCTGAGCATCGACGGCAGCGGCAGCGCCAGCTCGCCTGCCACTGACAAGGCCTGGAACTGGCAGTCGCTGCTGTTGTTCTTCCTCGCCGGAGTCGGCCTGACCTTCACCCCTTGCGTGCTGCCAATGCTGCCGATCCTGTCGGGCGTAGTGCTGCGCGGCCAGGTGGGTGGGTGGCGTGGGTTCAGCCTGTCGCTGGCCTATGTGCTGCCGATGGCCGCTTCGTTCGCCGTGCTCGGTGCCTTGATGGGCGTGTTCGGTGCCAGCCTCAATTTGCAGGCACGCCTGCAGTCTGCGTGGGTGCTGGTACCGTTCGCGCTGTTCTTCGTGCTGTTCGCCCTGGCCATGTTCGGCCTGTTCGAGCTGAAACTGCCTCAAGCGCTGAGCGGCCGCCTGAACCACTTCGCCAACAGCGTCAGGGGCGGTTCACTGCTGGGCGCGGCGGTGTTGGGCGTACTGTCCAGCCTGCTGGTATCGCCGTGCGTGTCGGCTCCGCTGGCCGGTGCTCTGCTGTACATCAGCGCCAGTGGCGATGCCCTGGGCGGCGCCCTCAAACTGTTCGCCCTGGGCCTTGGCATGGGTGCCCCGCTGTTGCTGGTCGCCACGGGCGGCGCGGCCTGGCTGCCGAAGAGCGGCCCTTGGCTGAACACTGTGAAAAACGCCATCGGCGTATTGCTGCTGGGCCTGGCCATCGGCTTGCTCAGCCGCGTTCTGCCGGGGCCGGCCACCTTGCTGCTGGTCGGTTTCCTGGCTGCCGGGGTGGCACTGTTCCTCGGCGCCCTGGAGTTCGTGATCAAAACACCACGCCAACGCCTGGCACAACTGCTGGGCCTGGCGCTGCTGGTCTATGCCCTGGCCTGCTGGTACGGCGCCCTGAGCGGTCGCGGCGACCCGCTGCGGCCACTGCCTGCTCCGGTGTTGGCCGGGGCTGGGCCTGCCACCACGGCGGCCAAAGCGGATGCCTGGGAGACCCTGACTACCCCCGCCGCTCTCGATGCGGCGCTGGCCGAGGCCAAGGCCGCCGGCCAGCCGGTGCTGCTGGACTGGTACGCCGACTGGTGCATCAGTTGCAAGGTGATCGAGCATGAAGTGCTCAACGCACCGCAGGTTCAATCGCAACTGGGCGCCTTCCGCTTGCTGCGCTTCGACATCACCGATAGCAACGCCGAACAGCGCAGCCTGCTCGACCGCTACCAGCTGTTCGGCCCGCCTGCGCTGATGTTCTTTGCGGCGAACGGCAGCGAAATGACCGCTGATCGGGTGATTGGCGAGATAAATGCCGGCGATTTTGCGCAGGTTCTTGCGCGCGTGCGCGGCAAACTCGGTCTATAACTTCCCGCGTGCTGTAAAAAAACCTCAATAGAGTGACCAGATTTAATTATTTGGTCACATACTTCGCGCGAACCTCGGACAACGTGCTGGCTATTGCAGGGAACTGGACACTTGCTGCCGCTTTGCGGCACACTCGCCGCGCTGTGTCGAATTGCCCTACAAATTCAAGGAATCCGCAGATGGCAACCCTATTGGTGCTCCACGGCCCCAACCTGAACCTGCTCGGGACCCGCGAACCGGGCCACTACGGCGCCGTGACCCTGGCCCAGATCAACCAGGACCTGGAGCAGCGCGCCCGCGCCGCTGGCCACCATCTGCAGTACCTGCAGAGCAATGCCGAGTACGAACTGATTGACCGTATTCACGCCGCACGCAACGAGGGTGTGGACTTCATCCTGATCAATCCGGCTGCTTTCACGCACACAAGCGTCGCATTACGTGACGCATTGCTCGCAGTGAGCATCCCATTCATCGAAGTGCACCTCTCCAACGTGCACAAACGCGAACCGTTCCGTCACCACTCCTACTTCTCCGATGTGGCCGTAGGGGTGATTTGCGGTCTGGGCGCCAGCGGTTATCGCCTGGCCCTGGAGTCTGCACTGGAACAACTGGCTGCCAACGCACAGCCCTGATGATAGAGACCTCGGCCTAAGTGGGCCGGGGTACGAGAGAAACGTTTTTAAACACGTTTTCAATTACGCCCCCTGACCGAACCTTGGGAGTTGATGATTAATGGATATCCGTAAAGTCAAGAAACTGATCGAACTGCTGGAAGAGTCTGGCATCGACGAACTGGAGATCAAGGAAGGCGAAGAGTCGGTCCGTATCAGCCGTCACAGCAAAACCCCAGTTGGCCAACAATTCTACGCACCGGCTCCAATGGCCGCCGCGCCTGTTGCCGCTCCGGTCGCTGCCGCCGCTGCCCCGGCTGCTGAAGCCGCTGCCGCCGCTCCTGCCCTGAAAGGCACCGTTATCCGTTCGCCGATGGTCGGTACTTTCTACCGCAAGCCATCGCCGACCTCGCCAAACTTCGCTGAAGTTGGCCAGTCGGTGAAAAAGGGCGACACCCTGTGCATCGTCGAAGCCATGAAGATGATGAACCACATCGAAGCCGATATCGGCGGCGTCATCGACGCCATCCTGGTGGAAGACGGCCAGCCGGTTGAGTTCGACCAGCCGCTGTTCACCATCGTTTGATTCGCGGAGAGCCAACGATGTCTGGGAAGCTGGAAAAAGTCCTGATCGCCAACCGTGGGGAAATTGCCCTGCGGATCCTGCGTGCCTGCAAAGAGCTGGGCATCAAGACCGTCGCCGTACACTCCACGGCCGACCGTGAACTGATGCACCTGGGCCTGGCAGACGAGTCGGTCTGCATTGGTCCTGCTTCGTCCAAAGATTCGTACCTGCACATCCCGGCGATCATCGCTGCCGCTGAAGTGACAGGCGCTACCGCCATCCACCCTGGCTACGGCTTCCTGGCGGAAAACGCCGATTTCGCCGAGCAGGTCGAGAAGTCCGGTTTCGCCTTCATCGGCCCGAAAGCCGACACCATTCGCCTGATGGGCGACAAGGTTTCGGCCAAGGACGCGATGATCAAGTCGGGCGTACCGACCGTTCCAGGCTCCGATGGCCCACTGCCGGAAGACGAAGAGGTTGCCCTGGCAATCGCTCGTGACGTCGGCTACCCGGTGATCATCAAGGCCGCCGGTGGCGGTGGTGGTCGCGGCATGCGCGTGGTGCACAAGGAAGAAGACCTGATCGCCTCGGCCAAGCTGACCCGTACCGAAGCCGGTGCGGCCTTCGGCAACCCGATGGTCTACCTGGAGAAGTTCCTGACCAACCCACGTCACGTGGAAGTTCAGGTACTGTCCGACGGCCAGGGCAACGCCATCCACCTGGGCGACCGTGACTGCTCGCTGCAGCGCCGTCACCAGAAGGTTCTGGAAGAAGCACCTGCACCGGGCATCGACGAGAAGGCCCGTCAGGAAGTCTTCAAGCGTTGCGTCGATGCGTGCATCGAGATCGGCTACCGCGGTGCCGGTACCTTCGAATTCCTGTACGAAAACGGCCGTTTCTACTTCATCGAGATGAACACCCGTGTGCAGGTTGAGCACCCGGTGTCGGAAATGGTCACCGGTATCGACATCGTCAAGGAGATGCTGAGCATCGCCGCTGGCAACAAGCTGTCGTTCCGCCAGGAAGACGTGGTCATCCGTGGTCACTCGCTGGAATGCCGTATCAACGCCGAAGACCCGAAGAAGTTCATCCCGAGCCCAGGCAAGGTGAAGCACTTCCACGCACCAGGCGGCAACGGCGTTCGCGTCGATTCGCACCTGTACAGCGGTTACTCGGTTCCGCCGAACTACGACTCGCTGATCGGCAAGCTGATCACCTACGGCAAGGACCGCGACGAAGCCATGGCGCGCATGCGCAATGCCCTGGACGAGATCGTCGTCGACGGCATCAAGACCAACATCCCATTGCACCGCGACCTGGTGCGTGATGAAGGTTTCTGCAAAGGCGGCGTCAACATCCACTACCTCGAGCACAAACTCGCTAACGAAGAGTGATCGAGTAGCGTGATGCATGAAAACCCCGGACTTGTCCGGGGTTTTTTATTGCCTGTCTTTAGAGGTGTGCCGCCTGTGCGACCGAGCGCCGCCCACGCGGCGCATCGCGAGCAAGGCTCGCTCCTACGTTTGTTTCGGGCCAGTAACGCCTGTGACAGGCGCGCGCGACCGCCTTGTTTGTACGACGCGATATCGTGCCATGCGCCAAAGCGTTCGCGCGCAAATCCCCCAGGAATAATTGGCCCGAAACAAGCGTAGGAGCGAGCCTTGCTCGCGATGCGCCGCGCGGGCGGCGCTCGATCTCACAGACGCTGAAAATATCGTGGCGAGCACTCACCCCTTCATCCGCGGCATCTCGATCCGGTGCTCATGCACCCGCCGGTACAAGGTCGCCCGCGAAATGCCCAACGCTCGCGCCGCATCGGCCGGTTTCCAGCGGTGGCGAATCAGTGCATCGAGCAACAGCTGCCGCGCCGGGCATGATTGAACGGCCTGCCCTGCGGGCACCGCATCTGCACGCACCTCCTGCGGCAAGTCTTCAAGCCGCACCTGCCCGCCCTCACACACCGCGCAGGCATAACGCAGCACCTGACGCAGCTGCCTGAGGTTACCCGGCCAGCGATAGATCAACAGCGCCTGCAACGCATCGTCAGCCAGATCCACCTCAACCCCACAGGCCTCAGCCTCCTCGGCCAGCATTTGATGGATCAACCCCAGCCGATCCTCCCGCTCGCGCAGTGGCGGCAATTCGAACCTGGCGTTGGCCAGGCGGAAATACAAATCTTCCCGGAACCGTCCCTGCGCCACCATGCCCGTCAGGTCCCGGTGCGTGGCACAGATCACCTGGATATCCACCCGCTCGCGCCGCGCCGCACCCAAGGGTGCAACCTCGCCCTCAGCCAGCACACGCAGCAGACGGGTTTGCAGGTTAAGCGGCATGTCACCGATTTCGTCGAGAAACAACGTGCCGCCATCGGCCTGCTGCATCAGCCCCTGCATGCCCTTGTTCGATGCCCCGGTGAATGCGCCGGCAACATAGCCGAACAGCTCGCTCTCGATCAGGCTCTCTGGGATCGCCGCGCAGTTGAGCGTGACGAAAGGGCCTGCCCGGCGCTGACTCTGCTGGTGCAACTGGCGGGCGAACACCTCCTTGCCCGCGCCAGTTTCGCCCTGCACCAGCACAGCCAGGTTGCAGTCCTTGACCCGCGTGGCCAGGCGCAAGTGCTGCTCGATACGCGGGTCCTGAGCCTGGCGCACAGGCTGCGCACGCTCACGCCGCCGGGGCGCACTCACCCGACCGTACAACCCGCCCCAGCCCGGCAGATGCTGGGCAGAGGCCTCATTGGCACGACGCAGCTGGTCCAGGTCGAACAACTCGCCGATGTGCTCAGGCAAACGCCCATGGCGGGCCAACAGCCGTTCGCGAGCCAGGCTGTTGATTGCCTGCAGGCGGCCGTCGGCGTCCCAGGCCAGCAGGTAGTCCGGCTGGCTCTCGACATACCCCGGCGTGCCGTGGGCGCGCATCACCCAGTGGCCCTGGGCGCTGTGCATGAAAAAGGCATTCTCGATCTCGCGGGCGGTCTGTTCGACCAACTGGCGTATCAGGTGCTGGCTACGACGGTCGTCCGGCGATTGCAGGGCGGAAACATCCACCACTCCCAACAACTCGCCCTGCGGGTCGAACACCGGCGCCGCCGTGCAGGTCAGGCCAATGAAGGCGGCACGAAAGTGATCGCGCTTGTGCACGGTGACCGGGGCCTTGCTGGTCAGCACTGCCGCTACGCCACAGGTCCCCTCCTCACCCTCCGACCAGCAGGTACCCAGATACAACCCGGCCTTGCGACAGTCGTTACGGATGGCGGACTCGACCCGGTAGTCGATGGTGCGGCCCTGGGCGTCGGTCAGCAACACACAGTAATCGGCGCCGCGCACACGTTCGTGCAGCCTTGCCACCGCATCGCTGGCAATACGCAGAAACAGTTCGGCACGTTCACGGCATTCGTTGAGCAGGCTTTGGGACAGGATGCGCGGCCCCTGCTGGGAGCCGGGGTCTAGGCGGTACAGCTCCATGGAACGGCGCCATGAGTCGAGGATCAGCGGCGGCACCGGCGCCTGGGGCAGGCGGTCGGCGTTCTTCAGCACCCGGCTGACGCAGTCGACATGGGCTCGGGAGTTCGCGGCAAGCATTGGGGCCCTCCGGTTCTCATCTTTCTTGTCGTTGTGCCGCCATTAAGCGCTTGTGGGCAATCCCCTTCAAGCACTGTGTGTTTGCCGGCCAGCTTGAGACGCAGCGTCTCAGCGTCTCGTCGAAAGCCGTCGATGCCTGGCACCCGGCGTCTCGTGAACGCCACTCAAAACCACTGACCGCAAGCGCATAAACCGCTCTGGAACGAGCATTCCGAGGCATCCGCAGAAAGCTGGCACCCACTTTGCTCCAGCCCTGGCAAACAAAAATACGAGGTGCGCCATGCCGCAACCCGCCCCGACAGTCGGGATCATTGCCAACCCTGCCTCAGGACGCGACCTGCGTCGCCTGACCGCCAACGCAGGGCTTTACTCGAGCACCGACAAGGCATCCGCTATCCAGCGGCTGCTCGCAGCCTTCGGCGCCACCGGGGTGAGCCAGGTGCTGATGCCCACGGACATGACCGGCATCGCTGCCGCCGTGCTCAAGGCCAGCCACGGCCCAATAGCCCGCGACCAGCACTGGCCGACGCTGGAACTGCTCGACCTGCCCCTGACCCAGACCGTTGCCGACACCCGCCTGGCCGTCCGTCAGATGGTCGAGCGTGGCGTGGCCATGATCGCGGTGCTCGGTGGCGACGGCACCCACAAGGCAGTTGCCGCCGAAGCCGGGGACGTACCGCTGCTGACACTGTCCACCGGCACCAACAATGCGTTCCCCGAACTGCGCGAAGCCACCAGTGCAGGCTTGGCCGGCGGCCTGGTTGCCAGTGGGCAGGTGCCGACCACGATCAGCCTGCGCCGCAACAAGCGCCTGTTGGTGCACGTCCCCCGGCAAAACCTCTGTGAATGGGCCTTGGTGGAAGTCGCGGTATCGCCCCAACGCTTTGTCGGTGCCCGCGCCCTGAGCCGCAGCGAAGACCTGAGCGAAGTCTTTGCCTGCTTCGCCGAACCCCACGCCATCGGCCTGTCGTCCTTGTGCGGCCTGTGGTGCCCGGTGTCGCGCCAAGCGCCGCAAGGTGCCTGGGTACGCCTGAACCCTGGGGCCGAGCATGCCCTGCTGGCGCCCCTGGCCCCCGGCCTGCTGCAAGGTTGCGGGATCACCGCTTCCGGCTTTCTGGCGCCTGGCGTGCCCCATGGCTTGAGCCTCGCCAGTGGCACCCTGGCCCTGGACGGTGAACGCGAGATCGAGTTCGCCGAAGGCGATCACCCCACCATCACCCTCGACCACCAAGGCCCGCTGACCGTGGATGTCGAGGCCGTGCTGGCCCATGCCGCACGCCATCACCTGCTGGCCGTTCCGCGCGGCCACCGGCTGCACCCTGCAACCCCGTGTTGAGACAACCCTGGAGAACAACAAGATGTCCACTCACCTCAGTTCCGAACAGTTGCTACATGCCTACGAAGTGATGCGCACCATCCGCGCCTTTGAAGAGCGCCTGCACGTGGAGTTCGCCACCGGCGAAATCCCCGGCTTCGTTCATCTCTATGCCGGCGAAGAAGCCTCCGCCGCCGGAGTCATGGCCCACCTGCGTGACAGCGACTGCATCGCCTCGACCCACCGTGGCCACGGCCACTGCATCGCCAAGGGCGTGGATGTGTACGGCATGATGGCCGAGATCTACGGCAAGAAGACCGGCGTGTGCGGCGGCAAGGGCGGCTCGATGCACATCGCCGACCTGGAAAAAGGCATGCTCGGCGCCAACGGCATCGTCGGTGCTGGCGCACCGCTGGTGGCCGGCGCCGCCCTGGCCGCCAAGCTCAAGGGCCGTGACGACGTCTCGGTGGCATTCTTCGGCGATGGCGCCTCCAACGAAGGCGCGGTGTTCGAGGCGATGAACCTGGCCTCGATCATGAACCTGCCCTGCATCTTCGTCGCCGAAAACAATGGCTATGCCGAAGCCACCGCTTCGACCTGGTCGGTGGCCTGCGACCACATCGCCGACCGCGCCGCCGGCTTTGGCATGCCCGGGGTCACCATCGATGGCTTCGACTTCTTCGCCGTGCACGAAGCGGCTGCCGCGGCCGTCGAGCGCGCCCGTTCGGGCCAGGGCCCGTCGCTGATCGAGGTCAAGCTCAGCCGCTACTACGGCCACTTCGAGGGTGATGCGCAAACCTACCGCGCCCCGGACGAAGTGAAAAACCTGCGCGAACAGCGCGACTGCCTGCTGCAGTTCCGCAACAAGACCACCCGCGCTGGCCTGCTCACCCACGACCAGCTCGATGCCATCGACGCCCGCGTCGAGGACCTGATCGAAGACGCCGTGCGCCGCGCCAAGTCAGATCCCAAGCCACAGCCTGCCGACCTGCTCACCGACGTCTACGTCACCTACCCCTGAGCCCGGACAACAAGAACAACAGGAGAACCACCATGGCAAGAAAGATCAGCTACCAGCAGGCCATCAACGAAGCCCTGGCCCAGGAAATGCGCCGCGACAGCAGCGTGTTCATCATCGGCGAAGACGTAGCAGGCGGTGCCGGCGCCCCCGGCGAGGACGACGCCTGGGGTGGCGTGCTTGGCGTGACCAAAGGCCTCTACCACCAGTTCCCTGGCCGCGTGCTGGACGCGCCGCTGTCCGAAATCGGTTACGTCGGCGCCGCCGTCGGTGCCGCCACCCAGGGCCTGCGCCCGGTGTGCGAACTGATGTTCGTCGACTTTGCCGGTTGCTGCCTGGACCAGATCCTCAACCAGGCCGCCAAGTTCCGCTACATGTTCGGCGGCAAGGCTGTCACCCCACTGGTGATGCGCACCATGTACGGCGCCGGGCTGCGTGCGGCGGCACAGCATTCGCAGATGCTCACCTCGCTGTGGACCCACATCCCCGGCCTGAAAGTGGTCTGCCCCTCTTCCCCCTACGACGCCAAGGGCCTGCTGATTCAGGCCATCCGCGACAACGACCCGGTGATCTTCTGCGAGCACAAGCTGCTCTACAGCATGCAGGGCGAGGTGCCGGAAGAGGTCTACACCGTGCCTTTCGGCGAGGCCAACTTCCTGCGCGACGGCGACGACGTGACCTTGGTCACCTACGGCCGCATGGTCCATGTAGCGATGGAGGCGGCCAACAACCTGGCGCGCCAGGGCATCGACTGCGAAGTGCTGGACCTGCGCACCACCAGCCCGCTGGACGAAGACAGCATCCTCGAAAGCGTGGAAAAGACCGGCCGCCTGGTGGTGATCGACGAAGCCAACCCGCGCTGCTCCATGGCCACCGACATTAGCGCGCTGGTCGCACAGAAAGCGTTCGGCTCGCTCAAAGGCCCCATCGAGATGGTCACCGCGCCGCATACACCCGTGCCGTTCTCTGATGCCCTTGAAGATTTGTACATCCCGGACGCTGCAAAAATCGAGGCAGCCGTGCGCAAGGTGATCGAAGCCGCAAGGAGCGCCGCATGAGCCAGATCCATACCCTGACCATGCCCAAGTGGGGCCTGTCGATGACCGAGGGCCGGGTCGACACCTGGCTGAAGCAGGAAGGTGACGAGATCAACAAGGGCGACGAGGTACTGGACGTCGAGACCGACAAGATCAGCAGCAGCGTCGAGGCGCCTTTCAGTGGCGTGTTGCGTCGGCTGATCGCCCAGCCGGACGAGACCCTGCCGGTGGGGGCTTTGCTTGCCGTGGTGGTGGAAGGTGAGGCCGAGGAAGCCGAGATCGACGCGGTGGTGCAGCGTTTCCAGGCCGAGTTCGTGGCCGATGGCGGCGCCGACCAGGCTCAAGGGCCAGCACCACAGAAAGCCGAGGTGGAAGGCCGCCTGCTGCGCTGGTTCGAGCTGGGTGAGGGTGGCACGCCACTGGTGCTGGTGCACGGCTTCGGCGGCGACCTCAACAACTGGCTGTTCAACCACCCGGCCCTGGCCACCGAACGCCGGGTGATCGCCCTCGATTTGCCCGGCCATGGTGAGTCGGCCAAGGCTCTGCGGCGGGGCGATCTCGATGAGCTGAGCGAAACGGTGTTGGCACTGCTCGACCACCTGGATATCCCGCGCGCTCACCTGGCCGGGCACTCCATGGGCGGCGCGGTCAGCTTGAACGTGGCGCGCCTGGCGCCGCAACGGGTAGCGAGCTTGTGCCTGGTCGCCAGTGCCGGGCTGGGCGAAGCGATCAACGGGCAATACCTGCAAGGCTTCGTCGATGCGGCCAACCGCAACGCTCTCAAGCCACAGCTGAGCCAACTGTTTGCCGACTCAGGGCTGGTTACCCGGCAGATGCTCGAAGACATGCTCAAGTTCAAGCGCCTGGAAGGTGTGGATGAGGCGCTGCGGCAGCTGCGCTCAGCCATCGCCGAAGGTGACAGGCAGCGGCATAACCTGCGTGACGTGTTAGGCCAGCATCCGGCACTGGTGGTCTGGGGTGCTGAGGACGCGATCATTCCAGCAACTCATGCCGATGGGGTGGAGGCCGAAACCCTGATCCTGCCTAATGTTGGCCACATGGTGCAGATGGAGGCGGCTGAACAGGTCAACGAGCGGCTACTGGCATTTTTGCGCAAGCACTGAGCCTGGTGAGTTCAGGTTTTCGAGCGGGTGCCAGGCGAGCGTCTTTTGGTGGGATCGAGATCGAGCGCCGCCCGCGCGGCGCATCGCGAGCAAGGCTCGCTCCTACGTTTGTTTCGGGCTAGTTATGCCTGTGGGATTTGCGCGCGAACGCCTTGGCGCATGGCTTGATATCGAGTCGTACACACAAGGCGGTCGCGCGCGTCTGTCACAGGCGTTATTGGCCGTAAACGAACGTAGGAGCGAGCCTTGCTCGCGATGCGCCGCGCGGGCGGCGCTCGATCTCCCAAGCAACACAAATCCACCGGCAAACACCTTGCGCCCCATATACGGTCTCAAGACTGACCCCTGCTCTACAAACCCCCCGCACTCGCGTAAACTGCCAGCCTTCGCGCAGCCTCGGGCTGCCCCTGTCGATTTACCAAAGGTGCCCGCCATGCCTTGGCTGCAAGTACGCCTGGCCATCAGCCCGGAACAAGCCGAAACCTACGAAGACGCCCTGCTTGAAGTGGGCGCCGTCTCGGTGACGTTCATGGATGCCGAAGATCAACCGATCTTCGAGCCCGACCTCAACACCACCCCGCTGTGGTCGCACACTCATCTGCTGGCCCTGTTCGAGGCCGATGCCGAGCCAGAGCAGGTGTTCGCCCACCTGCGCCTGCTGACCGGCGCCGAGTTGCCCGAGCACCAGGCCGAAGTGATCGAGGACCAGGACTGGGAACGCAGCTGGATGGACAACTTCCAGCCGATGCGCTTCGGCCAGCGCCTGTGGATCGTGCCAAGCTGGCACGAGGCACCCGAGAAAGACGCGGTCAACCTGCTGCTCGACCCGGGCCTGGCCTTCGGCACCGGCACCCACCCGACCACCGCCCTGTGCCTGGAATGGCTCGACGGCCAACAGCTCGAAGGCACCCAGGTGCTGGACTTCGGCTGCGGCTCGGGCATCCTGGCTATCGCCGCGCTGCTGCTGGGCGCCCGCGAGGCGGTCGGTACCGATATCGACGTGCAAGCCATCGAAGCTTCCCGTGACAATGCCCAGCGCAACGGCATCGCCGATGAGAAGCTCGCGCTGTACCTGCCCGGGCACATGCCAGCCATGCAGGCCGACGTGCTGGTCGCCAACATCCTGGCCGGCCCGCTGGTTTCGCTGGCACCGCAGTTGTCCGGTCTGGTTCGCCAAGGCGGCCTGCTGGCGCTGTCGGGCATCCTCGCCGAGCAGGGTGAGGAAGTGGCCGCAGCCTACGCCGCCGACTTCGACCTGGACCCGATCGTCGTGCGCGACGGCTGGGTGCGCATCAGTGGTCGCCGCCGCTAAGCGGGCCTAAAATACTCCTCTGCATAGCTCCCGGACCGCCGCATGACCGACAGTTTCGTCACCCAGTGCCCGCATTGCCAGACCAGCTTTCGCGTCACCCATCACCAGTTGAGCGTGGCACGCGGTGTCGTGCGCTGCGGCCACTGCCTGCAGGTGTTCAACGCGGCCAAGCAACTGTTGGAGCAGAACCGCGCAGGCACCGCCCGCGCGCCGGTGGCCCCGGCAGAGCCTGAAGCTGCGCCGGCGGTCGCGCCGTTGCCGCCGGTCAGCGAACCCGCTGCCGAGCCGGCTGACTGGGCCGCCACCGCACAAGCGCTGGACGCGCTCGACCTGGACCAGGAACTGGCCCGACTCGAGCGCCGCGGCAAATCCGTCGAACCTCAGACGCCGAGCGCGGATGAAGCACTGCACGCCCGTCGTGACGAACCAACCTCGCCCGGTGTGGCAGACGAACCGTTCGGCACAGCGACCGACGAACCGCTGGAGCCACATGCAGCATCGGAGCCTGCCCCGGTATTGCTGGAGCAGGAGCCTCTGGAGCTGGAGCCTGAACCCGGAGACCGTACCGAACCCACTTTGGGGACAACCCTGGACCTGGACCTCGACGATGAGCCGCCAGCGCGGACCAGCGCCGAGGTCGAAGCGCAGGAAACCTTCGGCGAGCACCTGTCGGTGCTTGATGATGAAATCCACGTCAAAGGTCTAAGTGCCCGGGACGATGACGATACCGATCTGCACCTGTCGGCCCGCGACGATGAACCGCTCGAGCCGGTACCAGGCGAGCGCATCGAACCCGACCTGGTCGCCATGGCCGAGCGCCCTACGCGCAAGGAACCGTTGGTCGATGTGGTCGACGACCCTCTGCAACTGGACTGGGAAAAACCCCGGGCCAACTGGGGCAAGCGCCTGTTGTGGGGCGTACTGACATTGCTGGCCGCCGGTCTGCTGGCCTTCCAGTACATCTGGTTCCATTTCGACGAGATGGCTCGCCAGGACCAGTACCGCCCGTGGTTCCAGCAAATCTGCCCGCTGCTTGGCTGCGAGGTGCCAACCCGCGTCGACATTTCCCGCATCAAGAGCAGCAACCTGGTGGTGCGCAGCCACCCCGACTTCAAAGGGGCGCTGATCGTCGACGCAATCATCTACAACCGTGCGCCATTCGCCCAGCCGTTCCCGCTGCTGGAGCTGCGTTTTGCCGACCTCAACGGCCAGTTGATCGCCAGCCGTCGCTTCAAACCCAGCGAGTACCTTTCCGGTGAACTGGCCGGGCGTGGCGAAATGCCCAGCCAGACCCCGATCCATATCGCCCTGGACATCCTGGACCCGGGGCCCAAGGCCGTGAACTACAGCCTCAGCTTCCGCTCTCCCGAGTAAGCTTCAAGCCGCAAGCTGCAGGCCACAAGAAAAGCGAGCCGATCAGCGGTCAGCTTCTGCTTGTGGCTTGTGTATTACCGCTCGAAACTCAAGAGCATTAGCCGACAGTTGTACAGATTTTATCCAAATCCATCTTTATCCGGTCACCGAGAGCGGGTATCATGCCAACCCTTTTTCGACTCCAATGATTCGGCCCCACAACAGGGAACACCTATGTCGGCGGTACGCATCGGCCCTTATACACTGCGAAACAACCTGATCCTTGCGCCCATGGCCGGGGTCACGGACCAGCCTTTCCGGACACTTTGCAAGCGCTTGGGCGCGGGCATGGTGGTGTCGGAGATGGTGACCAGCGACATGAGCCTGTGGAACAGCCGCAAGTCCAGCCTGCGCCGCATCCATGAAGGCGATCCCGAGCCACGCTCGGTCCAGATCGCCGGAGGTGATGCACAGATGATGGCGGCGGCGGCCCTGGCCAACGTCGAAGCTGGCGCCCAGATCATCGATATCAACATGGGCTGCCCAGCAAAAAAAGTCTGCAACAAAGCCGCAGGCTCTGCTTTATTGAGAGATGAAGCCTTGGTCAGCGAGATTCTCCACGCCGTAGTCGGTGCAGTGGACGTCCCGGTGACACTGAAGATCCGCACCGGATGGGATCGGACAAGCAAGAACGGCCTGAACGTGGCGAAAATCGCCGAACAGGCTGGCATCCAGGCGCTGGCGGTGCATGGCCGCACACGCGCCGACCTGTATACCGGCGAAGCCGAGTACGACACCATCGCTGCCATCAAGCAGGCGGTGTCGATCCCGGTTTTCGCCAACGGCGATATCACGTCGCCAGAAAAGGCCCGGGCGGTACTGGACGCCACCGGCGTCGACGGCCTGCTGATTGGCCGGGCTGCCCAAGGGCGGCCATGGATCTTTCGCGAGATCGAGCATTACCTGAGGACTGGCGAACACTTGCCAGCCCCCACGCTGGACGAAGTGGAACACATCCTGCTAGAGCACCTGGCCGCGCTGCATGCCTTCTATGGCGATGTAATGGGCGTACGTATCGCCCGCAAGCACGTCGGCTGGTACCTGGCAACAAAACCCGGCGGCAAGGAGTTTCGCTCCCGGTTCAACGCTTTGGAAGACACACAAGCGCAGTGCGCCAACGTTCGCGCCTTTTTCAGCGAGCGTCGACAGAGCCTTGAGACAGAGGACGAACAAGGGGTGGCCGCATGACGATGATGACCGAGACATTAGTGAGTGGAACAACGCCCGTGAGCGACAACGCCAACCTCAAACAGCACCTCAACACGCCGAGCGAAGAGGGCCAGACCCTTCGCGACAGCGTCGAGAAGGCGCTGCACAACTACTTCGCCCACCTGGAAGGCGCTACCGTTACGGACGTGTACAACCTGGTGCTCTCCGAAGTCGAGGCGCCCCTGCTCGAATGCGTGATGAACTACGTCAAGGGCAACCAGACCAAAGCCAGTGAGATGCTCGGGCTCAACCGTGGCACCCTGCGCAAGAAGCTCAAGCAGTACGACTTGTTGTAAAGCCAGAATCCCAATCAGAAAAGGCGGCTCCGTTACCAGAGGCGCCTTTTTTGCTGACTCCACCGCGTTATGGAATCCGAAATGACCGACCAGACTACCCGCCTGCCGATCCGCCGCGCCCTGATCAGCGTCTCCGACAAGACCGGTATCCTCGAATTCGCTCGCGAGCTGCAACAGCTCGGTGTCGAGATCCTGTCCACCGGCGGCACCTACAAGCTGCTCAAGGACAACGGCGTGAACGCGGTGGAAGTGGCTGACTACACCGGCTTCGCCGAAATGATGGACGGCCGGGTCAAGACCCTGCACCCGAAAATCCACGGCGGCATCCTCGGCCGTCGCGGTGTCGACGATGCCATCATGAACGAGCACGGCATCAAGCCGATCGATCTGGTCGCCGTCAACCTGTACCCCTTCGAAGCCACCATCGCCAAGCCTGGCTGTGACCTGCCGACCGCTATCGAGAACATCGACATCGGCGGCCCGACCATGGTCCGTTCGGCAGCCAAGAACCACAAGGACGTGGCCATCGTGGTCAACGCCAGCGACTACGCCAGCGTCCTGGAAGGCTTGAAAGCCGGCGGCCTGACCTACGCCCAGCGCTTTGACCTGATGCTCAAGGCCTTCGAGCACACTGCCGCCTACGATGGCATGATCGCCAACTACATGGGCACCATCGACCAGGCCAAAGAGACCCTGAGCACCGAAGGCCGCAGCGAATTCCCGCGCACCTTCAACAGCCAGTTCGTCAAGGCCCAGGAAATGCGCTACGGCGAGAACCCGCACCAGAGCGCGGCATTCTACGTCGAGGCCAAGAAAGGCGAAGCCAGCGTCTCCACCGCCATCCAGCTGCAAGGCAAAGAGCTGTCGTTCAACAACGTGGCCGACACCGACGCCGCGCTGGAGTGCGTGAAGAGCTTCGTCAAACCGGCCTGCGTCATCGTCAAGCACGCCAACCCATGCGGCGTGGCCGTCGTCCCTGAAGACGAAGGCGGCATCCGCAAGGCCTACGACCTGGCCTACGCTACCGACACCGAGTCGGCCTTCGGCGGCATCATCGCCTTCAACCGCGAGCTGGACGGCGAAACCGCGAAAGCCATCGTCGACCGCCAGTTCGTCGAAGTGATCATCGCCCCGAAAATCTCCCAGGCTGCCCGTGAAGTGGTTGCTGCCAAGCAGAACGTGCGTCTGCTGGAATGTGGCGAGTGGCCAGCTGAGCGCGCCACCGGTTGGGACTTCAAGCGCGTCAACGGTGGCCTGCTGGTGCAGAGCCGCGATATCGGCATGATCACCGCCGATGACCTGAAGATCGTCACCAAACGTGCGCCGACCGAGCAAGAGATCCACGACCTGGTGTTTGCCTGGAAAGTGGCCAAGTTCGTCAAATCCAACGCCATCGTCTACGCCAAGCAGCGTCAGACCATCGGTGTCGGCGCCGGCCAGATGAGCCGCGTGAACTCCGCCCGTATCGCCGCCATCAAGGCCGAGCATGCTGGCCTGCAGGTTCAAGGCGCGGTCATGGCTTCGGATGCGTTCTTCCCGTTCCGTGACGGCATCGACAATGCGGCTAAAGTGGGTATCAGCGCCGTGATCCAGCCTGGCGGCTCGATGCGTGATGCCGAAGTGATTGCAGCTGCCGACGAAGCCGGCATTGCTATGGTCTTTACCGGTATGCGCCACTTCCGCCACTGATTTACGGCAATCGGCCGCACTGAAGCAGGCATCTGCTGCGTTGGGGCCGGTTCCGCTGATGCTCATTGCCAGAAGGCAACTCCGCTCATCGGAACCGGCCCCGCCTTGCATCTACCTGCTTCATTGCGACCTCGTACAGTGTGAGGCCTAGCCTCCCGTCCGAAAGAATTCGAGGTTTTGACATGAAAGTTTTGATCATCGGCAGCGGCGGCCGTGAGCACGCCCTGGCCTGGAAAGTCGCCCAGGACCCACGCGTCGAGAAAGTCTTCGTCGCCCCGGGCAACGCCGGCACCGCCACCGAAGCCAAGTGCGAGAACGTCGCCATCGACGTGCTGGCCCTGGAGCAACTGGCTGACTTCGCCGAAAAGAACGTGCAGATGACCATCGTCGGCCCTGAAGCGCCGCTGGTTGCGGGTGTGGTCGACCTGTTCCGCAGCCGTGGCCTGGACTGCTTCGGCCCGACCAAGGGCGCGGCGCAGCTGGAAGGCTCCAAAGCCTTCACCAAGGACTTCCTGGCCCGTCACAAGATTCCGACCGCCGACTACCAGAACTTCACCGAGATCGAGCCAGCCCTGGCCTACCTGAAGGAAAAGGGTGCACCGATCGTGATCAAGGCCGACGGCCTGGCCGCGGGCAAGGGCGTGATCGTCGCCATGACCCTGGAAGAAGCCGAAGACGCCGTGCGTGACATGCTGGCCGGCAATGCCTTCGGTGACGCGGGTTCGCGCGTGGTGATCGAAGAGTTCCTCGACGGCGAAGAAGCCAGCTTCATCGTCATGGTCGACGGCCACAACGTGCTGCCGATGGCCACCAGCCAGGACCACAAGCGCGTCGGCGACCAGGACACCGGCCCGAACACCGGCGGTATGGGCGCCTACTCCCCTGCCCCGGTGGTCACCGCCGAAGTGCACCAGCGTGTGATGGACCAGGTGATCTGGCCGACCGTTCGCGGCATGGCCGAGGAAGGCAACGTCTACACCGGTTTCCTCTATGCTGGCCTGATGATCGACAAGGCGGGCAACCCCAAGGTCATCGAGTTCAACTGCCGCTTCGGCGACCCGGAAACCCAACCGGTCATGCTGCGCCTGGAGTCGAGCCTGGTGCTGCTGGTCGAAGCCGCATTCGCCAAGGCCCTGGACAAGATCGAAGCCCAATGGGACCCGCGCCCGAGCCTGGGCGTGGTGCTGGCAGCCGGCGGTTACCCGGGCGACTACGCCAAGGGCGACGTGATCAGCGGCCTGGATGCAGCGGCCAAGATCGAAGGCAAGGTGTTCCACGCCGGCACTTCGCTCAAGAATGGCCAAGTGGCGACCAACGGTGGTCGTGTGCTCTGCGCCACCGCGATGGGCAGCACCGTTGCCGACGCTCAGCAGCAGGCTTACCGCCTGGCCAAGGAAGTCTCCTGGAACGGCAGCTTCTACCGTACCGACATCGGCTACCGGGCCATCGCCCGCGAGCGCGGTGAGCACCAGCAGTAAGTTTTACCGAATCGCCGTGGTGCCTTGCGCCCACGGCCTTCGGCTCGTCGACAGGGCCTGGCCAAGGCCTTGCCTTCGACTTGGCGCGCCGCGCATAGTTAATACCCGGCACATCAGCTAAGAAGGGATTTCGTCGTGCGTCGGCTTCGGATTGCCACAGCCCTGATCGTCAGCTTGCTGACCTTGCTCTGCCTGCTTCCGGCTTCGGCCGAACAAGGCGGAGGGTGGTCGGTTCTGCTCGATGAACAGGCCAACCTGCAATTGAGCGATGTGCGCTCCGACCGTTACCGAAGCCAATTCAGCCCCATCGACCTTGGCGACCTGGATGCCGCCCCTGCGGAACAGGCACTGTGGTTGCACTATCGGCTGGAACCCGGCGATCAGGAGCAACTGCTGCGGGTTTTCGCCCCGGACCTGTCACGTCTCGACCTCTACGCCCTCAACGGCGACCAATTGCTCCGTCAGCTGCACCATGGGCGCCAGGCCGGCAACGCCAGCCCGACCCTGCGCGGCAGCGACCATGTCTTACCTTTGCCCAACCGCCAGCAGCCGTTGGACATCTACCTGCGCCTGGTCTCCGAGCACCAGCTGCGCCCGGCCATCAGCCTTGAGCCTGCAGCGGTAGCCGCATCCGATCAGGGCCAGCCCTTGCTGTTCGGCATGCTCTTCGGCGGCCTGGTGATGCTCATCCTGCATAACCTGATCCGCTTCCTCTACACCCGCTCCAGCACGACCCTGGTACTGGCCCTGTATCACGGGCTGATGCTGCTCAGCGGCCTGATCCTGCTGAACCTCAGCGGCCCGTGGTGGCATCTGTGGCACAGTGCGCAAACCCCGGCGGCCTACCTGACCCTGGTCCTGGCAGGCCTGGCCGGGTTGTACTTCACCCAGCATTTCTTCTCTTCTTGCAGCTCGCCGCGGCTCAACCGCTTGCTGCAGGGTGAGATGCTGGTCACTGCGGTCAGCGGGCTGGTCCTGCTGTTCGTCGACACTTTGCCACTGAACCTGATGACCTACGCCCTGCTGGCACTGGGCAGCGTCAGCATGCTGCTGGTCAGCAGCTTCCACTGGTACAAAGGCTATGCGCCAGCACGCCTGTTCAGCATCGCCATGGTGGTCTACAACCTGGGCGGGCTAGTGTTGCTGCCGGCGCTGCTCGGCCTGACTCGAACCTCCACACCCTGGCTGCTGTGCATCCTCATGGCCATGACCGTGGCCAGCGGCCTGCTGCTCAACCTGGCTGTCAGCGAACGCCTGCGGCGGATGAGCGAGGAGCGCTTCAGCGCCAGCCGCGCCCTGGCCGCCAGCGATGCCGAAATCAACGCCAAGGCCGAGTTCCTGGCCAAGATCAGCCACGAAATCCGTACTCCCATGAACGGCGTGCTGGGCATGACCGAGTTGCTGCTCGGCACCCCGCTGTCGGTCAAGCAGCGCGACTACGTGCAGACCATCCACAGCGCCGGCAACGAACTGCTTACCCTGATCAACGAGATTCTCGATATCTCCAAGCTCGAATCCAGGCAGATCGAGCTGGACGATGTGCAGTTCGACCTCAACGCCCTGATCGAAGATTGCCTGAATATCTTCCGGGCCAAGGCCGAACAGCAGAACATCGAGCTGATCAGCTTTACCCAGCCGCAGGTACCACGGGTGATCAGCGGAGACCCGACACGCCTGCGCCAGGCATTGTCGAGCCTGTTGGAAAACGCCCTGAAAAACACCGACCAAGGCGAGATCCTGCTGGTCGTCGCGCTGGACCAGCGCGGCGAGGTGCCACGCCTGCGGATCGCCGTCCAGGACAGCGGCGAGCCACTGCCAGCGGCAGAGCGCGAGGCCCTGCTGCAGGCCGAGTTGCACAGCCACCACTTCCTGTCGAGCAACAAGCTGGGCGGCCACCTTGGCCTGGTCATCGCCAAGCAGCTGATCGGCATGATGCAGGGCGAATTCGGCATCAAGAGCAGTACCAACATGGGCAACACCCTGTGGCTGACGCTGCCGCTTGACCCTTCGCGCCTCGAGCAACCCCCGACCGACCTCGACGGCCCGCTGCGCGATGCCCGGGTACTGGTGGTGGACGACAACGACACCTGTCGCAAGGTACTGGTACAGCAGTGCAGCGCCTGGGGCATGAACGTCAGCGCCGTGCCTTCGGGCAAGGAGGCACTGGCCCTGCTGCGCACCAAGGCGCACCTGCGCGATTACTTCGATGCAGTGCTGCTGGACCAGAACATGCCCGGCATGACCGGCATGCAACTGGCCGCCAAGATCAAGGAAGACCCGAGCCTGAACCACGACATCCTGGTGGTGATGCTCACAGGCATCAGCAATGCGCCGAGCAAGGTCATTGCCCGCAATGCCGGGGTCAAGCGGATCCTGGCCAAACCGGTAGCCGGCTACACGCTCAAGACCACGCTGGCAGAAGAACTGGCACAACGTGGCCGCGAACAGGCCGTGCCCGCCCCCGTGCCTGGCACCGCACCGGCGCTTGAGTTGCCCCGAGATTTTCGCGTACTGGTGGCCGAAGACAACAGCATCTCGACCAAGGTGATCCGCGGCATGCTTGGCAAGCTGGACCTCGAGCCCGACACGGCCAGCAATGGCGAAGAAGCACTGCAGGCCATGAAGGCGCAACGCTACGACCTGGTGTTGATGGACTGTGAAATGCCGGTGCTGGACGGGTTCTCCGCGACCCAGCAATTGCGCGCGTGGGAAGCCGCCAATCAGCGCCAGCGCACCCCGGTTGTCGCTTTGACTGCACATATTCTTGCCGAGCACAAAGAGCGCGCGCGCCTGGCTGGCATGGACGGGCATATGGCCAAGCCGGTAGAGCTGTCGCAGCTGCGGGAGCTGATCCAGTATTGGGCGAACAACCGTGAAGCCCACACGGACACGGCGCAAACCTCGTGATGTCAGGGGCCTGATACACTTCCCACACCCACCCCTGCCATGGACCTTGCCCATGCTCCATGAGTTGTTCAGCGTCTATCTGAAGATGCTGGTGCTCTACAGCCCATTCTTCGTGCTGTCGTGCTTCATCAGCCTGACCCGTGGTCACTCCAGCAAGGAGCGCAAGCAACTGGCCTGGCGCGTGGCCTTCGCCGCGCTGGTGGCCAGCGTGCTGCTGTACTTGTTCGGGCGGGTGATCTTCGGGGTGTTCGGCATCACTGCCGACGCCTTCCGCATCGGCGCCGGCAGCGTGCTGTTCATTTCGGCTTTGGGTATGGCCCAGGGCAAACCGGCGGTGCAGGCGGACAATGTGCAACAGGACGTCACCATCGTGCCGCTCACCATCCCTCTGACCGTCGGCCCTGGCACCATTGGTGCCCTGCTGGTGATGGGGGTGGGCCAACCGCATTGGGACGACAAGCTGCTGGCGATCATCAGCATCGCACTGGCAAGTTTTACCGTAGGCCTGGTGCTTTACCTCTCCAACAGCATCGAACGGATTCTGGGCGACCAGGGCTTGCAGATCGTCAGCCGTTTGATGGGCCTGTTCGTCTGCGCCTTGGCGGCACAGATTATTTTCACCGGGATCAAGGGTTACTTGCTGCCGTAACGTATTAGTTTGGCTATGAACTGGCGATCCTGCGACGTGACGAATTTCTCTACTTTCTGGTGATGGTGGTCCCGAAACAAACGCAGGTTGAATCGAATCAACTCTGCACTTTGTGCTCGTAACCCCAGGCCCTCACCGTGGCTTGCAAAAAGAACGTTCAAATAGTCGTCTAACTGAGTTGCTTCCAGGTGGAACAGCACCATGTCGAAATAACTACCGGAGCGCCTTACGCATGGCATGAACTGAATGTGCTTGGTGTCCGTCTCTCTCATCCTTGTTTCCAGACGCAAACGCAACGCAGAGTCATGCTGCAATGCCCACAAGGACCGCTCTGTTTCAGCGACATGCTCCTGCGAGCCTACCTGTCCTATCCCGCGTAAAACCTTCTCCACCAGTTGCTCACGACTTGGGCCAGGAAGCTTAACGATGGGCGGCGGGGTGGCATCCCAGCCCAGGAAACTCAGCTTGCGCCGAAAATTGGGAAACCAGTCCAGGAAAAGCGGTGCCTCGCTCTCACTGGTAGCCACCAAGTGGGCATAACGGATAACCAGCAGAATGTCCTCGCGTTCATCCAGGCTGACATTTGAACCGAACGGCATGATGGTGCTTTCGACTATCGTGCCACATGTGGATTCAGGGTTGAGATCAGACATGGTCCATACTCCCTAACGGTCGCATCCAGGCAAGAGGTCAGGCGCCTTGCTCCCGACCCCAGCTTCATTGATCAAGGCAGTACACGCTCGGCCAGTACCTTGCGTGCATCGGCATCAAGCCCCTTTTCGATCAGGTCGCGAACAGCCCCGTAACTCCTGCGGCTGAAGCTCAGTGTTGCCCCGCAGGCGTAGGTGATGGAGCCGCGGTGTTCCCATTTACCCAGCAGCGTTTCACCTTTCTTGGTCGGAATTTCGTCGTTCTGCAGGGCGCAGACCAGCATGACCACTTCACCATTTGCCGACTCGACGCACTTGCACAGGCTGATGCTCACGCGGTCATCTTTAATGCTGCGGGTGTCCAGCAACTTGAGGACTTCGCGGTCCTTCAGGGCATCGATAATGGCGCCGCCCAGGTCTTTCAGGCTTTGCTTGATGTCGCCGGTAGCCGCACCGTATGCAGTCTGGAGACCCTGATAGAACAGATTGCTCATCTCCACATACGAACCAACTTCGGTGATTTTCCTGACCTCATACTTGAGCCTGGTCCAGCCGCTGGCGCCCATGGTATCCAGGTAATCATTGAACCAGGCGTCCACAGCCCGCCTTGGATGATGCCGTTTGTTGGCATTTCGTGTGGCAAACGCGTGGCAGTCCCTGCTTGCCTCGCGAGCCAGCTCACTGACGTTGTCGCTGAAGACAAACAGGTTCTGGTCGGCAAGCAATTGCAGGGTCTGTTTCTTTTCTAGGGTGTCGGTCATTGGGTATCTCTCCATGGTAGGGATGGGCGGAGCACTGTGGCCCCGCCTGCAAACCTACCGATCGCCAGATACCTTGCCTTGCGCGAAAGACTTCCTGCCCTGCAGCCGTTTCAGTGGCTTACGGCTTGTTGCCGTACCAGCGTGGGGTGTACGCCCAGAGCCCGCCATCCGCGCGCTCGAAGGTGCAAGTGGTGGAGGAACCGAGCAGCACCATGGTGCGCATATCGACCATTTCTGGCACCAGGTCGGCCAAAAGTACGACCCTGAGTGTCTGCCCCGGCCTACCGATATCTCGGCCGAGGACTACAGGCGTTTTCCCGTCCCGATGCTGACGCACAATCTCCAGAGCGCGCCCCAACTGCCACGGCCGCGAACGCGAGATCGGGTTGTAGAACGCCAGAACAAGGTCGGCCTGGGCCGCGAGGTCCAGACGACGTTCGATGATCGACCAGGGCTTGAGGTTATCCGACAGCGACATCACGCAGAAATCATGCCCCAGAGGGGCGCCAGCTTGCGCGGCAGTGGCCAGCGACGCGGAAACACCCGGCAGGATCTCCAGGTCTACCCGATGCCAGGCCGGGTCGGTCGATTCGTGCAGGGCCTCCAACACTGCGGCAGCCATGGCGAACACCCCAGGGTCCCCCGACGACACCACCACCACCGAGCGCCCTTGGGCGGCCAGCTCGAAGGCATGGCGAGCACGCTGCATCTCTTCACGGTTGTCGGTGCAATGCAGTACCTGGTCGGCACGGAACGGGCCAGCCATACGCACATAGGTTTCGTAGCCAAGCACGTCCTGAGCGCGGGCCAATTCAGCCTTGACGGCTGGCACCATCAGCTCTGCCGCACCAGGCCCCAGCCCGATGACCGCCAGGCGACCACGGGGGCGGCCAACCTGTGCGACATCTACAGGTGCAGGTGCCACGGCAATGACCACGCCCCCTTGCTCGATAACTCGGGCCTCAGGCAAGGCTGCGACAGCCATCTCGACCAGGCCGGCCCGCTTGGAAGCGAAACGCAGTGCCACGCCAAGCGCCTGCGCGGCTTCGTGCAGGGAAGGCTCTGCCATGGCCTGTTCGGCCACCAGCAAGCAGGCCAGCGAAGGCTCGGCGATGCCTGCAGCACGCAACGCATCACGCACCTGGTCAACCAAAGCAGGCCCCGCAGACTCGACGACGACCACCACCGAGCGTGCGTGAATCTGCAATTCGTCCCGGTTGGCCGGACGCGCCTCACACCCAACATGAATGATGCGTTGAGCGGACTCACTGGACGGTAGCTGAACCTGTGCAAGCCACAGGGCGTCGCCTTCGACACGCACTGTCTCGCCGGCCAGCAGATCGGAGACGAAACGCTTGCCCTGCTCAAGATCCGCCAGCGCATAGCCTTCGGGCGGGTTCAGCAGGCACGTGCCGAATCGCAATTCGCCGCTGGTGGTGATCGCCGCAGGCACCCCCAGCGCATCACCGACCTCGCGGGCCATGACATTCACCCCGGCCAGCCCGCCCAGCAGCGGCACCACCGCACTGCCATCCTCGGCGACCGCCAGCACAGGCGGCTCGACGCCCTTCTCGTTGAGCAGGCTGGCCAGGCTGCGGATGACGATTCCCGCCGCACACAGTGCGATGATCGGCGTGTCCTGCTGGTACAAACCGCGCAGCGTTTCGCCGAACGACGCATAGCTGTGATCGGCGCCTTCGACCCGTCCGCTCAGGCCATGGATCGATGCGTCGGGATAAAGCCCTTTGATTCGCTGCGCCGTGGCCAGGCTGCCAGGGCCAAGAATGATGATCGCCGGTGCTTTGAGCATGCTCATCCCTGCCATTTTTCACCCGGCACGATGATCAGCGAGAAGTACGGCGACGACTGCGGGTCGACCTCATCCAGCGGCACGATCTTCTGGTTGGCCATGGTTGCGCGCTCGACATACAGCGCACGCCGGTCCAGGCCCAGCTCGGCAAGCACCTCGCGCACCTTGGGGAAGTTGCGGCCAAGCTTCATGATCACCGCCGCATCGGCGTCGGCCAGGCGGCGCTTGAGTTCTTCGGCCGGCAACACGCCAGACAGCACCGACAGGCTCTGGTTGCGGTACACCAGTGGCGCACCCAGCACAGAAGCACCGCCGAGCATCGAGCACACGCCCGGAATCACCTCAGCGTCGTAGCGCTCGGCCAAGCGGTCGTGCAGATACATGTACGAGCCGTAGAAGAACGGGTCCCCCTCACAGATCACCGCCACGTCACGGCCGGCATCCAGGTGTTCGGCCACCTGGACGCTGGCTTCGTCGTAGAAATCGCTGATCACTTGCTCGTAGGACAACGGTGCCGGCAAGGCTTCGGTGGTCACCGGGTACACCAACGGCAGCAGCGTCTGCTCGGGCTGCAGGTGTGCCTCGATGATGCCGAAGGCATTGCCACGCTTGCCCTTGGCCACGAAGTAGCCAACCACCGGCGACTCGCGCAGCAAGCGCAGCGCCTTGACGGTAATCAGTTCAGGGTCACCAGGGCCTACGCCCAGGCCCAGCAGGCGTCCGCGCGGCGTCATCACTCCACCTCCGTGGCCAGGGCGTTGACCGCGGCGGCGGCCATCGCGCTGCCGCCCAGGCGGCCCTGCATGATCACGAACGGCACGCCACGGCTATCGGCGGCGAGCATGGCCTTGGACTCGGCGGCCCCGACGAAACCGACCGGGAAGCCGAGGATCAACGCAGGCTTCGGCGCACCGGCATCGAGCATCTCCAGCAGGTAGAAGAGTGCGGTCGGCGCGTTGCCGATCACCACTACACTGCCCTCCAGGTGCGGGCGCCACAGCTCCAGTGCAACGGCAGAACGGGTATTACCGGCGTCCTTGGCCAGGCTCGGCACGCTCGGGTCGCGCAGGGTGCAGATCACCTGATTGTTGGCAGGCAGGCGCGCACGGGTGATGCCCTCGGCCACCATGTGCGCGTCACACAGAATCGGCGCACCGTTGGCCAGGGCCTGGCGCCCTGCGCTGCCCGCGCCGTCGGAGAACTGCAGGCCATCGATGGCCTCGACCATGCCGCAGGCATGAATCACCCGCACGGCGAGCTTCTCAAGGTCTGCGGGAATCCGCTCGAGTCGGGCCTCCTCACGGATGATCCGGAAGGAATTGCGATAGATCTCCTGACCATCGCGGATGTAGTCAATCATCAAGGTGCTCCGTCGGCAGGTCGAGCATGGCGCCTGCTTCGTTCAAGGTGAGGTTGGCGGCGCGCAGGGCACCGAAGCCCGGCAAGCGCGCATCGCGCAGGTAAAGGTCGTAACGGCCCGGTGAGCGGGCCAGCAAGGTGGCCGGGGCGACATGGGCCACGGCGCAGGATCTGAGGCAGCCGGACAAATGCACGCTGCCGGGAGCGCCAGGGCGCAACAGGGTGGCCAGGACAACGGCATCGGCCTTGGTTTCAGCCTGGGCCTTGGCACAGCCGCTGGCACCGGTGCACGCTGTGATTCGGGCAAGGGGAGCCTGGCTGTCGCACAACAGGCCTTGTGCTGACAGCGCAGCCAGCGCCTGTTCATTGCGATCAGCATCAATATTGGTCAACACCAGGCTTTGCCAAGGGCTCATGCGCAGGCTGCCATCGCCCATTTCACGGGCCACGTCCGCGGCGCAGCGCAACATGCTGGGTGTCAGGCGACCCAGCGGCGGGGCGACACCCAAGGCGATGCCTTGTGCCTGGGGCAAGACGCCCAGCCAGTCGGCGGCGCGGGCCGTACGCTGCCAGCCGAGCACGGCTGAATCGCAACGGATGTCCAGCCCGAGCCCCTCGACGAACGCCTGGGCTGTGCAGCTTTCCAGCAACTGGCGCATGCGCGACTGTTCGGGGCTTGCCAGGTCGAGGAAGCGCTCCAGCACGGCACGCACCAGGGCCAAGCCCTGCTCCACCGGCACGGCCCCCAGCACCTGGCCATCGGCAGGGCAACCCGCCAGGCCAAATGCCAACCAGGTACGCTGCTCCAGACGCACGGCCGACAGCCACAGGTCGTGCGGGTGTTCAAGCATGGCCAGGCCCTCGCCGCCATCCAGCTGCACGGCGAACTTGGCCGACAGCTGATGCAGGCGCGGAGTACTTTCCAGCATGTGCAGAATCTGCCCGGCCAACGGCCGCACATCCAGCAGCATCGCCGGGTCATGCCCGGCCAGCGGGCTAAGCATCAAGTTGCGTACATCGTCGCCAGCGGCCTCTCGCGGGCCGAGCCCCGCAGCCAGCAGGCTGTCGATCAGGCCGCGTTGGTCGCTGCCGATGCCGCGAATCTGCAGGTTGCCGCGGTTGGTCGCCTCGATCACGCCCCCCGCGTAACGCTCGGCAGCGGTGGCCACGGCGTCGGCCTGGTCGGCCAGCAGCAGGCCACCAGGCAGCTTGATCCGGCAGATACCGCCGTCCAGAGCACTGACGATACGCCACAACCCCGGGCAGGCCGAGGGGCGAGGCGAAACTTCGGGGGCGTTTACCTGCTTCAAAGGGGTGTCCGGCAATCCGTGAAAATGCGCTTGAGTGTAGAAGGCGCGGTATTATGCCTGCTTTGTCCGGCGGCATGAAAAACCGGTGGTCGAGCATCAGTGGCGATTGAGCAGAAATTCATGACCCTTTCGCGGGTAAACCCGCTCCCACAGGTAATGCGCTGCCCTCGACAGCAGCACCGGCCTGTGGAAGCGGGATTACCCGCGATGGGGCACCTTTAACGGCGGAATGAAACAGATGGCACCCTGGCTGACAGTTGTAGGTATCGGCGAAGACGGCTTCAGCGGGCTGGGCAAGCAGGCCCGGCGCGCCCTGCTCAGCGCCTCGCAGATCTTCGGCAGCCCACGCCAGCTGGCCTTGCTGCCGCGCTGCATCGGCGCCGAACGGCAGGAATGGCCAAGCCCCTTCTCGCTGGCACCGGTTCTTGCCCAGCGCGGCGAGGCGGTCTGTGTGCTGGCCAGCGGCGACCCGATGTTCTATGGCGTCGGCGCCAGCCTTGCACGCCAGGTACTTGCTGAAGAGATGCAGGTGCTGTCGATGCCATCATCCTGCGCCCTGGCAGCTGCCCGTCTCGGCTGGCCACTGCAGGATGTCCAGATACTCTCCGTGGTTGCACGTCCGCTGGCGGCGCTCAATGCGCATCTGCACAGTGGCGTGCGCCTGCTGGTACTGAGCAACGATGGCGACAGCCCAGGCGCCATCGCCAACATGCTGCGCGAGCGAGGCTATGGGCCGAGCCGCATGCAGGTGTTCGAACACCTTGGCGGCACGGATGAGCGCCAGCTGTCTGGCACCGCCGAGGACTGGCCGCACGCCCAGGTTGCCGCACTGAACCTGGTGGCCATCGAGTGCCGCGCCGCGCCCGATGCACTGCGCTTGCCGCGGGTCGCGGGCCTGCCCGACAGCGCCTTCCGTCATGACGGCCAGTTGACCAAGCGCGATGTCCGCGCCATCACCCTGGCTCGCCTGGCACCACAGCCTGGCGAGTTGCTGTGGGATGTGGGTGCCGGGTGCGGCTCCATCGGTATCGAATGGATGCGTTCGCACCCCGCCTGCCGAGCCCTGGCGATCGAGGCCGATGAAGGCCGCCAGGGCTTCATCGAATACAACCGGGATGCCCTGGGCGTACCCGGCCTGCAGTTGGTTCGCGGCAAGGCCCCGGATGCCTTGCAAGCGCTGGAACTTCCCGACGCCATTTTCATCGGCGGTGGCGTCACTCGCGAAGGCGTACTGGACCTGTGCTGGCAGCGCCTGCGCCCAGGCGGGCGTCTGGTAGCCAATGCCGTTACCTTGCAGAGCGAACTCGCACTGGGCATTTTCCGTGAACAGCACGGTGGCGAGCTGACCCGCATCCATGTCGCCCACGCACAACCCCTTGGCAGCTTCGACACCTGGCGCCAAGCCCTGCCGATCACCCTGCTCGAGGTGGTGAAGCCTGTCGATGCGTGAAGAAACCCGAGAACAACCGGCCCCCCTGCGCAGCGGACTGACCACCGGCAGCTGCGCCACAGCCACCAGCCTGGCCGCGGCGCGCCTGCTGCTGACCGGTGAATGCCACGATGCGGTAAGCATTACGTTGCCCAAGGGCAAGGTGGTGCAGATGCGCCTTGAGTTTTGCCGCAAGGACGGCGAACGCGCCGAAGCCGGCACGCTGAAAGATGCCGGCGACGACCCGGACGTCACCCATGGGGCGTTGCTCTACACCCAGGTGCGTTTAGTCGTTGAACCTGGCGTTCGCTTCGTCGCTGGCAAAGGTGTCGGCACGGTCACTCGCCCTGGGCTGGTGCTGGCGGTGGGTGAACCGGCGATCAACCCAGTGCCGCGACGAATGATCAGCGAGCATCTGCAACAACTGGCCTGCGACTGCGCCTACAACGGTGGCTTCGAGGTTACGGTCAACGTGCGCGACGGCGAACAGCTGGCGCTCAAGACCATGAACCCACGGCTGGGCATTCTTGGCGGTTTGTCGATTCTTGGCACCAGCGGCATTGTGCGGCCCTTCTCCTGCGCCGCTTACATCGCCTCGATCCATCAAGGCATCGACGTTGCCCACACCAACGGCTACACCCACATTGCGGCCTGTACCGGCAACGCCAGCGAGGACACCATACGCCGCATCTATGGCCTGCCGGAAATTGCCCTGATTGAAATGGGCGACTTTGTCGGCGCGGTGCTCAAGCACCTGCGCAAGGTGCCCGTGGCCCAAGTGACCCTGTGTGGCGGCTTCGGCAAGATCAGCAAGCTGGCCGCCGGACACATGGACCTGCACAGCCGCCATTCGAGCATCGATCTGCCGCAACTGGCCGGCTGGGCGGCAAACATCGGTGCTGATCAAACGCTGCAAAACGCAATCATCGCTGCCAACACCAGCCAGCAGGCCCTGGCCCTGGCCCATGCACAAGGCATTGCCCTGGGTGATGAGGTCTGTGCCCACGCCCTGGCCTTCGCCCGCAGCGTGGTGCCGGCACAGGTGCAGGTGGAAGTGATCGCCATCGACAGACAAGGCGGCATCGTTGGCCGGGCAGGTACCCTATGAGCAATCGCATACTACTGCTGGGTGGCGTCACCGAAGCCCTGGCCATCGCCCGTCGACTTGGCCCCGAGCACATCTACAGCCTGGCCGGTATTGGCCGCGTACCCCAGGACCTTGGTTGCCAGGTAAGGGTTGGTGGTTATGGTGGCGCAGAGGGCCTGGCCAACTACCTGCGTGAAGCAGGAATCACCCTGCTGATCGACGCCACCCACCCCTATGCCGCGCAAATCAGCCACAACGCCGCACTTGCCGCGCAGGCCGTCGGCATTCCTTGCTGGGCCCTTCGTCGACCAGCCTGGGAGGCGCAGCCCGGCGATGATTGGCGCGAGGTGGAGGACTGGGCCGGCCTGATCGAAGCGCTCAAACCCTTCCGACGCCCGCTATTCACGCTGGGACGCGAGCCGTTGCAGCATCTGGACGAGATTCCGCCCGACCAGTTCTGGACACTCCGCGCACTGGAAGCCTGCCCAGGCAACGAACGCTGCGAGGTGATCGGTGCCCGTGGTCCATTCAACATCGACGACGAGCGCGCACTGTTCGAACGTCGGGCCATCGATGTGCTGGTCAGCAAGAATAGCGGCAGCGTGGCCACCGAGCCAAAGCTTGAGGTGGCGCGTGAACGTGGGGTGCCGGTGTTGATCCTCAAGCGCCCGACGCTGCCCGAGGTGGACCTGGCGTTTACAGGGGTGAGCCTGTTGCTCTCCAGGTTGGGGCTTTGACTGCCGGCCTGCAGAAACGTATATCTGATTGTCATATACACCCCTACACACAAAAACTCAGTCACACATTGCAGCTTCCAAGGAGGCCTAACATGGAGCAAGGTGCTGTCTTCAAAAGCAACCGTAGCCAGGTCATCCGCTTGCCAAAAACCGTCGCACTTCCCGATGACATCACCCGCGTAGACATCGTAGCGGTTGGGCGCACCCGAATTATTACGCCGGCCGGGGAGTCATGGGACAGCTGGTTCGACGGTGAGGATGCCAGCCCGGACTATATGGCCAGCCGAGAACAACCTGCCGACCAGTAACGCGAAGGGTTTATGGGAGCCAGCTTGCCGGCAATGGGTCGGATCAACCACATACACCCAACCCCACCTGCGTCACTTCACCGCACCCTGCCATTTTTACCTATACTCCGCCTTACAATAGCCACCACGATTCCTGACCGGATCTCTCCATGCCCCCACGTCGGCACATTGCCTGGATAGCCTGCCTTGCTGTGCTGTTCAACCTGCTGGCCATGCCGCTGTCCTCTGCCGCGCCCAAGGGCCCGGCCGAACAGCTGCTGTGGGGGGCTTTCTGTTCGAGCGTGGCGGGCAAGGCCAAGGTCGATGTCCAGGCCCTGGCCAAGATCGACCTCGGCAGCCAAAGCGACGACCACTCGAACATGCAACACTGCTGGTGCTGCTCGTGTGCTGCGCCGTTGCTGGCCCTGCCGGGCTATCCGCCGCAACTGCACAACCCTCCGACAGTGCTTGCCGGGCTCGCGCCGCAGTTCACGGCCTACCAACCTACGCCGCGCCAGCTCTGGCCCGCGCTCAATCCCCGAGCCTCTCCCCTGGTCTGAGTTCATCACGCTTTCGGTTTGAACCTGAACAGAATGGAGACTCACCCATGCTCAAACACGCACTCATGCTGGCTGCCCTGCTGCTGCCTGGCACCTACGCC
The DNA here is from genome assembly GCF_034387475.1 of Pseudomonas sp. Teo4. Classification (NCBI taxonomy): domain Bacteria; kingdom Pseudomonadati; phylum Pseudomonadota; class Gammaproteobacteria; order Pseudomonadales; family Pseudomonadaceae; genus Pseudomonas; species Pseudomonas sp. Teo4. Next base: position 392,822 of record NZ_JAXCIL010000002.1, read on the forward strand.
AGCGCTCACGAATACACCGTAGGCGACCTGCACATCGCCCACCCCTGGTCGCTGGAACTGCCTCCGAACGCACCCAACGTCGCTGCCTATTTCGTCGTGCACAACAACGGCAAGGCCGACGACCGTTTGCTCGGTGTCGACAGCCCGATCAGCGACGACGCGCAATTGCACGAACATGCCAGCACCAGCAGCGGCACCATGAAGATGCAGCAAGTGCCGAGCGTGGTGGTACCGGCAGGCAAGGACCTGACCTTCGCCCCTGGCGCCTACCACGTGATGCTGATGCAACCCAAGGACCGCAGCCTGCTCAGCGATGGCAAGCGCTTCCCGCTGACCCTGCACTTCGAGAAGGCCGGCAACATCACGGTTGATGTGGCCGTGCAGAAGCAGCCACCGACGGACCAGCCCCAGGCCCACGAACACGCGCACTGACTGACACCTGACAGGCACTCACCATGAGCCTGCCACGCAGCCAGACCAGCCGTACCACCCGCCCTGAACGCAGGCGCATCGGTGGCGGTTGGCTGAGCCTGTTCGCCATGTGGATGATCTTCATCGGCCCGCTGATTTCTCAGTCGATGCCGATGGATCACCACGCCGGAATGACCATGCCGATGAGCATGGACATGTCCATGTCCGCAAGCCACGAACAAGGTGGTGACGCGCAGCATGGCCACGGTGGCGATGGTCAGTTGCACGTCATGTGGGAAAAGTGCGGTTACTGCAGTCTGCTGTTCAACTGCCCCGCACTGCCGCAAACCTTAAGCCCGCTCACCGCCGGCATCATTGTTCCCTCCCCCGCCCTCACTGCGCCAACGCGCCATGGCCACGCCCGGCAGGCGGTGTTCCCCGGTGCGCGCAGCCGAGCACCGCCCCTTTCGATCAACGTCTGAAACCAACTTTTTTCGCCCGGAGCCAGGAGGCTTCGCGCACACTCATGACTGATCGACTGGAATCACTATGTCCGGCTGCACCCCTGTTTTTGTCTTGTCCCTGCGAGGGACACTCGCCGCGTTGTGCGGCTCGCTGCTCACCCCGATGGCCCTGGCCGCCGACCTCGGCCATGAAGGCCATGAGCACGAGCACGCCGAGCTGAGCCCGACGGTCATCACCGCCGTCGCTCCCAGCTCGCCACTGACTGTGGTCACCAACCCGAAAGACCCACGCCAGCCGGTGCCGGCCAGTGACGGCGCCGACTACCTCAAGACCATCCCCGGCTTTTCGGCGATCCGTTCCGGTGGCACCAACGGTGACCCGGTGCTGCGCGGCATGTTCGGCTCACGGCTGAACATCCTCACCAACGGCGGTGTGATGCTCGGCGCCTGCCCCAACCGGATGGACGCGCCGACCTCCTATATTTCACCGGAAACCTACGACCGCCTGACCGTGATCAAAGGCCCGCAAAGCGTGATCTGGGGGCCTGGCGGCTCGGCGGGCACCATTCTGTTCGAGCGCGAACCGGAGAAATTCGGCACCCTCGGCAGCCGCGTCAACGCCAGCCTGCTGGCTGGTTCCAACGGCCGCTTCGACAAGGTGCTCGACGCCGCCGCCGGCAACAGCCTGGGTTATGCCCGCTTCGTCGGTAACCAGTCGCGCTCGGATGACTATGAGGATGGCAACGGCGACACCGTGCCATCGCGATGGGACAAATGGAACGGCGATGTGACCCTGGGCTGGACACCAGACCAGGACACCCTGCTGGAGCTCACTGCCGGCAAGGGCGACGGCGAAGCACGCTACGCCGGGCGTGGCATGGATGGCGCGCAGTTCAAGCGCGAGAGCCTGGGCCTGCGCTTTGAAAAATCCAACCTGGGCGAGGTGCTCGACAAGGTCGAGGCGCAGGTCTACTACAACTACGCCGACCACGTGATGGACAACTACAGCCTGCGTACTCCGTCAGGCACCGGCATGATGGCCGGGCCGATGGCCGCCGCCGTCGAACGCCGTACGTTGGGCGCGCGCATCAAGGCCACCTGGCGCTGGGCCGATGTGCAACTGATCAGCGGCATCGACGCGCAGACCAACGAGCACCGTGCACGCAGTGCAATGGGTGTCGACACCTACAAGAACGAGCCTTGGGACAAAGACGCCGACTTCCACAACTACGGTGCGTTCGGCGAACTGACCTGGTACGCCACCGGCGAAGACCGCCTGATCACCGGCGTGCGTCTGGACCGCGCCTCGGCCAGGGACTTTCGCGATGACAGCGCCACCAACGGCAACACCCGTGCCGACACGCTGCCCAGCGGGTTCGTGCGTTATGAACACGACCTGGCGGCGCTGCCAGCCACCACCTACATCGGCCTCGGCCATGCCCAGCGCTTCCCCGACTATTGGGAGCTGTTCTCCCCGGACCAGGGCCCTGCCGGTTCGGTCAATGCCTTCGACAGCATCAAGCCCGAGAAGACCACCCAGCTCGACTTCGGCATCCAGTACCGCGATGAGCGCCTGGAAGCCTGGGCCTCGGGTTATGTCGGGCAGATCCGCGACTACATCCTGTTCGACTACCGCACCGGCATGATGGGCATGACCTCCACCCAGGCGCAGAACATCGACGCTCGCATCATGGGCGGCGAACTGGGGGCTGCCTACAAGCTGACCGAAAACTGGAAAGCCGACGCCACGTTGGCCTACGCCTGGGGCAAAAACAGCAGCGACGGCAAGGCCCTGCCGCAAATGCCACCGCTGGAAAGCCGCCTGGGCCTGACCTACAGCCGCGACACCTGGAGCGTCGGCGCCCTCTGGCGCTTGGTGGCGGCGCAGAACCGCATCGCCGAGAACCAGGGCAACGTGGTGGGCAAGGACTACCAGAAAAGCGCGGGCTTCGGCGTGTTCTCGCTCAACGGTGCCTACAAGGTGAACCACAACCTCAAGCTCAGCGCAGGCGTCGACAACCTGTTCGACAAAACCTACGCCGAGCACCTGAACCTGGCAGGGAATGCCGGGTTCGGCTACCCGGCCATCGATCCACAGCCGGTGAACGAGCCAGGCAGGACCTTCTGGACCAAGGTCGACTTCAGCTTCTGACAACAACAACCGGCGCGCTTTCGGGCGCGCCTCTCAGCTGGTCAAACAGGAGGTTCCCATGAGCGGAACACGTGTTTCTTTCTACAACCTGGCCTGGCGCTGGCATTTCTACGCAGGGCTGTTCGTCGCACCCTTCATGATCCTGTTGGCGATCACCGGGATCATCTACCTGTTCAAACCGCAGCTCGATCCGCTGATGTATCGCGACCTGATGGTGGTCGAAGCCGGCACACAGCGACAGGGCGCCGACACCCTGCTGGCCGAAGTACGCCAGGCCTACCCGCAAGGCCACGTGGGCCAGTACCTGCCGCCAGTCAACGCCGAGCGCAGTGCGCAGTTCGTGGTGCACGACGGCGGCCACGAGTTGAACGTGTTCGTGAACCCCTACAGCGGCAAGATTCTCGGTGATCAGGATGCCAAGCAGAACCTGCAGGCCATCGCCCGTGCCCTGCACGGCGAGCTGATGGTCGGCACGGTCGGCGACAGGCTGGTGGAGTTGGCCGCCGGTTGGGGCATCGTGCTGGTGGTATCTGGCCTGTACCTGTGGTGGCCACGTGGGCGCACCAGTGGCGGTGTCTTATGGCCAAGGCTGTCTGCCCGTGGCCGCGTGTTGTGGCGCGACCTGCATGCGGTCAGCGGGTTCTGGGGCTCGGCGCTGCTGCTGATGATGCTGCTCAGCGGCATGACCTGGACCGGGCTGTGGGGCAAGCAGTACGCCGACCTGTGGAACCGCTTTCCGGCGGCCATGTGGAACGATGTGCCGAAGTCCGACCAGCAGGCCGGTGAGCTCAACAACGCCCACCGCCAGACGGTGCCCTGGGCCATGGAGAACACGCCGATGCCGCAGTCTGGTGCCCATGCCGAACACGCCGGGCACCACATGATGTCGAACAAGCCAGCGGCGCCCCAGGTGAACCTGCAACAGGTCGAGGACCTCGCCAACGCACGCCAGGTCGAACCGGGCTACAGCATCACTCTGCCGACCACTGCCGATGGCGTGTTTACCGTCTCGGTGTTCGCCGACGACCCTCGCAACGACGCCACCCTGCACGTTGACCAGTACACCGGCCAGGTGCTGGCCGATGTCCGTTGGCAGCATTACAGCCCAGTGGCCAAGGCCACCGAGTTAGGTGTCATGCTGCATGAAGGGAAGATGTTCGGGGCGCTGAACCAGATCATCATCCTGCTGGTGTGCCTGATGATTCTGCTGGGCTCGGTCAGCGGGCTGGTGATGTGGTGGAAGCGCCGGCCGGTCGGTGGCATGGGCGTGCCGCCACTGCGTCATGACCTGCCGCGCTGGAAGACGGCGGTGGTGGTAATGCTGGCACTGGGGGTGGTTTTCCCGCTAGTGGGCGTTTCGATGCTGCTGATATGGATAGCCGACAGCGTGTTGGTGCGACGCAGAGTATTGGCCCAGGCATAAGCTCATAGCGAGCCCATCGCCGGCTTACCGGCGATGGGACTGCTACCCAAAAGTCGAGTCGATCTGTCGCGCCCCGAGCTGAAACGTCCGTGTTAGCCTTGCCGGCTACCTCTGACAAGCAGACTGACTCTCAATGGAATGCAGCCTATGACTTCAACCTCACCTGCTGACGACCAGCACCTGCAACGCAACCTGACCAACCGCCACATCCAGCTCATCGCCATTGGCGGTGCCATCGGCACCGGCCTGTTCATGGGTTCGGGCAAGACCATCAGCCTCGCCGGCCCTTCGATCATCTTCGTCTACATGATCATCGGCTTCATGCTGTTCTTCGTCATGCGTGCCATGGGCGAACTGCTGCTGTCGAACCTCAACTACAAGTCGTTCATCGACTTCTCCGCCGACCTGCTCGGCCCCTGGGCAGGCTACTTCACCGGCTGGACCTACTGGTTCTGCTGGGTGGTCACTGGCATTGCTGACGTGGTCGCGATCGCCGCGTACACCCAGTTCTGGTTCCCCGACCTGCCGCAGTGGATACCCGCGCTGACCTGCGTGGCGGTACTGCTGTCGCTGAACCTGGTCACGGTGAAGATGTTCGGCGAGCTGGAATTCTGGTTCGCCCTGATCAAGATCGTCGCCATTCTCGGTCTGGTCGTCACTGGCCTGTACATGGTCATCACCGGTTTTGAATCACCCAACGGGCGCACCGCGCAACTGGCCAACCTGTGGAACGACGGCGGCATGTTCCCCAATGGCCTGATGGGCTTCTTCGCCGGTTTCCAGATCGCCGTGTTCGCCTTCGTCGGCATCGAGTTGGTCGGCACCACGGCCGCCGAAGCGAAGAACCCCGAGCGCACCCTTCCACGGGCGATCAACTCGATCCCGGTACGGATCATCGTCTTCTATGTACTGGCGCTGATCGCAATCATGGCCGTGACACCCTGGCGTGACGTGGTACCGGGCAAGAGCCCGTTCGTCGAGCTGTTCGTGCTGGCCGGCCTGCCGGCGGCGGCCAGCATCATCAACTTCGTGGTGCTGACCTCGGCTGCCTCGTCGGCCAACAGCGGCGTGTTCTCCACCAGCCGCATGCTCTACGGCCTGGCCCAGGAAGGTGATGCACCACAAGCGTTCGAGAAACTGTCGCGCCGCGCCGTACCGGCCAACGGCCTGTACTTCTCCTGCACCTGCCTGCTGCTTGGGGCGGTGCTGATCTACCTGGTGCCCAACGTGGTCGAGGCGTTCACCCTGGTCACCACCGTGTCGGCGGTACTGTTCATGTTCGTCTGGACGCTGATCCTGCTGTCCTATCTCAGCTACCGCAAGAACCGTGCGGCGCTGCACCAGGCATCGACCTACAAGATGCCGGGCGGACGGTTCATGTGCTATGCGTGCCTGGTGTTCTTCGCGTTCATCCTGGTGCTGCTGAGCCTGGAGGACGACACCCGTGCGGCGTTGCTGGTGACGCCGATCTGGTTCGTGCTGCTGGCCGCCACTTACCAGGGCGTGCGCAGCAAGCGGCATCCGCGTAGTGCCGTTCGCGAGAACTGATCAACCACTGGGGCTGCTCTGCAGCCCATCGCAGGCAAGCCAGCTCCCACAACAATTGCATTGCTCTAGAGGCCAACGCCATACCTGTGGGAGCCGGCTTGCCGGCGATGGGCCGCTGTGCGGCCCCAATGCTGTGCATGCAAAACATTCAAGCACCAAACTGGATCCACTTCGCGCCCTAATACCTCGCACAGCCCCTCTATTACGGCTCTTTCGCCGCTAGGCACACCCCTTGCAACACCCCTCTCCGAGTAGCCAACACCACAACAAACTCATCGGAGAGAGCACATGAAGCGTCGCAGTCTGATCAAGGCTTTTACCCTCAGCGCGTCTATCGCGGCGATGGGCCTGAGCTGGAGCATCCAGGCCGCCGAGACCATCAAGGTCGGCATTCTGCATTCGCTGTCCGGGACCATGGCGATTTCCGAGACATCGCTCAAGGACATGGCCTTGATGACCATCGAAGAGATCAACGCCAAAGGTGGTGTAAACGGCAAGATGCTCGAGCCGGTGGTAGTGGACCCGGCCTCCAACTGGCCGCTGTTCGCCGAAAAGAGCCGCCAGCTGCTGACCCAAGACAAAGTCGCGGTGGTGTTCGGCTGCTGGACCTCGGTGTCGCGCAAGTCTGTGCTGCCGGTGTTCGAAGAACTCAATGGCCTGTTGTTCTACCCGGTGCAGTACGAGGGTGAAGAGATGTCGCCGAACGTGTTCTACACCGGCGCTGCGCCCAACCAACAAGCGATTCCGGCAGTGGAATACCTGATGAGCGAAGACGGCGGCAGTGCCAAGCGCTTCTTCCTGCTGGGCACCGACTACGTCTACCCGCGCACCACCAACAAGATCCTGCGCGCCTTCCTGCACAGCAAAGGTGTGGCCGACAAGGACATCGAAGAGGTCTACACGCCGTTCGGCCATGCCGATTACCAGACCATCGTCGCCAACATCAAGAAGTTCTCCGCTGGCGGCAAGACCGCCGTCATCTCCACAGTCAACGGCGACTCCAACGTGCCGTTCTACAAAGAACTGGCCAACCAGGGCCTGAAGGCCACCGACGTGCCGGTGGTGGCGTTCTCGGTGGGTGAAGAAGAACTGCGCGGCATCGACACCAAACCGCTGGTGGGCCACCTGGCGGCATGGAACTACTTCGAGTCGGTGGATAACCCGGTGAACCAGAAGTTCGTCGCCGACTGGAAGGCCTATGCCAAGGCCAAGAACCTGCCAGGCGCCGACAAGGCGGTGACCAACGACCCGATGGAAGCCACCTATGTGGGTATCCACATGTGGGCGCAAGCGGCTGAGAAAGCCAAGTCGACCGATGTCGACAAGGTCCGCGAAGCCCTGGCCGGGCAGACCTTCAAGGCACCGTCGGGCTTCACCCTGACCATGGACAAGACCAACCACCACCTGCACAAGCCGGTGATGATCGGCGAAATCCAGGACGACGGTCAGTTCAGTGTGGTGTGGGAAACCGAGCAACCGCTGCGGGCGCAGCCATGGAGCCCGTTCATTCCGGGTAACGAGAAACGGCCTGACTATGCGGTGAAAGGTAACTGAGTGCCCTGGGGCCGCTTTGCGGCCCAATCGCCGGCAAGCCGGCTCCCACAAGGTAATCACTGCCCTTGAGAGCTGTGCAGGACCTGTGGGAGCTGGCTTGCCAGCGATGAATCCACCGCCGATTTCCAGGATTACCCGCATGCTCAGACTACTGCTCACCCTTCTCCTGCTGTTGCCCCTGGCAACCCAAGCCAGCGAAGGCGAATTCTTCCTCACCGCCAAGCCCGCCGAGCAAGCGCAACTGCTCGAAGGCTGGGCGGCGCAACCCGATGCCGCGCGCCTGCCGCTGCTGGAAAACCTGCGCCAGGGCCGTATTGCCGAAGGCGACACCCGCAAAGTTCGCCTGAACAACCGTCTGCGCGGCCTGATCGACAACGCTCTGGCCAGCCACCAGTTGCTCGGCGACAACGTCGAAACCCGCCTGGCCGCTGCCCAGCAGTTGCAAAAAAGCGCGCAACCGGCGCAGATGGCCTTCCTCGACCGCCGTTTCGCCAGCGAACCCGATGCCGCCGTGCACGCCGCCCTTGGCTTGGCACTGGCCAACCTGCAACTGGGCGCCAGCGAACCCGCAGTACGCCTGGCCGCCGTCCGGCTGCTCGGCGAAACCGGCGACCCTGTGGCCCGCACCCGCCTGGAAGCACTGTTGCAGCCCGGTGCAGAGACCGACGCCAACGTACGTACCGCCGCTGAAACCAGCCTGGCGCAGGTCAAACGCAAACTGCTGTTCGGTGAACTGCTCGGCCAGGCCTTCAGCGGCCTGTCACTGGGTTCGATCCTGCTGCTGGCCGCCCTTGGCCTGGCGATCACCTTCGGCCTGCTGGGTGTGATCAACATGGCCCATGGCGAAATGCTGATGCTCGGCGCCTACAGCACCTATATGGTCCAGGTCCTGATGCAACGCTATGCCCCTGGTGCCATCGAGTTCTATCCACTGATCGCGCTACCTGTGGCCTTCGCCGTCAGCGCCGGGGTCGGCATGGCGCTGGAGCGCACCGTCATCCGTCACCTTTACGGCCGTCCCCTGGAAACCCTGCTGGCGACCTGGGGTATCAGCCTGATCCTGATCCAGGCCATTCGCCTGATCTTCGGCGCGCAAAACGTCGAAGTCAGCAACCCGGCCTGGCTGTCTGGCGGTATCCAGGTGCTGCCCAACCTGGTGCTGCCGTACAACCGCCTGGTGATCATCGGCTTCGCCCTGGCCGTGGTGCTGCTGACCTGGCTGCTGCTCAATCGCACCCGGTTGGGCCTGAATGTGCGCGCCGTCACCCAGAACCGCAACATGGCGGCTTGCTGTGGCGTGTCCACCGGCCGTGTCGACATGCTCGCCTTCGGCCTTGGCTCCGGCATTGCCGGGCTTGGCGGCGTGGCCTTGAGCCAGGTCGGTAACGTCGGCCCCGACCTGGGCCAGAGCTACATCATCGACTCGTTCCTGGTGGTGGTGCTCGGCGGTGTCGGCCAACTCGCCGGCAGCCTCTGGGCAGCCTTTGGCCTAGGCATCGCCAACAAGCTGCTGGAGCCGCAGATCGGCGCGGTACTCGGCAAGATCCTCATCCTTGCGTTGATCATTCTGTTCATCCAGAAACGCCCGCAAGGCCTGTTCGCCCTCAAGGGACGGGTAATCGACTGATGAACCAGCCACTGCTTGTTACCGCTTCGCAAAAGGCCGGGCCGCGCCTGACCCTGGCCATCGGTGCCCTCGTCGTGCTGGTGCTGGTGGCACTGCCACTGCTGTCGCTGCTGCCGAGCGACAACGCCCTGCAGGTCTCGGCCTACACGCTGACCCTGGTCGGCAAGATTCTCTGCTATGCCATCGTCGCCCTGGCACTGGACCTGGTGTGGGGCTATGCCGGGCTGCTGTCGCTGGGCCACGGCCTGTTCTTTGCCCTGGGCGGATACGCCATGGGCATGTACCTGATGCGCCAGGCTGCTGGCGACGGCTTGCCCGGGTTCATGACATTCCTGTCGTGGACCGAGCTGCCATGGTATTGGGCCGGCACCCAGCATTTCGCCTGGGCCTTGTGCCTGGTGGTGCTGGCGCCCGGGCTGCTGGCGCTGGTGTTCGGCTTCTTCGCCTTCCGCTCGCGGATCAAGGGCGTGTACTTCTCGATCATGACCCAGGCCCTGACGTTCGCCGGCATGCTGCTGTTCTTCCGCAACGAAACGGGCTTCGGTGGTAACAACGGATTCACCAGCTTCCGCACCATCCTGGGCTTCGATATTGCCGCCCAGGGCACCCGGGCGGTGCTGTTCCTGCTCACCGTCGGCCTGCTGCTGGCCAGCCTGTACCTGTGCTGGCGCCTGACCCAGAGCAAGTTCGGGCGCTTGCTCACCGCCGTGCGCGACGCCGAGAACCGCCTGATGTTCTGTGGCTACGACCCGCGTGGTTTCAAGCTGCTGGTGTGGGTGCTGAGCGCGGTTTTGTGCGGCCTGGCCGGCGCCTTGTACGTGCCCCAGGTGGGCATCATCAACCCCAGCGAGATGTCGCCGACCAACTCCATCGAAGCCGCCGTATGGGTGGCCCTGGGCGGGCGCGGCACGCTGATCGGCCCGCTGCTTGGCGCGGGCCTTGTCAATGGCATGAAGAGCTGGTTCACCGTGGCCTTCCCGGAGTTCTGGCTGTTCTTCCTCGGCGCGCTGTTCATCCTCGTGACCCTGTACCTGCCCAAGGGCGTGGTCGGCCTGTTGAAGAAAAGGAGCCAGCCATGAAAGGCGTGCCCCCCGTGCATCCCGAATTCATGCTCGAACCGGTGTTCGACAACCTGGGGCCCAGCCGCGACGCCATCGGCCTTGGCCAGGCTCGCAAAGCCGGCCTGGACACCCGCCACGGCACGGTGTTGAGCCTTGAAGACATCAGCGTCAGCTTCGATGGCTTCAAGGCCCTCAACGCGCTGAACCTGTACATCGGCGTGGGCGAACTGCGCTGCATCATCGGCCCCAACGGCGCGGGCAAGACCACGATGATGGACGTGATCACCGGCAAGACTCGCCCTGATACCGGAAGTGCCTACTTCGGTGACACCCTCGATCTGACCCGCATGAGCGAGTACCAAATTGCCCAAGCCGGGATTGGCCGCAAGTTCCAGAAACCAACGGTGTTCGAGGCGCTGACGGTGTTCGAGAACCTGGAACTGGCGCTGAAAACCGACAAGTCGGTGTGGGCCAGCCTGGCAGCGCGGTTGAGTGGTGAACAGCGCGCACGCATCGAAGAGGTGCTGACCACCTTGCGCCTGTTGCCACTGGCCGAGCGCCAGGCGGGGTTGCTGTCCCATGGCCAGAAGCAGTTCCTGGAGATTGGCATGCTGCTGGTGCAGGAGCCGCAGCTGTTGCTGCTCGACGAGCCGGTGGCGGGCATGACCGATGCCGAGACCGAGTTCACCGCAGAGCTGTTCAAAGGCCTGGCCGGCAAGCATTCGCTGATGGTGGTGGAGCATGACATGGGGTTCGTGGGCAGCATTGCCGACCATGTCACGGTGCTGCACCAGGGCAGCGTGCTGGCAGAGGGGTCGCTTGAGCAGGTGCAGGCGGACGAGCGGGTGGTCGAGGTGTATCTGGGCCGCTAGGTATCGAAACCTGTGCCGGCCTCTTCGCGGGTAAACCCGCTCCCACAGGTTCGGTACTGGTCTTGAGAACCGTGCAGTCCCTGTGGGAGCGGGTTTACCCGCGAAAGGGCCGCTACAGGCAACGCAGAATCCAGGAGCCGCACATGCTAAAGATCGATTCCCTGCACCAGTTCTACGGCGGCAGCCACATCCTCCGTGGCCTCTCCTTCGAAGCCAAGGTCGGCGAGGTAACTTGCCTGCTGGGGCGCAATGGCGTGGGCAAGACCACCCTGCTGCGCTGCCTGATGGGCCTGGTAGCGTCCCGCGAGGGCAGCATCGAGTGGGAAGGCAAGGCCATCACCGCACTCAAGCCCCAGCAACGGGTTCATGCCGGCATCGCCTATGTGCCCCAGGGCCGCGAGATTTTTCCGCGCCTCACCGTCGAAGAGAACCTGCTGATGGGGCTGTCACGCTTTCCTGCCCGCGAAGCACGCGAGGTGCCCGCGTTCATCTACGAGCTGTTCCCAGTGCTTGAGCAGATGAAGCAACGCCGTGGTGGCGACCTTTCCGGCGGTCAGCAACAACAGCTGGCCATCGGCCGTGCCCTGGCCAGCCGCCCACGCCTGCTGATTCTCGACGAGCCCACCGAAGGTATCCAGCCCTCTGTGATCAAGGAGATCGGCGCGGTAATCCGTCGCCTGGCAGAACGCGGCGACATGGCCATCCTGTTGGTGGAGCAGTTCTACGATTTTGCCGAGGAGCTGGCCGACCAGTACCTGGTCATGGCCCGTGGCGAGATCGTTCAGCGCGGGCGTGGCGAAAACATGCAGGCAGAAGGTGTGCGCGGGCTGGTAACCATTTAATCTGCGAGCAATGTTCCTGCGAGACGCTGTCATGAGTCACTTTATCCGCGACGCCCAGCCCGCCGATGTAGCGGGCATCCTCGATATTTACAACGATGCCGTGCGCAACACCACGGCGATCTGGAATGAAACCCCGGTGGACCTGGCCAACCGCCAGGCCTGGTTTGAAGCGCGGGCGCAACAGGGTTACCCGATTCTGGTGGCGGTGGACGACAGCGGCGTGCTGGGTTATGCCTCGTTCGGCGACTGGCGGCCGTTCGAAGGTTTTCGTCAGACCGTTGAGCACTCGGTGTACATCCGCGATGACCAGCGCGGCAAGGGCCTGGGGCCGTTGCTGATGGCTGCGCTGATAGAGCGTGCGCGGGGCTGTGGCAAGCATGTGATGGTGGCGGCCATCGAGAGTGGCAACGCGGCGTCGGTGCGCCTGCATGAGCGGCTGGGGTTCGTGGTGACCGGGCAGATGCCGCAGGTGGGAGTGAAGTTCGGCCGCTGGCTAGATCTGACTTTCATGCAACTGGTGTTGAACCCGGGGGCGAAGCCGGCCTGAGACTCGAAGTTGTGAGGAACTAGCCGGCTCCTGCATTGACCGTGTGGGAGCCGGCTTGCCGGCGATGAGGCCGGAACCGGCAACATCACACCTGGATAAACCGCCCCAACCGCTGCCTCAGCATGCTGTTCTCACTGCGCAATTGCTGCAGCTCCTGCAGCAGCTCCAGCGCCAGCGCCACCCCTTCCCATTCCAGCTCCAGCTCTTGATGCAGCTTGACCGCACGCTTGGCCAACAACGGCGCCTGGTCATCGAACAGCCAGTCTTCCGGCGTTCGCCCTGAAGGTTCAACAATGCCGTGCTCGACGATTTCAATCACGTAGTCGGCCGTGATATCGGCCTCCTGGCAAAGGGTCCGCATGTCCAGTTGAACGATCAGGGTGCTGCTCATGATCAGTTACTCCAATGGGTCCTCGGATTGAACGCAGCCTTCTCGGAAAGCTTGGTCCACAGTTCGCGGGTAGCCGCGTCGGATGTCGTCGGCATGACCACCTTGAGCTGCGCGTAGAGGTTGCCGCGCTCGCCCTGCTTGTTCGCCAGCCCCATGCCTGGCACGCGCAAGCGCTGGCCGCTCTGGCTGTCGGGGCGGATGGTCAGGTTGATCTTGCCGGTCAGCGTCGGCACCGCCACCTTGGTGCCCAGGGCCGCTTCCCACGGCGCCAGCGGCACGGTGATGATCAGGTCATGACCTTCGACATCGAACAGCGGGTGCGGTGCCATGCGAATGGTCAGGAACAGGTCGCCATTGGCCCCGCCGCCACTGCCCGGCGCGCCCTGGCCCTTCAGGCGAATACGCTCGCCGTCGGTCACCCCGGCCGGAATCTTCACGTTCAGGGTCTTGGTGGTGAACCCGGTGCGCTGACCGGCGGCGTTGGTCTGCGGCACCTGGAAGCTGATCTGCTTGGATTCCTTGCTCAGGGTCTCCTCAAGGAAGACCGCCAGTTCCAGTTCCACGTCCTGCCCTCGCCTGCCTGCGCTGCGCTGTTGACCACGGCCTCCGAACGGGCTGCCGCCACGGGAGCCGAAGATCGAGCTGAAGAAGTCGGAGAAATCGCCGCCTTCGAAACCGCCGCCACCACCACGGTTCTCCCAGCCCGGCGGGGCCTGGAACGGCCGGCCGTGTTGGCCGCCATACTTGCGAATTTCGTCGAACTCGGCGCGTTTCTGCGCATCGCCCAGCACTTCGTAGGCCTCGTTGGCCTCCTTGAATTTCTCCTCGGCGTCACGCTCCTTGCTGACGTCGGGGTGATACTTGCGCGCCAGCTTGCGGTACGCGGCCTTGATCGCCTTCTCGTCCGCTGTGGGCTCTACGCCAAGTATCTTGTAGTAGTCTTTGAAGTCCATCTGTGGATCACCAGTGTGAAATTTCGTGTTGCTTCTGAAGATTGGGGTCAAGCATAGCCTTTCAAGCTTTGCTTGGCTTTGCTTGACGGCAGACAGCCGGTCTTGATTCTGTTGCCAAGTGGCATAAACTGCGCGGCCGTTTTGCCTCCGGAAGCCTTTTCCCATGTCTGACGTATCACCGGCCCGCGCCCTCGGCATCGACTTCGGCACCTCGAACTCCACCGTCGGCTGGCACCGCCAGGGCGCTTCGTCGCTGATCGCCCTTGAAGACGGCAAGATCACTTTGCCCTCGGTGGTGTTCTTCAACATCGAAGAACGTCGCCCGGTATACGGCCGTCTGGCGCTGCACGAGTACCTGGAGGGCTACGAAGGCCGTCTGATGCGCTCGCTCAAGAGCCTGCTGGGTTCCAAGCTGATCAAGCACGACACCAGCGTGCTGGGCAGCGCCCTGCCGTTCAAGGACCTGCTGGGCATGTTCATCGGCGAGCTGAAAAAGCGCGCCGAAGCTGACGCAGGCCGCGAATTCGACCAAGTGGTGCTGGGCCGTCCGGTGTTCTTCGTCGATGAAGACCCAGCCGCCGACCAGGAAGCCGAAGACACCCTCGCCGAAGTAGCGCGCAAAATTGGCTTCAAGGACGTGTCGTTCCAGTACGAACCTATCGCCGCAGCCTTTGACTACGAGTCGGGCATCAGCCGCGAAGAGCTGGTACTCATCGTCGATATCGGCGGTGGTACTTCAGACTTTACCCTGATCCGCCTGTCGCCGGAGCGCCACCAGGTGGCCGAACGCCAGAGCGACATCCTCGCCACCGGCGGCGTGCACATCGGCGGTACCGACTTCGACAAGCAGTTGAGCCTGCAGGGCGTAATGCCTTTGTTCGGCTATGGCAGCCGGATGAAAAGCGGCGCGCTGATGCCCACCAGCTACCACCTAAACCTGGCCACCTGGCACACCATCAACGCCCTTTACTCGCAGAAGTCGCAACTGGCGTTGGGCAGCATGCGCTACGACATCGAGGGCACCCTCGGCATCGACCGCCTGTTCAAGCTGATCGAACAGCGCGCCGGGCACTGGCTGGCTATGGAAGTGGAAGCCAGCAAGATCGAGCTGACCGACCACGACAGCCGCCGCATCGACCTGGGCCGCGTCGAGCGGGAGCTGGGTGTTGACCTGACCCGCGCACTGTTCGAGGCGGCCATCGAGGGGCTGCTGGAGCGTGTACGCGGCAGCGTGACCGACCTGCTGGGCAAGGCTGGCGTCACTGCGGACCAGGTGGATACCGTGTTCTTCACTGGTGGTTCCAGCGGGATTCCAGCGCTGCGTAACAGCGTGGCGGCGATGCTGCCCAATGCACAGCATGTGGAAGGCAACATCTTCGGCAGCATTGGTAGCGGGTTGGCGATTGAGGCGCGCAAGCGTTACGGCGCGGTCTGATAGAGCTTGGGGCTGCTTTGCAGCCCATCGCAGGCTTCGCCAGCTCCCACGAACACAGGAAATGAGCTGTGCCCGTGGGAGCTGGCGAAGCCTGCGATGGGCCGCACAGCGGCCCCATGAAGAGGTCAGACCAGCTCGGCCCGCTTCAACTCACTCTTCAGATACGCGTAATACACAGGCCCCGCCACCACCCCCGGCAGCCCGAATGCCGCCTCGAACACCAGCATCGCCAGCAACAGCTCCCAGGCCTTGGCACTGATCTGCCCACCCACGATCCGCGCGTTGAGGAAATACTCGACCTTGTGGATAACGATCAGATAGCCCAATGCCGCCGCCGCCACCCAGATCGACAGTGACAGCCCGACGATGGTGATCAGGGTGTTGGACATCAGGTTGCCGATCACCGGCAACAGGCCCAGCAGGAAGGTCAGCACGATCAGCGTCTTGGTCAGCGGCAGGTGCACGCCGAACAGCGGCAGCACCACTGCCAGGAAGATACCGGTGAACACGGTATTGAGCAGCGAGATCTTGATCTGCGCGAAGACGATGTTGCGAAACGCCTGCACCAGCAGGCTCAGTCGCTCGAACAGCGCCGCCGCCAAGGGTTTGCGCCGGGAAATGTCGGGAATGCGCTGAAGGGCGACGATGGCCCCGAGGATCATGCCGATCAGCAGGGTCACGAACATGTGCGCCATGCCCTTGCCCACCAGCTGCAGATCGCTCAGGTGGCTTTTGATCCAGTCACCGATGGCCACTTTGAACTCGGCGGCACTGGCCGGCAGGTAACCTTCGATGAACGGCGGCAGCTGGCCACGGGCGCGTTCCACCAGGCCCATGAACTTGTCCAGCGAGGCGCCGGGGTTCTCTGCCTCGTGCAACAGGAAGCTGAATGCACCGGCAATCAATAACGTCAGGGTACTGACCACCAGCGTGCCCAGCAGGGCCACGGCCAACCAACGCGCGCGCTGCCCGGCAATGACCGGCTGCAGTCGGGGCGTGAGCATGTTGACCAGCTCGAACACCAGCAACCCGGCCAGCAGGCTGGGCAGCAATTTCAGGGGCAGCGCCAGCAACAGGCCGGCAAACACGATGATCCAGCTGGCCAGGGTGACCTGGCGGGGGGTGAAGGTCATACAGCCTCAGCGGCAGACAACGGAAAAGACCCGCAGTCTGCCAGCCTTCGTCCTACAGGCATAGGCACAGGTCATTTCTTCTTCAGGCAGTCGCTCATGAAGGCCTTGCGCTCGTCGCCCTTGAGCGCCTTGGTGGTGGCGTCGGCGTTGCAGGTTTTCATCTTTTCCTGCTGGGTCGCCTTCAGGCATTTGCTCATGAATGCCTTACGCTCGTCACCCTTGAGGGTTTGTTCGGTGGCTTCGGCATTGCAGGTTTTCATCTTCTCCTGCTGCGCCGTGGCGGCGAATCCTTGCCCACAGATCAACACACCCAACACCAGCACAGGCACTTGCAGCATCTTCATGGAGTGGTCTCCTTGTCTCCGCACCCGATGCACGGACGTGGGGCTGAGTGTAGTAGCTTTTTTTACAGCCCCGCCGCCTTGAGCCGGGCTGCGTGTTCGGTGAACAGCCGCACCGGTTCGGCGCCTTTGCCCACTGCGCCAAGTTGCTGATTGACGATGTCCAGATGGTCGAGTGGGTAGTCATCACCAATCACTTTCCCAAGGTGCGAGCTGAAGCGCCCGACCATGCCGTCGCAGTGCCCATGCTCTTTAACGAAACTGCGGGCGAACAGGCGGCAGAAGCGGTTGCTGCCATCGAACCGGTTACGACCCCGGTCGGTCAGCCCAGGTTGCAGCGTACCCGACCAGGAATAGTAGCGAACGCCGTTGACCTCTTCCGGCCCTTCACCACCCCAGGTTTGCGGCAAGCCTTGTGGATAAGTCTGGTTGAACAGCGCGACTCCGGCGCTGGTCAGCGACTGGTGCGAGGCATGTACGTCGATGGGCAGCGGGTCGCGCCGCCAGCTGGTTTCCAGCCACACCAGCAGCACTGCAAGGCCGTGCAGCAGCGCTTTGAGCACGCGTCCTTGAGGGGAGTCACCAGGGGCGACGCGCTCCAGGTGGTCAGCCAGCTCCGAGCCGTGGTTGGGCCCAGCCACCGAGGTCACCGAAGCGACTCGATCCGGGCGTTTGGCCGCCGCATAACGCGCATCCAGCGCCCCTTGGCTGTGGCCGATGAGGTTGACCTTTTCCGCGCCGGTGCGCTTGCAGATGTCTTCGATGATGGTCAGCAATTGCTTGCCGCGCACCTCGCTGGAGTGCACGGGCGACACCTGAACCGGAAACACCTGCGCCCCACCGCGGCGCAGGGCCGGGACGATGCCGAACCAGTAAGGGTAGAGCAGCACCCGCACGAACCCGAGCATGCCCGGCACCAGTACCAATGGGTATCGCGTTGCCAATTCCTGTGCCATTGCCCCAGCCCTTGTCCGTGGACGACGGCCTAACACTACCGCGCTGCCAATGAGCACCGCAATCGAACTCCCGGCGGGCGCTGTGGTTCCAAACCAGAACAGACCCTGAGCAAGGAGCGGGACCATGTACAAGCAGACCCTGGCCATTCTTCTGGCAAGTACCGCGTTGGCCGCGTGTGGCAGTCGCCCGGAAAACCCGGTGGACTATGTCACCTACCGTGACGAGCCGCTGGTGAAGCAGGTTGAGCATGGCATGACCATGCAGAAAGTGATCGCCATCGGTGGCAGCCCTTCGAACGTGATCGACCTGCCCCACGGCGGCACCTGCAACGACTACATCCTCAACCGCGACGGCCACCAGCAGCCTTACTACGTGCGTTTCGACGCGACCGGCCATGTCGATGCCAAGGGTTTCAAGACCTGCAAACAACGTGAGGAAGACAGCAAGGCCACCCGCGGCGCATGAACCTTCCCGACACCTGACCACCCGTCCTGATCTGTTTGGAGACCACCATGAGCAACGTTGAACTGACCGATGTGAACACCTTGCGCAAGCGGGCCCGCCAGCATGTCGAGCAAGGTGCCGTGACCGAGGGGTACCAGGCTGACCGCGAAACAATCCTGCGCCTGCTCAACGAGTCGCTGGCCACCGAGATCGTCTGTACCTTGCGCTACAAGCGGCACTACTTCATGGCCATTGGTATCAAGGCCGGTGTGGCGGCGGCGGAGTTTCTGGAGCATGCCAATCAGGAAACCGAACATGCGGACAAACTGGCTGAGCGGATTGTGCAGTTGGGGGGTGAGCCTGATTTCAATCCAGATAACCTGACGAAAAACTCGCATGCTCAGTATGTGGCGGGGAAATCGCTGAAAGAGATGGTGTTGGAAGACTTGGTGGCTGAACGGATTGCTATCGACAGTTACCGGGAGATCATTCAATACATCGGTGACAAAGACCCAACTACGCGGCGTATCTTTGAAGATATTCTGGCGCAGGAAGAGGAACACGCTGACGATATGTCGGACTTGCTGCAAGGTCTTTAAGCTTCAAGCTTTTGCTTTGCTTTGCTTTGCTTTGCTTTGCTCTTGCTTCTAGTGCGCGCTAGTTCAGGCGCCACAAATTGCGACGTCAGGAGGCCGAGCGGAGGTCTTGCGGAGGGAGGTGACGGCCATGGATGGCCGTCAAGCGCTGCGGCCCAGGATGGGCCGTACAGCGCGGTCCTCCCGGGAGCAAGACCGGAGCGAGGGAACCCCGAAGCGCAGCGTAGGGGCCGGATGTAGGAGCCAGACTTTTTTGGTTACTTTTTGGGGCGTTTGCCAAAAAGTGACCCGCTGTAAGAGCGGAAAGGTGATTAAGCGTCGCCTTGGCAAATGGATATGCTTGCAAATTTAAAAACCAACTTCAAAACAAAAAACAAAAAACAAAAAACAAAAAACAAAATTAAGCGTAGGCATCTATACAGCGTGAATATCCATTTGCCATGGAGGCGCTTATTCACCTTTTCGCCTTTACGGCGACCTACTTTTGCTCTTGGGCAAAAGTAGGCAAAAACCGCTCGCTCCTACATCCGGCCCCTGCGCTTCGCTCCGGGGTACCCTCGCTCCGGTCTTGCTCCCGGGAGGACCGCGCTGTACGGCCCATCCTGGGCCGCAGCGCTTGACGGGCATCCATGCCCGTCACCTCCCTCCGCAAGACCTCCACTCGGCCTCCTGAAGTCGCAATTTGTGGCGTCTGGACTATCGCGCACTAGAAGCAAAAGCAGAGCAGAGCAAGGACCTATACATGTGCAGTTCGCTGGGGATGATCGCTATTTCTTACCCTTCACCGCCGTAGGCGCCTTCCCTGCCTTCATCTGCTGCAACAACGGCGTACATTGATTCGGCTCATCACCACTACTCGGAGCAATCAAAGCCAACAACCCTGCCGCCGGCCCCGCAACAACCCCAAGCGCCACCATCCCCGCCCCACGCAGCGCCAACGGCACCGCCTGCACCCCCGCACTGGGCTTGGCAAACGGCCCGCGCACGTAAAGCGGCGAGCGCAGCGAGAACAACCGCAAGCCCTTGGACTCCGGCGTAATCTTCAAATCGAGCTGTTCACTGGCAAAATTGGCCGTGCCATCGATATAGATGATCGCGTTCTCGGTATCGAAGATGAACAAACGCGTCGTCGCCAGACCATTCTTGATCCCCACATCCGCCGCCGCACAGTTGATCTTCACGTCCTCATCGCCGAACAACTTGCCAATCACGTAGTTACCCACATTGAGCCCGGCGATTTCCATCAGGCTGCGGCTGATCGCGCCATCGTTGATCAGCATGCGCAAGTCACCATTGGCAGTGCCCAGCAAAGCCGCTATCGAGTTGCCACGGCCACTGATGTCCGCATCACCGTTCAGCTCACCAAAACTGGTCTGCATCGGCGCGAAGCTGGGGAACAGCTGTTTGAGCTTGAACCCCCTGGCAGTCAGCTTGGCGCGCCCCTGCAGAGGCACGTTGCGACCGTCCAGGCGAATATCGGATGCCAGGTTGCCGCCCGCCACACCAAATCGCAGCGGCTCCAGGCGGAGCAAACCATCGTCGAGAATCACGTGGGCGGACAAATCAGTGAAGGGCAATTGCGCACTGTGGACAATCCGCTTGCCGCTGAAGGTGACGTCGGCATCCATGGCACGCCAGCGCTCGGTACGAAACTCCTCCACAGGCAATACCTTGCCCGAGGGCTGTTTGCTGGCCCCGCCCCGGGCCTTTTGCTCGGCGTTGGAGTCAGCACCAATCAGTGGAGCCAGGTCCTTGAACAACAGCTGGTTGGACACCAGGTTCCCGGATAGCTTTGGCCGGGGCTGACTGGCGACAAAAGCCAGGTCGCCATGGATGTCGCTGTCACCGATCTTGCCGTTGAAATCCTGGTAATGGAACGTCGCACCATCCGGCGCATGCAGGTTGGCGCTCAGGCGGCCGTCAGTGGAATACGCCGGGGTATCCGGCAGGGTTACGCCAGTCAGCGGATAAAGGTTACCCAGGCTTGCGCCGGACAAGCGCAGACGCAAATCCAGGGCTCCCAGATTGCGCGGGTCGGTCAAGGTACCCGCCAGCACCACATGGGTGTCGGCAATGCGCACGTCGGCTTGCAGCGGGAACGGCTGGCTGGCGTCCTGCAAGGCCAGCAGACCGCCAATCTTGCCCGTGCCAGACACCGGTTGACCCTTGTAACGGCCCTGGGCCTTGAGGCCGAACGCGTAATCCTGGGCGCCGCCTGCCTTCTCGGCACGGGCTTTGCCGACGATGTCACTGAACGGGATCGGCTTGCCCAGCGGGTCGATCTGCACCTTCATGCTGGTTTTCAGGGTCTGATCGTCGACACTGACATTACCTTGGTCGAATCCGATGGCTCCGATATCCAACTGCCAGCTGGACGGCGCTTCGCTTTCATCCTTTGGCCCGAAGTCGAAATTCCAGTTGGCACGGCCGTCGGCCAAGCGGGTGAGGCTGGCGGTGGGCTTGGTCAGGTCGATACGGGGGATGACGATCTGCTGGAAGATCAAAGGCAGCGGCGACAGACGGAACTCCACACGCTCCAGACCAACCATCTTCGGCTCCTTCAACCAGTCTGGGTTACCCAGAGTCAGGTCTTCAGCGATGAAGCGCGGCCATGGTACCCAGGCCCGCCAGCCACCCTCTTGCGGCTCGGTGCGCCACTGCACGGCCAGGTTGCCATTGATCGCGAAGGGCCGATGCAGGGCTGCGGAAACCTTCTCGTTGAGCAGTGGTTTGACACGATTCCAATCGAACGTGGCAATCACCACCACGATGATCGCCAACACGGTCAAAAGGCTGCTGAGGGTCCAGACGAGTATTCTGGCGGGACGCGTCATTGCGTGAGTCACCTGACGGCATGGCACAAAACAAGCACAACAGTGGCACTTAGTAATTCGGACTAATGAAAACCCGCAGGGTTTTATCGGCGCGGCCATGATAACCAAGTTTTTCCTGGCGGCCGGCTCAGCTTTTGGTCTGGACGCCCCCTTCGCACACCGACGGAAACACAGTAGCCAATTGCCTTCTAATGACCTGAAACAACCGCACTAGAGCCACTGCAAGTCTCTATCAATCCTGTCGATTGTCACCATTACCCTTATGAACTTCTCTCTGGCGTTACCAAGCGTAGCATTGGCTTCGTACCCACTTTTCAGCCCCCGAGAGGAGCAACCCAATCATGAAACGCCATCTGCTGACCCTGACCCTGTCCATCCTTGCAGCCAACGCTTTCGCCATGCCAGCTGACGATCAGCACCTGACCGCTGAATCTCGCTCCAGCGCCGCTGAAATCGCCCAGCCTCTGAAAACCCTGGCAGAAGGTGGCGCTGACCGTCTGCAAGAACGCGCTGGCCGTGTCGCTGAAGGTGGCTCGGATCGCCTGATCGAACGCACTGGTCGCGTCGCCGAAGGTGGCTCGGATCGTCTAATTGAACGCACTGGCCGCGTCGCTGAAGGTGGCTCGGATCGTCTGATCGAGCGTACTGGCCGCGTCGCTGAAGGTGGTTCGGATCGTCTGATCGAACGCACTGGCCGCGTCGCTGAAGGTGGCTCGGATCGTCTGATCGAACGCACTGGCCGCGTCGCTGAAGGTGGCTCGGATCGTCTGATCGAACGTACTGGCCGCGTTGCCGAAGGTGGCTCGGATCGTCTGATCGAACGTACTGGCCGTGTAGCCGAAGGTGGCTCGGATCGTCTGATCGAACGCACTGGCCGTGTAGCCGAGGGTGGTTCGGATCGCCTGGTCGAAATCAGCCGTGTGAGCTGATCACCATGGCCGAAAAGAACAATCCCACGCAAAGCGCCTGCTCCCCTCCAAGCCCGGTCCATTGACCGGGCTTTGTTTTTTTATCCAGAATGCCCAGCCGTACAGTCACAGAATTCGCCCCCATGCTGCCTCGCGCCGAACAGAAGCTACAGACCCGCCAGGCCCTGCTGGATGCCGCCTGCCAGTTGATGGAGAGTGGCCGCGGGTTCGGCAGCATCAGCCTGCGTGAAGTGGCCAGGGCCGCTGGCATCGTGCCCACCGGTTTCTACCGGCACTTCAGCGACATGGATGCCTTGGGCTTGGCCCTGGTCGCCGAAGTCGACACTACCTTCCGTCAGACCATTCGCCTGGTGCGGCACAACGAGTTCGAACTCGGCGGCATCACCGACGCTTCGGTCCGCATCTTCCTTGACGTGGTCGCCGCCCACCGCGCCCAGTTCCTGTTTCTGGCCCGCGAACAATACGGCGGTTCACAGGCGGTGCGCCAAGCCATTGCCGGACTGCGCCAGGGCATCAGCAACGACCTGGCCACCGACCTTGGACGCATGAAACGCTGGCATCATCTGGACGCAGCTGCTCTGGCCGTGATGGCCGACCTGGTGGTGAAAACCGTGTTCGCTACCTTGCCCGAGTTGATCGACAGCCCAGAGCCGGGTTATCCACAGGTGCTGACACCACAAGAGA
The DNA here is from genome assembly GCF_034387475.1 of Pseudomonas sp. Teo4. Classification (NCBI taxonomy): domain Bacteria; kingdom Pseudomonadati; phylum Pseudomonadota; class Gammaproteobacteria; order Pseudomonadales; family Pseudomonadaceae; genus Pseudomonas; species Pseudomonas sp. Teo4. The sequence continues at coordinate 416,020 of NZ_JAXCIL010000002.1, forward strand.
AGATCACTCAGCAGCTGCGCTTCATCTTTGTCGGCGCCAGGCATTGGCAGGGGTTGGGCAACCCAGGCTGATCAATTGCCTGCACAGCCCCTTTCGCGGGTAAACCCGCTCCCACAGATTACGAAGGCTACTGTGCACTGTGGGAGCGGGTTTACCCGCGAAAGGGCCGGCGCGGCCAACCCACTACCCCACTTCTGCTAACATGGCGCACTGCCCGATTGCGACGAGCGCCTTCATGTCCGACCCCCGCCCTACCCTGTCCGAGCTGACCACCCGCTTCCAGCAGCACTTCGCCGAGCGCATCGTGCCGCTGTGGCAAGGCCCGGGTTGGAACGCCGACATGGCCTTGCCCTACGAGGCGCTCGACGACCAGCATCGCCCGCTACCGGTCCAGCGCTACCGTGCCATGGCCTGCGCCCGCCAGCTGTACCTGTTCAGCAGCCGCATCGAGCAGCCCGGTGCAGCGGAACGCGCCGCCGCGCTGTTCCGCTCCCTGCAGCGGCACTTCCATGATGCCGAGCATGGCGGCTGGTTCTACAGCATCGATGCTGATGGCAAGCCACTGGACACGCGCAAGGACCTCTACACCCACGCCTTCATCGTGTTCGCCTGCGCGCACTACTGGGGCAAGGTTCGCGAGAGCCTGGTGGAGTCCACGCTTAACGCGGCCCTGACCGTCGTCGCCGAACAGTTCGCCCGTGACGACGGCCTGTATGAGGCCAGCCTGGGTGAGGACTGGTCGGACCTGGGCAGCGGACCACTGCAGAACCCGCAGATGCACCTGGCCGAAGCCTTTCTTCAGGTGTTGGCAGTGCGTGACGATGATGGCGTGCAACAGGCACTGTTGCAGCTGTGCGATGCATTGCAGGTGCACTTCATCGAGCCTGAACACGGCCTGATGCTGGAAAAACCGCGCGGCGCTGTGGATAACTGGTTCGAACCCGGCCATCAGTTCGAATGGTTCTACCTGCTCGATACCTCGGCACTGCTGCGCGGCACGCCACTGCATGCATCGATAGACCGCGCTTTCGGTTATGCCGAGCAATGCGGAGTGAAGGATGCGGCCGTGCTGGCCATGCTGGATGTGAACGGCAAGGTGATCGATGCCACCCAGCGGATCTGGGCACAAGCAGAGTACCTGCGGGCGCTGGTATTGCGTTCCGGGGGAATGGCTAAACTGCCGGCACAGCTGAATGCGATGGCACAGCAGTTCCTGCATGCTGGCGGCTGGTATGAGTGCCGGGATGGTGAAGGCGCCGTCAGCCGGCACGACATGCCTTCGACCACGCCCTATCACCTCGCGACCTGCCTGGAAGGGCTACTGCGGCTGAGCTGACGCATTCGCGGGACAATCCCGCTCCCACAGAACTGCAAGATGGTCGCGGTCCCTGTGGGAGCCGGCTTGCCGCGATCAGGCCGTCAAATCAACCCTTGGCCGAACGGTCGATCGAGAACCCTGCCCAGTCCTGACTCACCGGCATCAGTTCAAGGCTGTTGATGTTGATGTGCGCCGGCTGGTTGAGGATCCAGAAGATCGTGTCGGCGATATCCTGCGGTTGAATCGGCTCGGCACCTGCGTAGGTCGCATCATATTTCGACTGATCGCCACCGAAGCGCACCAGCGAAAATTCGCTTTCGCACAGGCCCGGCTCGATGTTGCTGACCCGCACGCCAGTGCCGCGCAGGTCACAGCGCAGGCTCAACGAGAACTGGCCGACGAAGGCTTTGGTGCCGCCATACACGTGGCTGCCGGGGTACGGGTAGTTGCCGGCCACCGAACCCACGTTAAGGATCGACGCACCACGGCCGTGTGCAATCAGACGCGGCAGCAACAGGCGCGTGGTGTACATCAGGCCCTTGATGTTGGTATCGACCATGGTTTCCCAATCGTCCAGGTCGCACTTCTGCGCCGGGTCCGCCCCCAGCGCCAGGCCTGCGTTGTTGACCAGGCCACGCAGCTTCTCGAAGCCTGCGGGCAGGTTGGCGATTGCCTCTTCCATGGCTTTGCGGTCACGTACATCGAGTACCAGGCCGTGCACTTCAGTCTTGGCCGACAGTTCGGCGCACAGGGCGTCCAGGCGCTCCTTGCGTCGACCCGTAAGGATCAGCTTCCAGCCCGCCTCAGCAAAACGCCGGGCAGTGGCCTCGCCAAAACCGGAGGTCGCGCCTGTGATGAATACGGTGGACGTCATGCTCTGTTCCTCGCTGTGGATTATCGTCGGCAGGGTTTGCAGCATGCCCTCAGGCAGCGTTGGCAGCAAGCCGTCATCAACACTGGTCATTTTTTGTACATATACGCCAAACCCTTGTCATAGAGGGGCCAGCGCTAGGTATGCATAACTTATCCACAAGGCTTTCCCCATGGATTGGGGGCAACTCGTCGGGGCCGCGGAACCCTTTCAGCGGATCATGGTCGCCTACGGATAACTCCGTGATGGCGCAAGGCTTTCAAACATGCCGCTTGCAGCAGTCTGTCCAAGGCTTTCCCACAGAGTTATCCACAGGAATTAACAGTATTTCCTTAGCCGTGGCCTGTGCAAAAAATGCCTGAAAAATCATCCACAAAGCATGCCTGATCAAAAAATGATCAAAGCCTTGCAGGCCTCATGATTAAAGGGATTCAGCGAGGTGCCACCATGTTTTCCACAGGCGGCTCCACATTATCCGTGGAAAAACAGGAGCTGTGGAAACAACGACTTGCGAGAGGATTGTGGCGTGCTTCGAGAAAGATATGCGACAAGTTGTCCACATCCGTTTTGGCGGAAGCTGGGGCCGCACAGCGGCCCCAACTGATGACTCAGTGCCCGCCCAGGTAGGCGTTACGCACCTCCTCGTTCACCAACAACTCCTGCCCGGTCCCAGTCATGCGGATCTGCCCGTTGACCATCACATAGGCCCGGTCCGAAAGCTTGAGCGCATGGTTGGCGTTCTGCTCCACCAGGAAAATGGTCATGCCACTCTTGGCCAGTTCCCGCAGGGTGGAAAAGATCTGCTTGACCACGATCGGTGCCAGCCCCAGCGATGGCTCGTCGAGCAACAGCAACTTCGGCCGGCTCATGAGCGCACGGGCGATGGCCAGCATCTGCTGCTCACCACCCGACATGGTCATGGCCCGCTGGTTGCGGCGCTCCTTCAGACGCGGGAACAGTTCGAACATGCGCTGCATGTCCTCGCTGGCATATTTGTCACCAATAGGGATGGTGCCCATCATGAGGTTTTCCTCGACGGTCATGTCGGGGAATACCCTTCGCCCCTCAGGCGACTGCGCGATACCGTTGGAAGCGATGTAGTGCGACGACTTGCGGGTGATGTCGGTGCCGCGGTACACAATGTGCCCGGAGGCCGCACGCGGCTGGCCGAAAATCGACATCAGCAGGGTCGACTTGCCGGCCCCGTTGGCGCCGATCAGGCTTACCGTCTCGCCCTCGTTGATGTGCATCGAGACCTTCTTCAGTGCCTGAATCGGCCCGTAGAACACGTCCAGGTCCTTCAGTTCGAGAATGGGTGCACTCATACCAGTTCCTCTTCATCGGCACCCAGATAGGCGGCAATCACTGTCGGGTTGTGGCGGATATCCTGCGGCGAGCCTTCGGCAATCACGTTGCCGTGGTCCAGCACGACGATGTGGTCGGAAATGCTCATGACCATGCCCATGTCATGCTCGATCAGCACCACGGTGATGTCATGCTCGTCACGCAGCACACGGATCATGCCGCTCAGGGCTTCGGTTTCCTGCGGGTTGAGGCCGGCAGCCGGTTCGTCCAGGCAGATGATCTTGGGTCGGGTGCACATGGCCCGGGCAATTTCCAGGCGCCGCTGCTGGCCATAGGACAGCTCGCCCGCCAGGCGGTTGGCACAGTCGACCAGGTCGACCACTTCAAGCCAGTAGAAGGCATGGTCGAGGGCATCGCTCTCGGCCTTGCGGTAGGCCTTGGTATTCAGCACGCCGGCCAGCAGGTTACGGTTGACCCACATGTGCTGGGCCACCAGCAGGTTTTCCACCACCGACATTTCCTTGAACAGGCGAATGTTCTGGAAGGTGCGTGCCAGGCCCGCGCGGTTCACCAGGTGGGTGCCGCCGAACATCTTGTAGTACATGCGGTTGGCAAAGCGTGCAGGCGAGATGAAGTCCGCCGGCTGGAAACGCTCGCCGAGCAACTGGATGACGTTGGTGTGGCTGCCGCGCACGTTAAGTTCGATACGCCCGCCACTGGCCTTGTAGAAGCCGGTGAGGCAGTTGAATACCGTGGTCTTGCCCGCACCGTTGGGGCCAATCAAGGCGAAGATCTGGTTGCGCTTGACCTTCAGGCTCACATCACTGAGCGCCTTGATGCCGCCGAACTGCATCATCAGGTTGTCGACCGAAAGAATGATATCGTCGCTCATGGCGCCACTCCTTTACGCGGGACCACACCGGTACGGCTGATGCGAATCAGCCCACGCGGTCGCCAGATCATCATCAACACCATCAGCACGCCAAACAGCAGCACCCGGTACTCGGAGAAGCTGCGCAGCAGTTCTGGCGCCACCGTGAGCACGAACGCCGCGATCACCACACCCACGGTCGAACCCATACCGCCGAGTACGACGATGGCGAGAATCAGAGCCGACTCGAAGAAGGTGAACGAAGACGGGTTGACGAAGCCTTGGTAAGTGGCGAAGAACACCCCGGCCAGGCCGGCGGTGGAAGCCCCGAGGGTGAATGCCGAGAGTTTGACCAGCACGTGGTTCAGGCCCATCGAACGGCAGGCGATTTCGTCTTCGCGCAGCGCTTCCCAGGCACGCCCGACCGGCATGCGGGTCAGGCGATGCTTGATGTACAGCACAGCCAACACCACCAGGAACAGCACGGCGTAGATGAACACGAACTTGAGGTTGGCGTTGTATTCGAAGCCGAAGAACTCGTGGATAGGCACCCCGCCATCCTTGGCCCGACGGCCGAACTCCAGGCCGAAGAAAGTCGGCGACGGTGCCGGCATGCCGTTCGGGCCACCGGTGAACGACAGCCAGTTGTTCAGCACCAGGCGAATGATCTCGCCGAAGCCCAGGGTCACGATCGCCAGGTAGTCACCGTGCATGCGTAACACCGGGAATCCGAGTATGCACCCCGCCAACGCCGCGGCGATGGCCGCCAGCGGCAGCACGCTCCAGAAGCCCAGCCCGAGGTACTGGTAGCCCAATGCCAGGCCGTAGGCGCCGATGGCATAGAACGCCACGTAGCCCAGGTCGAGCAGGCCCGCCAGACCGACCACGATGTTCAGGCCCAGGCCTAGCAGCACGTAGATCAGGCCGAGGATGACCACCGTCAGCAGGTACTTGTTGGCAAACACCGGGAAGATGATGGCAATCACCACCAGCGCCGGAATGATGTAGCGCAGGCGCGACTTGTAGTCCGGCGCGTTGACATGCACGCCCGAGCCACCGCTTTCGAAGCCTTGCAGCATGCGAGTGCCAACGGCGGTCTGCAGGTACAGGCTGAGCAGGAAACGCCCCAGCATCACTCCGCCGACCAGCCAGGCAACGCGCCGCGGCTCGGCATTGAAGCTGTAGCCGTCGAGCACCACACCGACGACCGGACCAAAGACAATAAGTGCCAGCAGACCGGCGACGATGGTCTCCAGCAGGCTGCGTTTAAGGTCGAAACCTTTTTGCGTAACAGGGGCAGTATTGGCAGCGGACATGTTCACACCTTAGCCACGAGCGGGCGACCCAGCAGGCCTTGTGGGCGGAAGATAAGGATCATCACCAGCAGCGAGAAGCTGAACACATCCTTGTAGTCGGAGTTGATCAGGCCAGAGAACAGCGACTCGGAAATGCCCAGGATGATCCCGCCCAGCATGGCGCCGGGGAGCGAGCCGATGCCGCCGAGTACCGCAGCGGTGAACGCCTTGATCCCGATGATGAAGCCGGCATAGAAGTCGAAGGTGCCGTAGTTCATGGTGATCAGCACGCCCGCCAGGGCGGCCATCACCGCACCGATGACGAATACGTAGGAAATCACCCGGTCGGTGTTGATGCCCAGGATCGACGCCATCTTGCGGTCTTGCTGGGTGGCGCGGCACATACGGCCAAGCTTGGTGTACTTGATCACGTAGGTGAGCAGGCCCATGCCGACGAAGGCGGCAACCAGAATGAAGATTTTGGTGTAGGTCAGTTGCACGAAGCCGGTGCCGACTTCGACGCGCATGGCACCCTCAAGCAGGGTCGGCACGCCTTGCTGGCGGGCGCCCTGGCTGATCTGCGCGTAGTTCTGCAGGATCAGCGAGATGCCGATGGCACTGATCAGCGGTGCCAGGCGGGTGGAGTTGCGCAGGGGTTTGTAGGCGATGCGCTCGATGGTGAAGCCGTAGACGCCTGTGACGACGATGGTGAACAACAAGGTGCCCAGCATCAGCAGGGGGAACGACTCGATACCGAAGTATGCCAGCAATGCCAGGCTGATCGCCGCGAGGTACGCGGAAATCATGTACACCTCGCCGTGCGCGAAGTTGATCATGCCGATAATGCCATAGACCATTGTGTAGCCGATGGCGATCAGGCCATAGACCGACCCTAGGGTCAGGCCGTTGACCAGTTGCTGCAGGAAAATACCATCCATAACGCAATCTCACCTGATTGAGATTGCACGAGCGCCGACCACGGCGGGCCTCGGATAAAGCGGCCCTCGCAGCGCAGAACTGTGCAGATCTACGGATAAAGACAGGTACCGCGGGGCTATGGCCCAGGCGGTTCACGCCCGGGCCTAACCGTTATTATTTTTGTTTGTCCAGCTGGTGGTACTTGCCGTTGGCATCCCACTGGTAGACCACGTAGTCGGAGACGGTCAGGTCGCCCTTGGTGTCCCACTTCTTCTCGCCCATGACGGTCTTGACCGTGTTGGCCTTGAGCCACTTGGCCGCGTCTTCGCCCTTGTTCGACTTGGCGCCGTTGAACGCGGCAGCCAGTGCCTGGAGCGAGGCGTAGGCATACAGGGTGTAACCTTCAGGCTCGGTACCGGCCTTGCGGAACTCTTCCACCACGGTCTTGCTGTCTGGCAGCAGGCGTGGGTCGGCGCCGAAGGTCATGTACACGCCATTGGTGTATTGCGCGCCACCGGCAGTGGATACCAGTTCGTCGGTGACGATGCCGTCATCGGACATGAAGGCTACGTCCTTCAGGCCCTGCTCACGCAGCTGACGCACCAGTGGGCCGGCTTCCGGGTGCAGGCCGCCGAAATAGACGACGTCGGCGCCAGCGGCACGGATCTTGGTAACCACCGCGCTGAAGTCTTTCTCGCCGCGGGTCAGGCCTTCGTACAGCACCGGCGTGACGCCACGCTTGATCAGCTGCGCCTTGGTCGCGTCTGCCAGGCCCTGGCCGTAAGTGTCCTTGTCGTGCAGCACGACCACTTTCTTGCCCTTGAGCACATCAACGATGTAGTTGCCGGCGACGATACCCTGCTGGTCGTCACGGCCGCACATGCGGAACATCGCGCTCAGGCCACGCTCGGTGACCTGCGGGTTGGTGGAGCCTGGGGTGATGGCGATCACGCCGGCCTCGTCGTATACCTCGGAGGCAGGAATGGTGTTGGAGGAACAGAAGTGGCCGACCACGCCGATCACCTTGTCCTGATCGACCAGGCGGTTAGCCACGGCCACGGCCTGCTTCGGCTCGCAAGCGTCATCGCCCTTGACCAGGACGATCTTCTCGCCGTTGACGCCGCCAGCGGCGTTGATCTTGTCGGCCGCTGCCTGCGCACCTTTCATGTACTGCTCGCCAAACGCTGCGTTGGCCCCGGTCATGGGGCCCGCGACGCCGATCTTGACGTCGGCCTGAACATACGAAGAAACACCCAGTGCCGTAGCTACGGCCAGAGCCAGGAAACCTTTCTTGTAAAACGTCTGCGACATGAGGTGGTGCTCCTAGAGTTTTTTTGGTTGGCACTACAACTTCTCAGCCCTGTACTTGGAGCAAGGGCCGTGCCATTGGTCATGTGATCCGGGAAAACACACTGCAAAGGTCGCCCCCAGGCGACCGACGGCCTTTTCTTTATTGAGCGTGCAACCGTCTGCCGCGCGGCGGGCGCCACCACACGTACAGACAAGGAGCAACCGTCGAGTGCCATCATTGCAACCTTGGCAAGTGTTTACGTGCAACCAGCCTGTAACAGCAGACGTCACCGAAGTGCACACCACTGGTGCGCAACTGCTACAGGCGGCACCGTTTCAAGGCTAGCTCGTGCACGAAAAAACACCTGTTTTGCCTGTACCGGACTCTTCGCGGGTAAACCCGCTCCCACCCTGGGCCAGTGCGCGCCCTACCTGTGGGAGCCGGCTTGCCGGCGATAGGGCCGGCACAGACACATCAACAGCAAAAAGGCTGGCACAATGTCCGCCATTCGCTGCTTTTGGAGCCCCTTTGATGAGCGAGAGCGCATTCGCCGAGCGCATCGTGCACAACCTGCTCGACACCGACTTCTACAAGCTCACCATGATGCAGGGCGTGCTGCACAACTACCCGGACGCCGATGTGGAATGGGAGTTCCGCTGCCGCAACGGCGAAGACCTTCGCCCCTATCTAGGCGAGATCCGCAACCAGATCGAACTGCTCGGCGACCTGACCCTGGACGAAGGCCAGCTCGGCTTCCTCGAACGCATCAGTTTTCTCAAGCCGGACTTCCTGCGTTTTCTCGGGCTGTTTCGCTTCAACCTGCGCTACGTGCATCTGGGTATCGAAAACAACCAGCTGTGCCTGCGCCTGCGTGGCCCCTGGCTACATGTGATCCTCTTCGAAGTCCCCCTGCTGGCCATCATCAGTGAAGTGCGCAACCGTCACTTGCACCCTCGTATGCGCCTTTCCGAGGCACGCGACCAGTTGCACCGCAAGTTCGACTGGCTGCGCGCCCACGCCAGCGACGATGAACTGGCCGAACTGCAGGTGGCTGACTTCGGCACGCGTCGGCGCTTTTCGAGCCGCGTGCAGGAAGAAGTGGTACGCGTGTTGCGCGACGATTTCCCCGCCCGTTTCGTCGGCACCAGCAACGTCGACCTGGCATGGAAACTGGATGTCAAACCTCTCGGGACCATGGCCCATGAGTGGATCATGGCCCACCAGCAGTTGGGGCCACGGCTGATCGACAGCCAAAGCGCCGCCCTTGACTGCTGGGTCCGTGAGTACCGCGGCCTGCTCGGCATCGCCCTGACCGACTGCATCACCATGGATGCATTCCTGAGCGATTTCGACCTGTACTTCGCCAAGCTGTTCGATGGCCTGCGCCATGACTCGGGAGAACCGGTGGCGTGGGCAGAGAAAGCCATCGCCCATTACCAGAAGCTGGGTATCGACCCCATGACCAAGACCCTGGTGTTCTCTGATGGCCTGAACCTGACCCGTTCGCTGGAGATCTTCCGGGCCCTGCGCGGTCGCATCAACGTCAGCTTCGGCATAGGCACCAACCTGACCTGTGACATTCCCGGGGTGGCGCCGATGAACATCGTGCTTAAAATGACCGACTGCAACGGCTCGCCGGTGGCCAAGATTTCCGACGAGGCTGCCAAGACCCAGTGCCGCGACGAAAACTTCGTCGCCTACATGCGCCACGTATTCAAAGTCCCCAGCAAGGAGTAACCCATGCAAGCCGTCCAGCAAGAGATTGCCCAGGCGCTCAAGGTACAGCCGCCGTTCGCCGACGCCGCCGCACTCGATGCAGAGGTAGCCCGGCGCGTGGCCTTCATCAAGGATTGCCTGGCCAACGCCCGGCTCAAGACCCTGGTGCTGGGCATCAGCGGCGGCGTCGACTCGATGACTGCCGCCCTGCTCGCCCAGCGTGCCGTCAACGAACTGCGTGCCGAAACCGGCGATAAGGCCTACACCTTCATCGCCGTTCGCCTGCCCTACCAAGTGCAGCACGACGAACATGACGCCCAGGCCTGCCTGGACGTGATCAAGGCCGACGAAGTGCACACCGTGGATATCGCTCCGGCGGTACGTGCCCTGGCGAGTGAAGTAAAAGCGCTGGAAGGCGGCTCGCCAACCCTGGTGGACTTCGTGGTGGGTAACACCAAGGCCCGTATGCGCATGGTGGCCCAGTACACCATCGCTGGCGCCCGCGCAGGCTTGGTGATTGGCACCGACCACGCTGCCGAAGCGGTGATGGGCTTCTTTACCAAGTTCGGTGATGGCGCGTGCGACCTGGCGCCGTTGAGCGGGCTGGTGAAAAACCAGGTGCGGGCGATTGCCCGTAGCTTTGGTGCACCGGAGTCGCTGGTGGAGAAAGTACCAACTGCCGATCTTGAAGACCTGGCTCCAGGCAAGCCGGACGAGGCGTCACACGGCGTGACGTACCAGCAGATCGATGCATTCCTGCATGGGCTGCCGGTCGATCAGGAAGCGTTCGACATCATCGTGAACACCTACCGCAAGACCCAGCATAAGCGCGAACTGCCGTTCGCTCCTTGATCAAGCTGTAAAAAGACCTGTGGGAGCGGGTTTACCCGCGAAGGCGTCGGTGAATCCACCATCGCCTTCGCGGGTAAACCCGCTCCCACAGGGTACTGCGTCAGTCGCTGATTACTTGACGATGACCTTGCCTTTCATCATCGAGATGTGGCCTGGGAAGGTGCAGAAGAAGCTGTAGTCACCACCGGCTTCCAGCTTGGAAGTATCGAACTTCACTTCGGTTGCTTTTTCCGGCGCGCCAATCATCTTGGTGTGGGCGATGATCCCGGCGTTGGCGGCGTTGATGTAATCGTTATCCAGGCCTTTGGCCATGCCTTCGGTGGCAATGCCCTGCATGTCGGCAGTCTTGCTGATCACCAGGTTGTGGCCCATGACGTTCTTCGGCAGGTTGCCGGAGTGGGTCAGTTTGACGGTGAATTCCTTGCAGCTCTTGTCGACGGTGAATTCCTTGCTGGTGTAGGACATCTGGTCGGTCGAGTCGACAGTCACCGAGCACTCGGCTGCGAAGACAGAGGCGCTGGCGAGGGTCAGCAGGGATACCGCTACAGCTTTCGCAAACATCATGAATCTCCTTGGCAGGGTTTTATCAATTGCGAGACTGCCTGAAACCGTAAAGCCCCCGCCTGATATGAATCAAGGGGGTGTCAAGTGGCCAGCCAGTAGAATTGTTCGATCGATTGTATACAACCAATCTAAGAGCACATCATGCCCTTTTAGTAGACGATGGGACAACCTCTCATTTAGGAGTTGATCGAAATGTCCCTTGGAAGCCTGATGAACAGCCTGCTCGCTGCATATGCCCACGGCGCCAGTGGTGCGATCTGCGAATTCGCCCGTCCCGAGTAAAACCGCCCTTGGAACCAGCAGGCATGCGCCGTACCCTGTCACGCAATGCGACTGGAGATGAGCCATGCCTGTACGTTCCGTTTGTGTCTTCTGTGGTGCCAGCATCGGCGCCAACCCTGCCTACAGTGAGGCCGCCGTCGCCCTCGGCCAGGCCATTGCCCGGCGCGGCCTGACTCTGGTGTATGGCGGCGGCGCGGTCGGTTTGATGGGCACCGTGGCCGACGCGGCGATGGCTGCTGGCGGTGAAGTGATCGGGATCATTCCCGAAAGCCTGATGAATGCCGAAATCGGCCACAAGAAACTGACCCGCCTGGAAGTGGTCGACGGCATGCACGCACGCAAGGCACGCATGGCCGAACTGAGCGACGCCTTCATCGCGCTGCCGGGCGGCCTGGGGACGCTGGAGGAACTGTTCGAGGTGTGGACCTGGGGGCAGCTGGGCTATCACGCCAAGCCGCTGGGGCTGCTCGATGTGAATGGTTTCTATGAAAAGCTGGGCGGGTTCCTCGACCATATCGTCGAGGAAGGCTTTGTGCGGCCGCAGCATCGGGCGATGTTGCTGCTGGGTGAGCAGCCGGATGAGCTGCTGGACGGGATGGACAGGTTCGTCTCGCCAGTGCTGCCCAAGTGGGTCGACAAGAAGCCTGACTGAAAATTTGAAGCCGTAACCATGCCTGTGGGAGCGGGTTTACCCGCGAATGCGATGGTGGATTCACCGACTTATTCGCGGGTAAACCCGCTCCCACAGGGCTCTCTGTTCAGCCTGCCAGATCAGCGCGGGATGACGGGCTGACGCGGCTTCTTGCCCTTGCCGCCCTTGGCCGCTTCCTTACGCTCTTTCGCCGCCTGCTGATTGCGCGCAAACGCCTCGGCCTTGGCCTTCTCGCGCTTGTCCCACGGTTTGCTGCCATCGCTGGCACGCGGTGGCAGGCCAGTGTGCTGGGTGAGGATCTTCTGGTCCTTGCCCACCTTGTGGCTGCCGGCCGGGGTCGAGTTCTTGCGACGGGCACTCTGGTAGGTGTCGGTCTGCGGCTGGTGCAGCGGAATCAGCTGATGCTTGCCCGGGCCGATCAGGTCGGCGCGGCCCATGCGCTCCAGCGCCTCACGCAGCATCGGCCAACCCTTCGGGTCGTGGTAGCGCAGGAACGCCTTGTGCAGCCGGCGCTGTTCCTCGCTCTTGACGATCTCCACCCCTTCGCTCTTGTAGGTCACCTTGCGCAGCGGGTTCTTGCCCGAGTGGTACATGGCCGTGGCCGAGGCCATCGGCGATGGGTAGAACGCCTGCACCTGGTCGGCACGGAAGCCGTTGCCCTTGAGCCACAGGGCCAGGTTCATCATGTCTTCATCGGTGGTGCCAGGGTGCGCCGCGATGAAGTACGGAATCAGGTACTGCTCCTTGCCCGCCTCTTTCGAGAACTTCTCGAACATGCGCTTGAAGCGGTCGTAGGTACCGATACCCGGCTTCATCATCTTGTCCAGCGGGCCACGCTCGGTGTGCTCCGGGGCAATCTTCAGGTAGCCGCCCACGTGGTGGGTGACCAGTTCCTTGACGTACTCCGGCGACTCGACAGCCAGGTCGTAACGCAGACCCGAAGCGATCAGGATCTTCTTCACACCCGGCAAGGCACGTGCCTTGCGGTACAACTCGATCAGCGAGCTATGGTCGGTGTTGAGGTTCTCGCAGATGCCCGGGAACACGCACGACGGCTTGCGGCAGTGCTTCTCGATATCGTGGCTCTTGCACGCGATGCGGTACATGTTGGCGGTCGGCCCGCCGAGGTCGGAGACCACGCCGGTAAAGCCCGGAACCTTGTCGCGCATTTCCTCGATTTCGTTGAGGATCGACTCGTGCGAGCGGTTCTGGATGATGCGGCCTTCGTGCTCGGTGATCGAGCAGAAAGTGCAGCCACCGAAACAGCCACGCATGATGTTCACCGAGAAACGAATCATCTCGTAGGCCGGGATACGCTCCTTGCCATAGGCCGGATGCGGAATACGGGCGTACGGCATGCCGAACACGTAGTCCATTTCCTCGGTGGTCATGGGAATGGGTGGCGGGTTGAACCACACATCCACTTCGCCATGCTTCTGCACCAGAGCCCGGGCGTTGCCTGGGTTGGTTTCCAGGTGCAGCACGCGGTTGGCGTGGGCATAGAGCACCGGGTCGTTACGCACCTTTTCGAACGACGGCAGGCGAATGACCGACTTCTCACGGGTTATGCTCGGGCTGTCGAGCAGCTGAACGACCTTGGCTTCGTTCGGGTCTTCCTGCTCGCCCTTGGCCTGCTCGATGGCACAGGCCTGGGTGTCCTGGGTGTTCACATACGGGTTGATGATCTTGTCGACGCGGCCTGGGCGGTCAATGCGCGTGGAGTCGATCTCGTACCAGCCCTCTGGCGTGTCACGGCGTACGAACGCGGTACCGCGAACGTCGGTGATGCTCTCGATGCTTTCACCCTGGGACAGGCGTTGGGCCACCTCGACGATGGCACGCTCGGCGTTGCCGTACAGCAGGATGTCGGCGCTGGCGTCGATCAGGATCGAGTGGCGAACCTTGTCCTGCCAGTAGTCGTAGTGGGCGATGCGGCGCAGCGAGGCCTCGATGCCACCAAGCACGATCGGCACGTGCTTGTAGGCTTCCTTGCAACGCTGGCTGTACACCAGGCTTGCGCGGTCCGGACGCTTACCGGCCAGGCCACCCGGGGTGTAGGCGTCGTCGGAACGGATCTTCTTGTCCGCGGTGTAGCGGTTGATCATCGAGTCCATGTTGCCCGCCGCTACCCCGAAGAACAGGTTCGGCTCGCCGAGCTTCATGAAGTCGTCTTTCGACTGCCAGTTCGGCTGGGCAATGATGCCCACGCGGAAGCCCTGGGCCTCCAGCAGACGGCCGATGATGGCCATGCCGAACGATGCGTGATCGACGTAGGCATCACCGGTCACGATGATGATGTCGCAGGAATCCCAGCCGAGCTGATCCATCTCCTCCCTGCTCATCGGCAGGAAAGGCGCTGGCCCGAAGCATTCGGCCCAGTACTTTGGATAGTCGTAGAGTGGTTTGGCTGCTTGCATGTCAGTGACCGGTTCTGGTGTGCAGGGAAATCGCGGGCGCGGAATATAGCACAAATTTTGACCAAATCCGACGGTGGTTGTCGGATTCATGGGGTGCCTGTACTGGCCTCATCGCCGGCAAGCCGGCTCCCACAAGGCCACCACAGCTCTCAGGACAGTGGTAATTCTGTGGGAGCCGGCTTGCCGGCGATGAGGCCGGTGGCTTATTCGTCGTCGTCGAAGTTGTACATACCCGGCGCGAGGTTCTCGAAACGGGTGTACTTGCCGATGAACGCCAGGCGTACGAAGCCGATGGGGCCGTTACGCTGCTTACCGATGATGATTTCAGCCACGCCCTTGTGCTCGGTTTCAGGGTGGTACACCTCGTCGCGGTACACGAACATGATCACGTCGGCGTCCTGCTCGATCGCACCCGATTCACGCAAGTCGGAGTTCACCGGGCGTTTGTTCGGGCGCTGCTCCAGGGAGCGGTTGAGCTGCGACAGGGCGATGACCGGGCAGTTGAACTCTTTGGCCAGGGCCTTGAGCGAGCGGGAGATTTCGGAAATTTCGTTGGTCCGGTTATCGCCGGCCGAACCCGGAATCTGCATCAGCTGCAGGTAGTCGACCATGATCATGGCAATTTCACCATGCTCACGCGCCAGACGGCGGGTACGCGCACGCATCTCAGACGGGCTGATGCCCGCGGTATCGTCGATGAACAGCTTGCGGTCGTTGAGCAAGTTGACCGCTGAGGTCAGGCGCGGCCAGTCATCGTCGTCCAGCTGACCGGAACGCACCTTGGTCTGATCGATACGGCCCAGGGACGAGAGCATACGCATGATCAGCGATTCACCTGGCATCTCGAGGGAGAACACCAGCACCGCCTTGTCGGTACGCAATACGGCGTTCTCCACCAAGTTCATGGCGAAGGTGGTCTTACCCATCGACGGACGACCGGCGACGATGATCAAGTCAGCCGCTTGCAGGCCGCTGGTTTTCTCGTCCAGGTCGGTAAAGCCGGTCGATACACCGGTGATATCGCTGTCGGAGTTGAACAGCGTGTCGATCCGGTCGATGGCCATGGTCAACAGTTCGTTGACCCCCACCGGGCCGCCGGTCTTTGGCCGCGCCTCGGCGATCTGGAAGATCTGCCGCTCGGCGTCGTCGAGAATTTCCTCGGCGTTGCGCCCCTGCGGGTTGAAGGCGTTATCGGCAATGTCGGTACTGATGCTGATCAGCTGCCGAAGGGTGGCCCGCTCGCGAATGATCGCGGCGTAAGCCTTGATGTTGGCCACCGACGGGGTGTTCTTGGCCAGTTCAGCCAGGTAGGCCAGGCCACCGATCTGAGTCGACAAGCCTTCCTTGTCCAGCTGCTCGTGCAGGGTGACGACGTCGAACGGCTGGTTCGCGTCTGCCAGCTTGTGCACGGCACGGAAGATC
The DNA here is from genome assembly GCF_034387475.1 of Pseudomonas sp. Teo4. NCBI lineage: Bacteria > Pseudomonadati > Pseudomonadota > Gammaproteobacteria > Pseudomonadales > Pseudomonadaceae > Pseudomonas > Pseudomonas sp. Teo4. Next base: position 431,794 of record NZ_JAXCIL010000002.1, read on the forward strand.
AAGCGGTGGTCATGCCGGTAGAAGTCACCGTCCGACACTTGGTCCAGCACCCGCTCCCAGGCGTTGTTGTCCAGCATCAAGCCACCGAGCACGGCCTGTTCGGCCTCGATGGAATGCGGCGGCACCTTGAGGGCTGCGGTCTGCAGGTCTAGCTGTTCGGGATTGGTGATCTCGTTCATGGCCACGAAAGAATTCTGGAGGATGAAAAAGACAAAGGGCACGGCCTGTAGAAAACAGGACCGTGCCCGATGTTAACCGGCTGACTCACAAGGAGCCAGCCAGTCAGCGCAGCTTAGGCAGCTACGACGACCACACGTACGGTGGCTTCAACGTCGCTGTGCAGGTGCACGGCTACGTCGTATTCGCCAACCTGACGGATGGTGCCGTTCGGCAGACGAACTTCAGCTTTGGCCACTTCAACGCCGGAGGCGGTCAGGGCGTCAGCGATATCGTGGGTGCCGATCGAACCGAACAGCTTGCCTTCGTCGCCAGCGGTGGCAGTGATGGTCACTTCCAGCTCGGCCAGTTGGGCAGCACGGCTTTCAGCCGAAGTTTTCTTGTCGGCAGCTGCTTTTTCCAGCTCGGCGCGGCGCTCTTCGAACGCAGCCAGGTTGGCGGCGTTGGCAACGGTGGCCTTGCCGAATGGCAGCAGGAAGTTACGGCCGTAACCAGCCTTAACTTTTACTTTGTCGCCCAGGTTGCCCAGGTTGGCGACTTTTTCCAGCAGGATCAGTTCCATTTGGTAAAACCTCTTAACTTTTAACCTTCACCGTTCGCGGAATCATCCCCCTGAGGGGACTTGCGACCGCGAAAATCAATCAGGCTGTCGACAATGGCCAAAACCACGAGTAACGGATAAATCAGCTGCATGATCAGCGGCAGTGTCACGTACATGCCCACCAGCCAGAAACCGGCCAGTCGGCCCTGCGCCACCAGCCCGTGCATCAAGGCGATGCCGGCCAGAACGAGCACCAGGCTGGATGCGGAAGCCAGGACGATGAACTGCGGGCCGATGAACGGACCCAACACCATCACTGCTAACAAGGCCAGCATGGCCCCTCGTGGCAGCTTCAAGGCACGAAATTCGCGACCGAAGCCTCCAGGGTTGTACAACACCGCTTGCCAATAACGCGCCAGCATCAATGCCAGCAGGCTGAACAACTGCAACATCACCGCCGTGGAAGCGACCAGCACAGGGCCGATCAGCTCACCGGGAATCACCGGCTTGCCTTCGATTTGCGGCAGGGCTTGTACAAGCGCCTTGGCCAGCACCTCGAAGGTTTCGCGCAGCACCGTGCCCAGGATGAGGCTGTAGACCAACCCCAACACAACACTGGACATCAACACCCGGTTCCAGGAATGCCCGGCACGCAACAAGGCGGCCAGCCCCAGCGTTCCCAACAGCACCAGCAAGGTGCTTGGATCGCCGAAGACCCAAATGGCCACCGCGGGCAAAAGGCCCCAGGCGATGACCGTTGAAGCGTCCTTGAACCCGCGCCGCAGAAGCACCAGGCTTCCGGCAGCGGCACTCAACCAGAACAACAGCGGCAATACCGCACTTGCGACCACCACCAGGGTGGCCTGCACACGACCGCGCATGATGAAATCAGCTAACGCCCGCATGCTTATCCCTTACTACTTGTCGACGACCCGGTCTCAGCGGCCGTGGCTGTCGGTGTAGGGCAGCAGGGCCAGGAAGCGGGCGCGCTTGATAGCGGTAGCCAGCTGACGCTGATAACGAGCTTTGGTACCAGTGATACGGCTCGGAACGATCTTGCCGGTTTCGGATACGTAAGCTTTCAGGGTGTTGAGATCTTTGAAGTCGATCTCTTTCACGTCTTCAGCAGTGAAGCGGCAGAATTTACGACGACGGAAGAAACGTGCCATGTAATAGGCTCCTCAAAAGGTCCGTGGATTACTCGTCAGCGTTATCGCTGTTGTCGCTGTCATTGCTGTCATCGCCTTCGGCGGAGTCAGCATGCTCAGGACGTTCACGACGCTCACGGCGCTCGCTGCGGTTCTCTTCTGCCTTCAGCATCTCGGACTGACCGGTTACGGCTTCGTCACGACGGATGACCAGGTTACGGATAACGGCATCGTTGTAGCGGAAGTTGTCTTCCAGCTCGGCCAGGGCCTTGCCGGTGCACTCAACGTTCAGCATCACGTAGTGAGCCTTGTGAACATTGTTGATTGCGTAGGCCAGTTGACGACGGCCCCAGTCTTCCAGGCGGTGGATCTTGCCACCATCTTCTTCGATCAGCTTGGTGTAACGCTCAACCATGCCGCCGACTTGCTCGCTCTGGTCCGGGTGAACCAGGAAGATGATTTCGTAATGACGCATGAATGCTCCTTACGGGTTAGTAGTCTGCCAGCGAATCTGGTCAGACAAGGAGTGAATGACACTGTATGTCTTGCCATGGAGGGGAGGCACATGCGCGCCTGCCAGCTCGGCAAGGGGCGCAATTGTAGAGAAGGCGGGGCGTACAAGCAAGGTGATTGGCGAATAATTGAACAGCCTGAAACATATTCGCGGGTAAACCCGCTCCCACAGGTTCACCACAGGGTTTAAAGGCTGCGGTGCGCCTGTGGGAGCGGGTTTACCCGCGAAGAGGCCCTTACAGGCTATGGCTCAGCGCTTGGCCTGGCGCTGACGAACGGCCTCGAACAGGCAGACGCCGGTCGCCACCGAAACGTTCAGGCTACTGACGCTACCGGCCATCGGAAGCTTCACCAGGAAGTCGCAGTGCTCACGGGTCAACCGGCGCATGCCCTTGCCTTCCGCGCCCATGATCATCACCAGCGGACCGGTCAGGTCTTGCTGGTAGATTTCCTGCTCGGCCTCGCCAGCGGTGCCGACCACCCACAAGCCACGTTGCTGGAGTTTCTCCAGGGTACGCGCCAGGTTGGTCACGGCCACCAGCGGAATCACCTCCGCCGCGCCACACGCCACCTTGCGCACCACCGGGGTCAAGGTCGCCGACTTGTCCTTGGGCACCACAACAGCCGTGGCACCAGCGGCATCCGCGGTGCGCAGGCAGGCACCCAGGTTGTGCGGGTCGGTGACGCCGTCCAGCACCAGGATCAGCGGCGGCGTTTCAGTACGCTCGAGCAGTTCCTCGAGCATCAGTTCGCCCCACACCTGGCTCGGGCTGACCTCAGCGACCACACCCTGGTGAACACCCTCGACCCAGGCATCCAGCTCTCGGCGCTCGGCCTGACCGACCGGCACCCGGTTCTCTGCAGCCAGCGCCAGCAAGCCCTGGATACGTGGCTCGCTGCGTCCTTCCGACAGCCAGATCTGCTTGACCCGTTTCGGATGGTGCTGCAGCAACGCCTGCACAGCGTGCACGCCGTAGATTTTTTCCAGCTGACTCATGACTTGCTCTTGCCTTTACGTGGCGCGCCAGATTTGGACGGGCCTTTACGGTGCTTGGTCGGCTTGCCGGAGGACGATTTGCTGCCCTTATCCGACTTGCTGCTGGCGTGGCCACTGCTGCGGGCCTCGCTCATCAGCGCCTTTTTCATTTCGCGGCTCTTGCGCACTTCGGCGTTGCGCTGAACAGCGTCTTTCGGGAAGTACGCCTCGGCGGCTTCGCTCTTGCGGCTGCGCGGCTTGGGCGTGGCCTTGGCTTCGACCGCAGGCTGCTGCTCGGTTTTTTCCGCGGCTGGAGCTGCACCACGGCCCTTCTTGCCAACCGGGGCAGCGAGCTGCTGCTCGGACACTTCGAAGTCGATCTTGCGCTCGTCCAGGTCGACGCGCATCACCTTGACCTCGATGGTGTCGCCCAGGCGGAAGCTACGGCCACTGCGCTCGCCCGACAGGCGATGGTGCACAGGGTCGAAGTGGTAGTAGTCGCCCGGCAGCGCACTGACGTGCACCAGGCCTTCCACGTAGATGTCGGTCAGTTCGACGAACAGGCCGAAACCGGTCACGGCGGTGATCACGCCCGGGAAGGTTTCGCCCACGCGATCCTTCATGTACTCGCACTTGAGCCAGTTGACCACGTCACGAGTGGCCTCGTCGGCACGGCGCTCGGTCATCGAGCACTGCTCGCCCAATTGCTCCAGCGTGTTCTCGTCGTACGGGTAGATACGCGCCTTCGGAATGCTCATCGCGCCTGCACGCTTGACGTGCGGGGTATCGACCTTGGAGCGGATGATGCTGCGGATGGCACGGTGCACCAGCAAGTCCGGGTAACGGCGGATCGGCGAGGTGAAGTGGGTATACGCCTCGTAGTTCAACCCGAAGTGGCCGTTGTTGTCGGTGCTGTACACCGCCTGGCTCAGCGAGCGCAGCATCACGGTCTGGATCAGGTGGAAGTCCGGGCGCTCGGCGATGCTGGCCAGCAGGGCCTGGTAGTCCTTCGGCGACGGGTCCTTGCCCTTGTGCAGGGTCAGGCCCAGCTCACCGAGGAAGGCACGCAGCTTTTCCAGGCGCTCTGGCGGCGGACCGTCGTGTACGCGATACAGCGCTGGCACGCCGTGTTTCTGCAGGAATTCGGCGGTGGCCACGTTGGCGGCCAACATGCACTCTTCGATCAGCTTGTGCGCATCGTTGCGCACGGTTGGGCGAATTTCCGCGATCTTGCGCTGGTCGCCGAAGATGATGCGGGTTTCCTGGGTCTCGAAGTCGATCGCACCACGGGTGTGACGGGCATCGACCAGCACCTTGTACAGGTTGTACAGGTTCTTCAGGTCCGGCAGGACTTCCTTGTACTCCTCGCGCAGCGCCTTGCCTTCGCGAGTACGGGCATGCTCGAGCATGCTGCTGACCTTGTTGTAGGTCAAACGCGCGTGGGAGTGGATCACGCCTTCATAGAACTGGTAGTCGACCATCTGGCCGGCCTTGTTGATGGTCATTTCGCAGACCATGGCCAGGCGATCGACGTGCGGGTTCAGCGAGCACAGGCCGTTGGACAGCTCCTCGGGGAGCATCGGCACCACACGCTCGGGGAAGTACACCGAGTTACCGCGCTGCTGGGCCTCGACGTCCAGGGCCGAACCCAGGCGCACATAGCTGGAGACGTCGGCGATGGCCACGTACAAACGCCAGCCGCCGGAGAACAGGCGCAGCTTGCCCAGTGGTTCGCAGTAGACCGCATCGTCGAAGTCGCGGGCGTCTTCGCCGTCGATGGTGACGAACGGCAGATGGCGCAGGTCGACGCGCTTCTCCTTGTCCTTCTCTTCGACTTCCGAGCGGAACTTGCGCGCTTCCTTGATCACGTCCTTGGGCCAGACGTGCGGAATGTCGTAGCTGCGCAGGGCCACATCGATTTCCATGCCCGGCGCCATGTAGTTGCCGATCACTTCGATCACGTCGCCTTGCGGCTGGAAGCGTGGAGTCGGCCAGTGGGTGATCTTGATCTCCACGAACTGGCCAATCTTGGCTCCACCGTTGCGACCAGCGGTGACCAGCACTTCCTGCTGGATCTTCGGGTTGTCAGGCGTCACGTAGCCAATGTCGCCTTCTTCGAAGTAGCGACCGACCACGGTTTCATGAGCGCGGGAGATGACTTCCACCAGCACGCCTTCGCGGCGGCCGCGGCGGTCGACACCAGAAACCCGGGCCAAGCCGCGGTCACCGTCGAACACCAGGCGCATCTGCGACGGGCTGAGGAACAGGTCTTCGCTGCCATCGTCAGGAATAAGGAAGCCGAAACCATCGCGGTGGCCAGAGACACGACCGCAGATCAGGTCCAGCTTATCAACCGGGGCATAGGTGCCGCGCCGGGTATAGATAAGCTGGCCATCGCGCTCCATGGCACGCAGGCGGCGGCGCAGGGCTTCGATCTGGTCTTCTTCATAAAGACCGAACTCGGCCGCCAGCTCCTCACGCGCGGCCGGTTCGCCACGGTCGGCAAGGCGCTGCAGGATCAGCTCACGGCTGGGAATGGGGTTTTCGTATTTTTCCGCTTCGCGAGCGGCCTCGGGATCGAGGGATTGCCAATCGGCCATCAGAAGGGATTCACCTTGGGGTATATAGATAGGAATTCTGGCATAGGCGTATTGAAACCGGAAATGTCAGCCTTGGACAGCCCCAGCGGCGTGTCCAGAGCGCAGTAATAGGCCTGCGGAATCAACAAGTTGAATTTTTTGAATTTTTTTTCGATTGGGGGCTTTACAGCCCTCCAGAGCGTCCGTATAGTGCGCACCACAACGACGGACAACCCCGAAGTTGTAGTAGAGATGAACGGCGCTGTAAAGCATCTTGTAATCTCGAATGTGTGCCCAGGTGGCGGAATTGGTAGACGCGCTGGTTTCAGGTATCAGTGGCTTAACGGCCGTGGAAGTTCGAGTCTTCTCCTGGGCACCAAATATTTTCAAGTAATAGATGACCAAGGATCTGTTACTACTGTGTGAAAGTGAACGATAGTCGCCTTCACCAGATGATGCAAAGCTTTGCCCAGGTGGCGGAATTGGTAGACGCGCTGGTTTCAGGTATCAGTGACTTAACGGTCGTGGAAGTTCGAGTCTTCTCCTGGGCACCATACAAAAACCCACTAGCTTGCTAGTGGGTTTTTTCTTGCCTGCGATTTCTTCTCGCAGCCCCTGTGGGAGCGGGTTTACCCGCGAATGCGGCGCTGAAGCCCTAAACCTTTCGCGGGTAAACCCGCTCCCACAGAAATCACGAACGCCATTTGATTTCGAGCAAGACTCCCGCCCCACAAACAAGCGCAGCCCCTCCCCTTCCTTAGTCTGCCCATGAATTTCTCGTCACACGGCCACTTGAGAAACGATTTCGTTTACCATTGTTTCCAAATATGTAGCCGTAAGCGAGGAAGTACCCGCATGACGATCCGTCCGCAACCGCTGATGCGCACCCTGGCCGCCGCAGTCCTGAGCCTGGTGATTGGCGCTCCGGCCGCCATGGCAGACGAACCGGTGACGTTGACCATGTACAACGGTCAACACAAGGAAATCGGCGAAGCCATCGCCAAGGCCTACGAGGCCAAGACCGGTATTCATATCAACATCCGCAAGGGCAGCAGCAACCAGCTGGCCAGCCAGGTCATCGAGGAAGGCGACCGTTCGCCAGCCGACATCATCTACACCGAAGAGTCCCCACCCCTGAACAACCTGGGTGAGCTGGGCCTGCTGGCGAAGATCGACGACGCCACCCAGAACATGATGCCCAAGGAGTATGTAGGCGCCAACGGCACCTGGATGGGCATCACCGCCCGTACGCGCATCGTGGTGTACAACCCGAAGAAGATTGACGAGAAAGACCTGCCGACCACGGTGATGGACTTCGCCAACCCCGAGTGGGAAGGTCGCGTCGGCTATGTACCCACCAGCGGCGCCTTCCAGGAACAGGCCGTGGCCATCCTCAAGATGCATGGTCGCGATGCCACCGAAGAATGGCTGACCGGCCTGAAAGCCTTCGGCAAGACCTACACCAACAACATGGTCGCCCTGAAAGCCGTGGAAAAAGGCGAAGTCGCCGCCGTGCTGGTCAACAACTACTACTGGTACGCACTTGAGCGCGAACGCGGCAAGCTGGATTCGAAGTTGTACTACCTGGCCGATGGCGATGCCGGCAACCTGGTGACCATCTCCGGCGCCGCTGTGGTCAAGGCCAGCAAGCACCCTAAAGAAGCCCAGGCCCTGCTGAACTGGATGGCCAGTGAAGAAGGCCAGCGCGTGATCACCCAGACCACCGCTGAGTACCCACTGCATAAGGGCATGGTTTCCGACCGCGGCCTGAAGCCGTTCGAAGACCTGCGCCCGCCAAAGATCTCGCCGGCCGACCTGGGCAATGCCGAGGAAGCCATCGAGCTAGAACGCGAGGTCGGCCTGCTCTGATGACTGCCGCCCTGTCCGAACCGGCGTCGGTACGCTTCGTACCGCGCCGCAAGCGCCCCTCGATCTGGGTGGTGCTGCCTGTATTGTTTCTGGTGGCGATGAGTTTGCTGCCGTTGCTGTACGTTGCCATCAAGACCTGGGAAGCCGGTTGGCGCGAGGCGCTGCATCTGTTGTGGCGCCCCTTCGTCTGGGGGCTGATGAAAAACACCATGATGCTCATGGTGGGCGTCACCCTGACGTGCATGGTCTTCGGCCTGGCCCTGGCTTGGCTGCTCGAACGCAGCAACCTACCCGGGCGTCGCCTATGGGGCGTGGTGTTGTGCCTGCCGTTCGCCGTGCCTTCGTTCGTCAGCAGCTTTACTTGGGTATCGCTGAGTTCGGACTTCGAGGGCTTGGGCGGGGCGATCATGGTCATGGCCCTGTCCAAGTACCCGCTGGTGTTCCTACCGGTGGCCGCGACCCTGCGCAATCTCGACACCTCGCTTGAAGAGTCTGCACGCACCCTGGGCTGCAGCCGCTGGGGCGTATTCATCAAGGTCACCCTGCCGCTGCTGTGGCCGTCGATGCTGGGCGGCGCATTGCTGATTGCGCTGCACATGCTGGTGGAGTTCGGTGCGCTGTCGATCCTTGGCTTGCAGACCTTCACCACGGCGATCTACCAGCAATTCGAGCTGGAGTTCAGTAACGCCAATGCGGCGATGCTGTCGGCTGTACTGCTTGCCCTGTGCCTGGTGATGCTCTGGCTGGAGCTGCGGGTGCGCGGCAAGGCGCGTCATGTGCGTATCGGCCAGGGTGTTGCCCGCCGCGCACAACCGGTACGCCTGCGTGGCTGGATGCCAGTGGCGCAGCTGTTCTGCCTGGGCCTGGCGATTTTGGGCAGCGGCATCCCGCTGGCCATGCTCGGTTACTGGCTGAGTGTCGGTTCCTCGGCAGCCTTCCCGGTGGCCGCTATCAGCAAGGCATTGTTCACCTCGCTGTCGGTGTCGCTGGGTGGCGCTGGATTCTGCGTGTTGCTGGCCCTGCCGATCAGCTTCCTGGTGGTGCGCTATAAAGGCCGCTTGGCGATCTGGGCCGAGCGGCTGCCTTATCTGCTGCACGCCCTGCCAGGCCTGGTGATTGCACTGACGCTGGTGTTCTTTGCCCTGCACTATGTGCCGGCGCTGTACCAGACCACTGCGCTACTGCTGCTGGCTTATGCGTTGCTGTTCCTGCCACTTGCCCAGTCACCGGTGCGCACCGCGCTGAACAAGGCTTCGCCGACACTGGAAGAGGCTGCGCGCACGCTGGGCGCAACTAGCTTCACCGCGTTCTGCCGAGTGACCCTGCCGATCATCTTCCCGGCCATGGCGGCTGCCTTCGCCCTGGTGTTCCTGGATGCGATGAAGGAGCTGACCGCCACCCTGCTGCTCAGCCCGACCGGCATGACCACCTTGGCCACCGAGGTGTGGGCGCATACCGCCAACGTTGAGTTCGCGGCGGCAGCGCCTTATGCGGCGTTGTTGATCGTGGTTTCGGGGTTGCCGGTGTATCTGCTGACTACGCGGATGTATTTGAACAAGGCGTGAAAAATCCAGGCTGCCACGCAGCCTGGGTTACATCTTTTTATCTCCCGAAGCACTTCACCCAGAGGTAGAGCGCCGCAGCCCCCGCAAACACTGTCACATGAAAGTACCAGAGAATAAGTAAGTTTCGCCTGACGGAAGCAGGAAAATTTGAGATATCCGAGCTATCCACCAAGCCTTTGCGAACAAAAATACCATTCATGGATAACATCACCGTAATCGATCCAACCCGCATCATCTTTCCTAACATCCCCGCATGGGAGTATGTGCTTTTGTTGGCTTTGACAAAGTCACTGTTTGGAAAACAGGCCTCGATTTGCTCGACATACCTTGAGGCCGCATAAACCCACGCCCCCAGGACTAAGATCGCGAGCAAAAACAACAAAATCCAAATAGAGGCCTCAATGACATCCATCACGGCACCACCTCATACAGAATTTCACCAACCCTCTCTCCGCCCATCCCCCCTATTTCCCCGCCGAGCACACCTCCAGCGACACCACAAGCAATAGCACCCGAACCACCGGTTGGTATACCCAGAATCGCAACACACGCAGCGGATGCCGCATATCCCCCCGCAGCACCTCCCAACCCACCAAACGTCGTCTCGCCTACCAACGTACTCGTCTCTACATATTTCGCTCTTCTGCAATCTTCCTCACGACCCGTAGTACAAGCCTTGTGAATCGAAAGCCCCGTTGCAGTTACATCAAGCGCCAGCCCAACATATAATCCTCTTTTAATTAGATTGGCAGCTCTCGCCACGCCAGTGATGTTCTCAGCGTACCTGGATATTTCTCCCGTCCGGAGATAACTTTTGGTCGATATGTTCAACATCCGCTTGATCGCCCCATGCTTTCGTAATCCAGAACCATAAGCAGCAAGCGCTCCCAACTGTTCATCCAATTGTACGAACAGCGCTGTCCGCTTGGCATAAAACTCATCACGCGCCCGAAGCGTACCGCTATTCATGTACTCTCGGTGTAACTGCTCTATTTGCTCCAACGTCCTCTTGATCGCCTCCAGATGCTTCGCCCAGCCATCAGTAGCCACCCCTGCCCCCATTGAGGCGTGAGCCAGCAAACTCTGTAGCATTTCGAAGTTGTCCAGCAGAAACCCGTCAACGCCGCCACCATTGAATTCGATGTCGTGGTGGATGCTTATCGCTTTTGCCATGAGAAAGGCCTCATGACTCGTACAGGAAGGGGTACTGGGATCACCTACGATCACCAATTCACCGGAGAACACCACCGTGTTAACGATGTGCGCATTCAACACATCGAACTTGATCCGTTGATTGGCGTTCATCGGCGTGTTGCTCTTGAGTGTCTCGTAATTCTGCGAAGTGGGATTAATGAAGCTGCGGGCCTCGGACATGACCGTACCTCACGCATACTTCTTGTTGTTGATCCGATCCCAACCACCAGTCACATTGCCGCCAGCGCTCCCATCAAGGCGCTTCTGTCGTGTGTAGGTGGTCTTGATGCGGCCGTAGTTCAGCTGTACCACCTCCATCGGTACGCCAGCGTTGGCGCTTTGGGCGTAGTCGGCGATGATCACTTCTTCGAGAACGACTTCGTAGTACTTGAGTTTTTCAGTGCCGGCCCGGCACACCACTAGCTTCACCTCCTTCAGGTGCTGCCCGGCACAGCTCGCTTCGAGCAGCTTGCAGCTGGCGCTGTCCAGGTACTTGGTGAAGGTGAAGTTGGTAAGAGTAGTACGGCCTGAAGAGGCGCCGCCTGCTGAGCTTGCAGTAGCCGAGGTGCTCTGGTTGGCACCGAACTTGTAACCGATGATCTCGATCCAGTTTGTGTACTGCTCGTCCAGCGCTTCGCCAGTGATTTCCGCGATTTGAATATAAGCATCGAAAGCCATGCTTACCTTTCCTTGGTAATGAGTGGACTGAGAACGACGGTGGTCAGACACCTTCGCGATGATTTTACTCCCGGAGGCAAACGGCAGGCTCGCTGCTTGACTTACAGGCTCACCTGACACTAGTTCCATGTGACAGGCACCACAATGGTACATGGCCGATACCGGCAAATTTGGGAAATGGCCTACAAAATTGGCGATGAAGTTAGCCTGATCGCGTAAGGAGCTGTCAGGCCTCAGATGCTGCGTTTGATGCCCATATAGGCGTCATCCATCAGGCCTTGGCCATAGTCGCAGGGACTGGGCAAACCCTGAATGAGGGAGGTATCGTCCTGTGTTGCCAGTACCGGCCTAATCGCCGGCAAGCCGGCTCCCACAGGTATTGCAGTGATCCAGAGAGTGCCGCGGTCCATGTGGGAGCGGCCCATTCGCGATACAAGGCCACTCCCACACTGGCTACATTCCAGAATCAGGCCCTGAACTGCCCCAGACTGGCCCGCAACTGCGTCGCCAGGTCATCCAACACCTTGCTGCTGGCTGTGGTCTGCATCACCACCTCGGCAGAACGTTCAGCCTGGGCATGGATGTTCTCCACCCGCCCACGCACCGCCTGGGCACCATGAGCCTGCTGCTCGGCTGCACGGGTAGCCACACCGATCGCGGCGTGCACTTGCTCCACCGCCGCCTGCACCGACTGCTGGCGACGCTCGTTGTCGCGCAGCACCAGCAGGCCCTCGCTGGCCTTCATACCTGCCTGACTGATAGTCGCCACCGCCTCTTTGGCCCCCTTCTGCAGCGCGGCGATATGAGCCTGAATATCACCCGTGGAGCTTTGCGTCTTGCTCGCCAGTGCCCGCACCTCATCAGCCACCACGGCGAAGCCACGCCCGGTTTCACCCGCACGCGCCGCTTCGATGGCGGCATTGAGTGCCAGCAAGTTGGTCTGCTCGGCAATCCCATGAATGACGGTAAGCACCACCTCGATCTGTTCGCTCTGTTTGGCCAGGCGCTCGATCACCTGAGACCCGGTCTCGACCTGGCCTGCCAGGTTCTCAATCAGCCCTGCCAGCTGCGTAGAGGTGCGGCTGTTTTCGTCGGTGGCTTGGCGAATATCCACCACCTGCTGCAGCGCCGCCTGCATCGCGTGGCTTTCCGCCTGGGCCTCGTCAGCCATGCTGGAGAGGTCACGCAAGCTGGCCGCCACCTCATCACGCTGCAAGGCTGCGGCGGCATCGGCGCCTGCATTGCGCTGGGCCATGGCATCGATCTCCACACCCGTACGCTGCGCCACTTCCCCGGCCTCACGGACGATGGGCTGCAACTTGTCGACGAAGCGGTTCACTGCCGAGGCCATGTCGCCAATCTCGTCACGACTGTCGAGGGTGACTCGCTTGGTCAGATCGCCCTCCCCGGCCGCCAGGTCATTGAGGGCGGTGATCAGCAGGCGCAGCTTGCTCAGCACACGACGGCCCAATACCAACGCCACCAACAAAAGCACTCCCAGTCCGACCAGTACCAGCCCCAGTCCGATACGCCAGCGCAACTCAGCGGCCGCATCACGCACGGTCTGAGCGGTGTTGGCCTGCATGGCCGTGGCGCTGTTCTGCGCGGTTTCCAGGCGCTCACGCAAGGTCTTGCCGCTGTCGGCAGCAGCGGCACCCAAGCTGTCACCCACCAACTGCTCACCACTGGCGATCAACGCCGCAAAGCGCTGGTCGAGGGCCTTGAGCTCCTGATCGACGCCAGCCGTGGACACCCCCATCAGCACCTTGCCGATTTCCGCGCCATTGGGGCTGATCGAAGCCTCGACGAAATACACCGAAGGGTCGCGACGGGCTGCCTCCAGCACCTTATCCAAGGCGCGCTCGCCCTGCCCTTTCTCCATGAGGGCCTGGTTGATGGGGTTCTGACGATTCAGGTAGCGCGTCAGGTGCTGACCCTGGGCGTCGTCGTAGATCACGAACAGCACGTTGGGGTTGCGCTGAGCACGCCGAGCGAAATCTGAAAGCATCGGCACGTCGTTGTCCCAGATGGCACGCGGCGCCACCGAGGCCAACAGTTCGGCCATATCGTTGGCAGAGTCCTTGAGGTTTTTTTCCAGCGTGGCGCGCAGCTGTTGCTGCTCGCTTTGCAGGCGTTCGGACAACCCGGCGCTCAGGCGCTGACGGGTGCTGCTGGAGAGGCTTTCAAGACCGGATCGAACGTCCTGACCTGCCTGTTCAAGCTCGGTGGCCAATTTGCGACTGTCAGCGCCAAGGCGCTCCCCAAGGTCGGCCTCCAGAGCTGTAACGGTGCTCCGGGTAAGCGCAACAGCAACCAGTACCTGCACCAAAAGAGCGATACCAAGCGCAACAAACACAGGCCGCAAGAGGCGGCTTCGTAACAGTGAGAGGATGGCAGACACGTTGTAACCCTCGTGCTTTCTGGCGCCATTATTTTGATGGCATCTACAGAATCTTCTTACAGCAAGGGTTGTGCCGTGGGCAGCAGGGATAAACGCCAAGATGTGTGGCAACTGTACCGACGCCATCGCCGGCAAGCCGGCTCCCACACACATGCCAGTGCTTTACCTGTGGGAGCCGGCTTGCCGGCGATAGCGTCGGTACAGGCATACCCCACAAATGAAAACGCCGCGATCCTTTTCAGGACCGCGGCGTCAGATCAGCCTGGAGGGCAGATCAGGCGAACGGGTGACGCAGAACGATGGTCTCGTTGCGGTCCGGGCCGGTGGAGATGATGTCGATCGGCGCGCCGATCAGCTGCTCGATGCGAGTGATGTAGGCACGCGCATTGGCTGGCAGTTCTTCCAGGGTCTTGGCGCCCAGGGTCGACTCGCTCCAACCTGGCATCTCTTCGTACACCGGCTCCAGGCCGATGTAGCTGTCGGCATCGGAAGGCGCGTCGATGACGGCACCGTTCTCGTTCTTGTAGCCAACGCAGATGTTGATGGTTTCCAGGCCGTCCAGTACGTCCAGCTTGGTCAGGCAGATGCCCGAGATGCTGTTGACGTCGATGGCGCGACGCAGGATGACGGCATCGAACCAACCGCAACGACGGGCACGGCCAGTGGTGGAACCGAACTCGTGGCCACGCTTGGCCAGGGTAGCGCCGGTTTCATCGAACAGTTCGGTCGGGAACGGACCGGACCCGACACGAGTGGTGTAGGCCTTGGTGATACCCAGGATGTAGTCCAGGTACATCGGGCCAACGCCGGAACCGGTGGAGATGCCGCCAGCGGTGGTGTTGGAGCTGGTGACGTACGGGTAGGTACCGTGGTCGATGTCCAGCAGCGAGCCTTGGGCGCCTTCGAACATGATGTCCTTGCCGGCGCGGCGCAGGTTGTGCAGCTCGGCGGTGACGTCGAGCATCATCGGCTTGAGCTGTTCTGCGTAGGCCATGCACTCGTCCAGGGTCTGCTGGAAGTCGATGGCCGGCTCTTTGTAATAGTTCACCAGCTGGAAGTTGTGGTAGTCCAGCAGCTCACCGAGCTTGGCGGCGAAACGCTCGCGGTGGAACAGGTCACCGACGCGCAGGCCGCGACGGGCGACTTTGTCTTCGTACGCTGGGCCGATACCGCGACCGGTGGTGCCGATCTTGGCTTCGCCACGGGCTTTCTCGCGGGCCTGGTCCAGGGCAACGTGGTACGACAGAATCAGCGGGGCAGCCGGGCTGATGCGCAGGCGCTCGCGCACTGGCACGCCTTTCTCTTCCAGCTTGGTGATTTCACGCATCAGGGCATCGGGAGCAACGACCACGCCGTTGCCGATCAGGCACTGTACGCCTTCACGCAGGATGCCGGACGGAATCAGGTGCAGAACGGTTTTCTCACCGTTGATCACCAGGGTGTGGCCCGCGTTGTGACCGCCTTGGTAGCGCACTACAGCGGCAGCATGTTCGGTCAGCAGATCGACGATCTTGCCTTTGCCCTCATCACCCCACTGGGTGCCCAGGACGACGACATTCTTACCCATTACACTTGTCCTCATTCACGCAAACTTGGTTGCCGGCCAACTGCCGACGCAGAAACTCATTGGGTCAGCGGCAGTACCTGCCAGCGCCCGTCTTGCTGAATCAATTGCCGATCACAATCCGCCTCGAGAGCAGCACTCAACGGCTGGCCAGGCAGAGCCTGGACCACACGCTGGCCCTCGTTGCGCAACTGGCAGACCTGCTGCCAGAGGGCCGCGTCGCCACTGTCGGGCATCCAGATGCCGCCAGTTGGCAATACGACCTCCGCTCGCCCCAGTGTGACCAGGGTCTTCAAATCCGTGGAGAAACCGGTGGCCGGGCGCGCCCGGCCAAAGTCGGCGCCGATGTCGTCGTAACGGCCGCCCTGGGCGATCGATTGACCTTCGCCAGGCACGAACACCGCGAACACCACGCCGGTGTGATAGTTGTAACCGCGCAGCTCGCCGAGGTCGAAGTACAGCGGCAAGTCCGGGTAACGCGACGCCAGGCGATCGGCGATCGCCAGCAGGTCGTCCAGGGCCGCCAGCACGCTGGCCGGGGCACGGCCCAGGCGCACGCGAGCTTCGTTCAGCACTTCGCGGCCACCGCACAGCTCGACCAGGGCACGCAGCATGTTGCCGAGGTCTTTAGGCAGATCGGCGGTCAACGCCTGCACTTCATCGACAGCCTTGCGCTGCAGGGCGTCGAACAGCTGCTGCTCGACCGCGCCGGACAGGCCGGCGGCACGGGCCAGGCCGCGGTAGATACCGACGTGGCCCAGGTCCATGTGCACATCCGGCACGTCGGCCAGTTGCAGCGTGGCAAGCATCAGGCTGATGACTTCGACATCGCTGGTGGGGCTGGCGTCGCCGTACAGCTCGGCGCCCAGCTGAATCGGGCTACGCGAGGTGGACAGGGCACGCGGCTGGGCATGCAGCACGCTGCCGGCATAGCACAGGCGGCTCGGGCCTTCGCGACGCAGGGTATGGGCGTCGATACGCGCCACCTGCGGAGTGAAGTCGGCGCGGAAGCCCATCAGGCGACCGGACTGCGGGTCGACCACCTTGAAGGTGCGCTGATCCAGGTCCTGGCCGGCGCCGGTCAACAGCGACTCCAGGTACTCGATATGCGGGGTGACGACCAGTTCGTAGCCCCAACTCTGGAACAGGTCCAACACCTGCCGACGCGCGATCTCGATGCGCGCAGCCTCAGGTGGCAGTACTTCCTCGATGCCATCTGGCAGCAGCCAGCGGTCTACCGTTGCCATTACGCCATTTCCCCTCTGGTCCGGGCGGCCTGCCTGTGGCGAGCCGTCAGTGAAGCAGGCATTGGCGCACAGCAGCGGGCAGCACTGATCCCAGCGCAACCACCGTAGCCAATACCCTCGAATTGCCTTGCGAGCTGACCAATCCGTCAACTGGCCTTTGGCCAATCAACCTTGCAGACGCAAAAAAGCCGGGAAATTTCCCGGCTGCCGCATCATACACCCCTTTTCATTCAGGATGCACCCCGACTGGTGTTTTAGCTGCCAGGCGGGGGGCCTCCTTGTCCGATCAGGGGTCAAATCATCAGGGCTTGCTCTTGTCCAGGAAGCGGAAGAACTCGTTCTTCGGGTCCAGGACCAGCACGTCGCTCTTGCTGGAGAAGCTTTCGCGGTAAGCCTGCAGGCTACGGTAGAACGCATAGAAATCGGCGTCCTGGGTGTAGGCCTTGGCGTAGATGGCTGCCGCCTGGGCGTCACCATCACCACGGGTTTCTTCAGCTTCGCGATAGGCTTCAGCCAACAGTACACGGCGCTGACGGTCGGCATCGGCGCGAATACCTTCGGCCAATTCGTTACCTTTGGCGCGGTGCTCGCGGGCTTCACGCTCACGCTCGGTGCTCATGCGATCGAACACGCTGCGGTTGACTTCCTTCGGCAGGTCGATGGCCTTGACGCGTACGTCGATGACCTCGATACCCAGCTCCTTGCTGGCCATGCGGTTCAGCGAAGCGGTGATGTCAGCCATCAGCGCGTCACGCTCACCGGAGACCACCTCGTGCAGGGTGCGCTTACCGAACTGGTCACGCAGGCCGCTTTCCAGACGACGCGACAGACGCTCGTCGGCGATCTGCTTCATGCCGGAAGTGGCAGTGTAGAAACGCTCGGCATCCTTGACGCGCCACTTGGCGTAGGCGTCGACCATCACCGCTTTCTTCTCCAGGGTCAGGAACCGCTGGGTCGGGGCGTCGAGGGTCATCAGACGGGCGTCGAACTTGCGCACCTGGTTCACATACGGAATCTTCACGTGCAGGCCCGGCTGGACATCCGCCTGGACCACCTTACCGAAGCGCAGCAGTACCGCACGCTCGGTCTGGGACACGATGTAGAAGCTGTTCCAGGCCACGATGGCCAGCACCACAGCGGCGATCAGGGCGATCAGCGATCTATTGCTCATCAGCGGCTCTCCCTAGTGCGCATCTGCTGCTGTTGCTGTTGCAGGTCCTGCGCTGCACGCGCTGCCGCATCGTTGACCGATGGCGACACGCTGGTGATCGGCGCGGACGTGTTGCGGCTGCCTTCAACCATTTTGTCCAGCGGCAGGTAGAGCAGGTTGTTCTGCCCGTCCTTGGTTGCCACCAGGACCTTGCTCGAGTTGCTGTATACCTCTTGCATGGTTTCCAGGTACAGGCGCTGACGGGTCACGTCAGGTGCCTTGCGGTACTCGCCCACCAGCTTGCTGAAGCGGTCGGCCTCACCCTTGGCGCGGGCGATCACTTCGTCGCGGTAACCGTTGGCATCCTCGATGATGCGCTGGGCCTGACCACGGGCTTCCGGCACCACGCCGTTGGCGTAGGACTCGGCCTGGTTGCGGGCACGCTGCTCGTCTTCGCGGGCACGGATCACGTCGTCGAAGGCTTCCTGCACTTCACGCGGGGCTGCCGCGCTCTGTACGTTGACCTGGGTGACGGTGATACCGGTCCGGTAGTTGTCGAGGAAACGCTGCAGGCGTTCGCGGATATCCACGGCCATCTGCTCACGGCCTTCGGTCAGCACCTGGTCCATCGAGGTGGAACCCACCACGTGGCGCAGGGCGCTATCGGTTGCGTGCTGCAGGCTCACCTCAGGCTGATCGACGTTGAGCACGAAGTCCTGAAGGTTGCTGATCTTGTACTGGACGGTCAGCGGCACCTCGACGATGTTCTCGTCTTCGGTCAGCATCTGGCCCTGCTTGGTGTAGGCACGCTCGCGCGTGACGTTCTCCATGTACTTGCGATCGATTGGCGGGAAGTAGATGTTCAGGCCGGGACCGACCGTCTCATAGTACTTGCCGAAGCGCAGCACCACGGCCTGCTCCTGCTCGTCAACCACATACACGGCGCTGTACAGCCAGATGGCCGCCAGTACTGCCAGGCCGATGCCCAGCAGGCCATAGCCGCCGCCCTTGCCGACATTGCGGTCACCGCCGCCACGTTTCTTGCCACTGCCGAACATGCCGTTCAGGCTGTCCTGCAGTTTGCGGAAGGCCTCGTCCAGATCCGGCGGACCTTTTTTGTCGCCACCGCCGCCGCCACCGCGACGGCCGCCCCAGGGATCCTGATTGTTCGAGTTGCCACCCGGCTCGTTCCAAGCCATAGCGCTCTCCATCTGATAAAGCAAAGACGCACCCACGGCGCGCCGTCCAATGCTACAGAATGCCTGCCACTGCTGCCCGGCGACCTCGACGGGCATTTATTGCAAAGTGTGTTGCTCGACAAACACTTGCGGCTCCATGCCTTCGCGGCTGACCAGACGATTAAAATCGACCTTGGACAACCGGATACTCAGCAGGCTGCGCCCTTCTTCGTCATGTTCCTCACTCTGCACGGCACCCAAGGCAAAGAATTGCGCGCGCAAGCGGGCAAAACGCTGCTCAAGACACAGGGTACCGACAAACAGATCATCCCCCAGCAACTCGGCAATCGCCTGGCCAACCAACTCCAGGCCACGTCCATCACGTGCCGATACCCAGACCCGCTGCGGTTTGCCATCGGCATCGCGCTGGATCTGCGGCTCGACATCTTCGAGCAGGTCGAGTTTGTTATAGACCTCGAGGATCGGCAAGCCTTCGGCACCGATCTCGCCCAGAACCGCCAGCACCTGCTCGATCTGCTCCATGCGCTCTGGCTCATGGGCATCGATTACGTGCAGCAACAGGTCGGAGTTGCTCGACTCTTCGAGCGTAGCCCGAAATGCCTCGACCAGCTTGTGCGGCAGATGGCGAATGAAGCCCACGGTGTCGGCCAGCACGATAGGCCCAAGGTCGTCCAGCTCGAGCCGGCGCAAGGTCGGGTCGAGGGTGGCGAACAGTTGGTCGGCGGCGTAGACCTCGGCTGCGGTCAGGGCGTTGAACAGCGTGGATTTACCGGCGTTGGTGTACCCAACCAGCGATACCGACGGGATTTCTGCACGGCGACGGCCACGGCGGGCCTGCTCGCGCTGGCTGCGGACCTTTTCCAGGCGCGCCTTGATCTGACGCAGGCGCACCCGCAGCAGTCGGCGGTCGGTTTCAAGCTGGGTTTCACCCGGGCCGCGCAAGCCGATACCACCCTTCTGACGCTCAAGGTGGGTCCAGCCGCGCACCAGCCGTGTGCTCATGTGCTCAAGCTGGGCCAGTTCGACCTGCAGCTTGCCCTCATGGGTACGCGCCCGCT
Organism: Pseudomonas sp. Teo4; assembly: GCF_034387475.1. Lineage (NCBI taxonomy): Bacteria > Pseudomonadati > Pseudomonadota > Gammaproteobacteria > Pseudomonadales > Pseudomonadaceae > Pseudomonas > Pseudomonas sp. Teo4. The sequence goes on from NZ_JAXCIL010000002.1 coordinate 451,653, forward strand.
GGGCGAAGATGTCGAGGATCAGCCCGGTACGGTCGAGCACGCGACACTCGAAGACACGTTCGAGGTTACGCTCCTGACTGGGCGTGAGGGTGTGATTGAAAATCACCAGATCTACCTGTTCGGCTTTGACCAGGTCGCGCAGTTCCTCGACCTTGCCGCTGCCAATCAGGTATTTGGCCGTAGGCTGGTGCCTTGCCACTGTAACCAGCGAAACGATGTCCGCTCCGGCCGACAGCGCCAGCTCCTGAAACTCCTGCGGGTCTTCGCGCGCCTCAGGGATCTGACCTTCCAAGTGAACGAGCAGCGCCCGCTCACCACCACCGTGGCGCTCAAAGAACAATGCAGGCTCCTATCAGGCGTTGCCTGGCTCGCTGTCGCCGTGCTCGGAATCGGTCGGGCTTGGCAGACGAACCGGACGGGCCGGTACCACGGTCGAAATGGCGTGCTTGTAGACCATCTGGCTGACGGTGTTCTTCAGCAGTACCACGAACTGGTCGAACGATTCGATCGAGCCCTGCAGCTTGATACCGTTGACCAGATAGATGGAAACCGGGACCTTTTCTTTTCTCAAGGTGTTCAAGTAAGGGTCTTGTAGCGAATGCCCTTTTGACATATGCCGCACTCCTGTAAGGATCAATAGTAGAAAATCAGAAAAATCAATAAATTCTGCCGCCCCATCGCAAGGATAGACGGCAATGAGCAGGGACTCAGCTCAATATGGAGACGGTCCCAAGGTATTTCAAGGTGCGGGACAGATTGTCGCAGGCCAGGCTGTCAAGCCAATGTACGTCGTTCCAACCACGCAACCAGGTGAACTGCCGCTTGGCCAGCTGTCTGGTGGCAATGATACCGCGTTCTCGCATCTCATTCTCAGTCAGCTTGCCGTCCAGGTAATCCCAGACCTGCCGATACCCCACTGCCCGTATAGACGGCAGCCCGGCGTGCAAGTCACTTCTGGCTCGCAGCGATCGGACCTCATCGACGAAGCCCTGTTCCAGCATCTGCGAAAATCGTAGCGCAATTCGCTGATGCAAAATGTGACGATCTGTAGGAGCAATCGCCAAACTCGCGACAGTATAGGGCAAATGCCCGCCTGCGCCTGCGTCTGCGCCGCGACTTTCCGCGTATTGACGCTGGCGATGGGCCGTCATGCTCTCGCCACTTACCCGGTAAACCTCCAGGGCGCGAATCAGTCGCTGGGGGTCATTGGGGTGAATTCGGGCTGCCGACTCCGGGTCGACCTCGGCCAATAGGCGGTGCAATTCGCCAAGGCCAAGCTCATTGGCCAGGGCCTCCAGTTCGGCACGCACGGTGGCGTCCGACGCTGGCATGTCTGCCAAGCCATCGAGCAATGCCTTGTAGTAGAGCATGGTGCCACCCACCAGCAGCGGGACCTTGCCACGAGCGGTAATCTCGGCCATGGCCTCGAGGGCATCACGACAGAAATGGGCTGCCGAGTAGCTTTCAGCCGGGTCGAGGATGTCGACCAGCCGATGCGGGTGGGCGGCCAGCACCTCTTTTGAGGGTTTGGCGGTACCGATATCCATGTCGCGATAGACCAGCGCCGAATCGACGCTGATCAGCTCGCAAGGCAACACCTTGGTCAGCTCGATGGCGAGGTCGGTCTTGCCGGCCGCCGTCGGGCCCATGAGAAAAATCGCTGGGGGCTTGCCGCTCATGTCATCGACCGCGCAGGAAAAGTTTGTCCAGATCGTCCAGGCCCATCTGGGTCCAGGTAGGTCGACCGTGGTTGCACTGGCCGCTGCGCTCGGTGTTTTCCATGTCGCGCAGCAGTGCATTCATTTCAGGAATGGCCAGGCGCCGATTGGCGCGCACAGCACCGTGGCAGGCCATGGTGCCCAACAATTCGTTCAGGTGCGCCTGAATACGATCGCTGGTGCCGTATTCCATCAGGTCTGCGAGCACATCCTGGACCAGGCGGTTGGCTTCGGCCTGCTTGAGCAGTGCCGGAATCTGGCGAATCGCCAGGGTCTCGGGGCCCAGACGTTGCAATTCGAAGCCCAGACGTTGGAACCACTGGGCGTGCTCTTCGGCACAGTCGGCCTCGCGCTGGCTCAAAGCCAGAGACTCAGGCACCAGCAAGGGCTGACCGCTCAAGCCTTCGCTGGCCATGGCCACCTTGAGGCGCTCGTACATGATCCGCTCATGCGCGGCATGCATGTCCACCAGCACCAGGCCCACAGCGTTCTCGGCAAGAATGTAGATGCCCTTGAGTTGCGCCAGGGCGTAGCCCAGCGGCGGGATGTCGCCCTGACTCTCCGGCAGCGAAGCAGGCGCAGCATTGCCTTCGCCCAGTGGCGCGTAAAACTCGCGATAGACGGCCTGCGCCTCGGCAGCCTGCACCGGCTGCGACGGGCGCGGTGTGTACTGGTACTGGTAGCCTGCGCCGCTGCCGTTGCTGCCAGCTGTGGAGAACGCGCGCGGCTCGGCTTGAACCTGTTCGAGCACAGGCGAGGCCAGCCGCATTTCGCCCTGCGGGCCGAACTCACCCGCCTGCAGGCCACTGGGGCGAACGATTTCCGCTGCCGGGGCCGGCGCTGCCAGCTGGTCCTCCGGACGCACATCGGCCAAGGCCCGGTGCAAGGTGCCGTACAGGAAGTCATGCACCGTGCGCCCCTCGCGGAACCGCACTTCGTGCTTGGTCGGGTGCACGTTGACGTCGACGCCGTTGGGCTCAAGCTCCAGGAACAGCACGAATGTCGGGTGCCGGCCATTGAACAGCACGTCGCGGTAAGCCTGGCGCACCGCGTGGGCGACCAGCTTGTCGCGCACCGCACGGCCGTTGACGAAGAAGTACTGCAAGTCGGCCTGGCTGCGCGAGAACGTCGGCAAGCCGACCCAACCCCACAGGCGCAAGCCGTTGCGCTCTACATCAATCGGCAGCGCCTGCTCCAGGAAGCCCGGCCCGCAAATGGCACCGACCCGCCGCGCTCGGGCAACGTCGTCGTGGGCCTCGTGCAGGCTGAGGATGCTCTTGCCGTTGTGGCGCAGGTGGAAGCCAACGTCGAAACGCGCCAGCGCCAGACGGCGGATGACTTCCTGCAGGTGGTCGAATTCGGTTTTCTCGGCTTTGAGGAACTTGCGTCGGGCCGGGGTATTGAAGAACAGGTCTCGCACTTCCACCGAAGTGCCGACCGGGTGCGCGGCAGGCTGCACGCGCGGGGTCATGTCACGCCCTTCGGTTTCGACCTGCCAGGCTTCGCTGGCATTGGCGGTACGCGAAGTGAGGGTCAGCCGCGCCACCGAACTGATCGACGCCAGCGCCTCACCGCGAAAACCGAGGCTCAAAACACCTTCCAGGTCTTCCAGTTCGCGAATCTTACTGGTGGCGTGACGGGCCAGAGCCAACGGCAGGTCATCGGCGGAGATACCACCACCGTCATCGCGGACCCGCAGCAGTTTGACCCCGCCCTGCTCCACCTCGACATCGATACGCCGGGCGCCCGAGTCGAGGCTGTTTTCCAGCAGTTCCTTGGCCACCGAGGCCGGGCGCTCGACCACCTCGCCTGCGGCGATCTGGTTGGCCAGCCGCGGACTCAGCAGCTGGATGCGCGAGCCCCCACTCATTGCTGCGATGCCAGGGTGGTAGCAGGAATATCGAGGTGCTGGCCAACCTTCAGCTCATCGGTCTTGAGGCTGTTGCTGTTGCGCAGGCTGGTCACGCTCACCTGGTAACGCACGGCGAGCATCGCCAGGGTTTCGCCAGGACGCACGGTGTGTTCACGCGGCCCTTGGGCGATCTTGCCACTGTCGCGCAACCAGGCGATGTAGGTGCCAGGTGGCGGGTTTTGCTGGAAGTACTGGCGCACACCGGTATGGATCGAGCGAGCCAGGGCCTGCTGGTGGCTGGCAGTGGCCAGCTTGGCGGCTTCGTTGTTATTGGAAATGAACCCGGTTTCCACGAGGATCGACGGAATATCGGGCGATTTCAACACCATGAACCCGGCCTGCTCGACACGCTGCTTGTGCAGGGAAGTCACCCGCCCCATGTTACCCAGCACCTTCTGCCCGACATTGAGGCTGGAGCTGAGCGTGGCGGTCATCGACAGATCGAGCAGCACACCGGCAAGCATGCGGTCCTTGTCGTCCAGGCTGACGTTGCCCGCACCGCCGATCAGGTCGGAGCGGTTCTCGGTGTCCGCCAACCAGCGCGCGGTCTCGGAAGTGGCGCCACGGTCGGACAGCGCGAACACCGAAGCACCGAAGGCAGCCCGGGACGGCGCGGCGTCGGCGTGAATCGAGATGAACAGGTCGGCGCCCTTCTTGCGGGCGATTTCCGTGCGCTTACGCAGCGGGATGAAGTAGTCACCGGTACGGGTCAGCTCGGCGCGGTAGCCCTTCTCGGTGTTGATCTGACGCTGCAGCTCCTTGGCGATCTGCAGCACGATGTCTTTTTCGTGCTGCCCGCGCGAGCCGGAAGCACCCGGGTCCTCGCCACCGTGGCCGGCGTCGATGGCGACCACGATGTCACGCTTGCCACTCGGCGCTGGCGGCAATTTGATGGCCGGCTGGGCCGGGGTCACCGGCACCGCAGGCGTGGTCGCGGGCGCCTGCACCGGCGGCGCGGCAGGTGTGCTGGCGGCTACGGCATCGGCTTCCTGATCGTAAAGGTCCACGACCAGGCGGTTGCCATATTGCGCATTCGGCGCCAGGGTGAAGCTTTTGGGCGTGACCGACTTCTTCAGGTCGACCACCACGCGCAAATCGGTCGGAGTCCGCTGGGCGGAGCGCACGCTGCTGATCGGCGTATTGGAGGTGGACACGTTCAGCGGCGCGGCCAGAGTCGCGCCATTGATGTCGATGACAAGGCGATCGGGTGCACTCAAGGTGAAGACACTATGCTGCACCGGACCTGACAGGTCGAAGACCAGCCGTGTGTTATCCGGCGCGCGCCACAGGCGCATGCTCTTGACTTGCGTGACGGCCAGAGCGTCAACGGTCACCGCTGTCAGCAGCAGCCCTACCACGGCGACCAGTGCGCGTATGCGCATACCTACCCCACTTACTGTTTATAGTCTTCGGCCAGTGCCGCGCACCAAGCCTCGCCGCGAGCCCCCTGCGGCGACAGGTTCAGCGAGCGTCCGCCCGCTTGGGGGCTTATGGTAATGGTCAGGTCAGGCTTTGGCAAAACGCCCGCACCCTTTTGTGGCCACTCGAACAGGCACAGCGGGTCGCCCTCGAAATAGTCACGAATGCCCATGAATTCGAGCTCTTCCGGATCGACAAGACGATACAGGTCGAAATGGAAGGCGCGCACCTCACCGATCTCATACGGTTCTACCACGGTGAACGTGGGGCTTTTCACTGCACCAGTATGGCCCAAGCCACGAATCAGGCCACGCGAGAGCGTGGTCTTGCCTGCCCCCAGGTCACCCTCGAGAAAGATCACGCCGTGACCGCCGGTCACTTCAGCCAACTTCGCGCCGAAGGCGACCGTGGCCTCTTCATCGGCCAAAAAAAGGGTTATGCCTGACACGCAGAATGCTCCTCCAACAACTCACGAATGACCGGCGCCAGATCACTGGCCGCCAGGCCTCTACCTTTGACACCCAGGCGTTCGCCTGCGCAGGCGTGCAACCATACCCCTAGACAGGCTGCACTCCAGGCATCCTGGCCTTGGGCCAGCAATGCAGCCAGCACGCCGGTCAGCACATCGCCAAGGCCCGCACCGGCCATCGCCGGATGACCGCGCTCGCACAGCGCCAATTGCCCCGAAGGGTCCGCCACCAGCGAGCCAGCACCCTTTAGCACGCATACACTGGCGTACCTGCGGGCCAACTTGCGCGCTGCCCCTGGGCGGTCAGCCTGCACCGCCTCGGTTGAAATACCGAGCAGGCGTGCCGCCTCACCGGGGTGTGGGGTAAGTATGCTACCGCTGGGCAGGGCCAACGGCGTGCGCGCCAGCAGGTTCAAGGCATCGGCATCCCACACCTGAGGCTGCTCAGCATTGGCCACCGCCGACAGCAGGCTGCGCCCCCAGGCGGCCTGGCCGAGGCCAGGGCCAACAACCAGCACCGAGGCCCGCTCCAGCAGGGCCACCAACTGGTTGGCCGAACTGATACCCAGGCACATCACCTCGGGCAGGCGCGCCAGGCTCGCCCCGACATGTTCAGGGCGGGTGGCCACACTGACCAAACCTGCGCCACAACGCAATGCCGCCTCGGCACTGAGCAGGACCGCGCCCCCGGTGCCAAGGTCGCCCCCCACCACCAACACATGGCCAAAATCGCCTTTGTGAGCCTGTGCAGCCCGCGCGGGCAGGCGAGCGACAGTTCCGCTATTGAGTCGCAGCGGGGTATTAGCGGGGTGTTTGGTCTGGGGCATGGGGTCAAAGGCTCCAATGTCTGGCAGAATTATACGCACCTGAGCCTGTATTGCCTTACCCATCCATGTCCGTCTGCACACCTGACCTCGCCACACTGGCCCAATCGATCAAGGATTTCGGCCGAGAACTCGGTTTTGCCCATGTCGGCATCGCCGGCGTCGACCTTGGCGAGCATGAACACCACCTGCAACGCTGGCTGGACGCTGGCTACCAGGGAGAGATGGACTACCTGGCCACCCATGGCAGCAAGCGCTCGCATCCGGAGCAACTGATTCCCGGCACCCTGCGGGTGGTTTCGCTGCGCATGGACTACCTGCCCGGCGACACCCAGATGGCCCAACGCCTGGCCCAGCCGGAAAAAGCCTACATCTCGCGCTATGCCCTGGGCCGCGACTACCACAAGCTGGTGCGCAAGCGCGTGCAGCATCTGGCCGACCGCATTCAGGCAGAGATCGGCCCCTTCGGCTATCGCGCCTTCGTCGACAGCGCCCCGGTGCTGGAAAAGGCCATTGCCGAGCAGGCCGGGCTGGGCTGGATTGGCAAGAATACCCTGCTGCTCAACCGTAAGGCCGGGAGTTACTTCTTCCTTGCCGAGCTGTTCGTCGACCTGCCGTTACCTGTCGACGAAGCCCACACCAGCGAGCACTGCGGGCGCTGCCAGGCGTGTCTGGACATCTGCCCGACCAAAGCCTTCGTTGGGCCTTACGTGCTGGACGCCCGACGCTGCATTTCCTACCTGACCATCGAACTCAAGGGCGCCATTCCGGTTGAGTTGCGCGCGATGATCGGCAACCGGGTATTCGGCTGCGACGACTGCCAGATCGTCTGCCCATGGAACCGATTTGCCAGCCACACCCGCGAGGATGACTTCATGCCTCGACACGGGCTGGAGAACAGCGAACTGGCGGAAATGTTCCTGTGGGACGAGAGGACCTTCCTGCGCAAGACCGAGGGTGGGCCTTTGCGCCGCGCCGGCTATGAGCGTTGGTTGCGTAATCTGGCGGTGGGATTGGGTAATGCGCCTTCGACGATTCCGGTAATCGAGGCGTTGAAAGCTCGGCGGGATGACCCGTCGGAGCTGGTGCGCGAGCATGTGGAGTGGGCGCTGGCGCGGCATGGTGTTCAATAGCCAGGGCCGCTTCGCGCCCCATCGCAGGCTGGCGCCAGCTCCCACGGCGGACTCAGGTCACTGGCTGAAACTGTACAACTTTTTTGGGGTAGTCCATTTTGTGGGAGCTGGCGCCAGCCTGCGATGGGGCGCGAAGCGGCCCTTGGGACTGCACTCACTGCTGATCGTTGTAATGAAACTTGGGCATTTCCCAATGGAACCTGATCGCCAGCAAACGCAGCAGGAACCCACCAAACAAGGTCAATAGCATGGCCTGCTCCGCCGGCACCTGGAAATGCACACACCCCAGGTAGAACCACGCCGCCGCGAACGACACGCTGGCATACAGCTCCCGACGGAACACCAACGGAATATCGTTACAGAAGATATCGCGCAAGATCCCGCCGAACACCCCGGTGATCACCCCACTGATCGACGCCACCAGCATCCCCTGCCCCATTTCCAGCGCCGTCATGCAGCCGATCAGGGTAAAGGCCACCAGGCCAAGCGCATCGAGCACCAGAAACAGCGAGCGCAGCCGGCGCATCATCGGCGCGATGAAAATCGTCAGCAACGCGGCGCAGCTGGTCAGCACCAGGTACTCCGGGTGCTTCACCCAGGTCAGCGGATAGTGCCCGAGCAACACATCGCGCACCGAGCCGCCCCCCAGGGCAGTAACGCAGGCGATCAACACCACGCCAAACCAGTCCATGCCACGTCGACCGGCGGACAGGGCACCGGTCATGGCTTCGGCAGTGATGGCAATGAGGTAGAGCATCAACAACATGGTGCAGGTCCGTGCGAAAAAGGCGCGCAGTCTAACCAGTTGCCAAGGGCACCAAAAGAGGGCGCGAATACAATATTCGCACCCACATGGCTCACACCTTGATGAAGTGCTCGCGATAGTGACGCAGTTCGGCGATCGACTCGCGGATATCGTCCAGCGCCAGGTGGGTACCGCCTTTCTTGAAGCTGTCACGCACGTTGGGCGCCCAGCGTGCTGCAAGCTCCTTGAGCGTCGAGACGTCCAGGTTGCGGTAGTGGAAGTAGTTTTCCAGGTCGCGCATGTGCCGATAGAGGAAACGGCGGTCCTGGCAGATGCTGTTGCCGCAGATCGGCGACTTTCCTTTCGGTACCCACTGCTCAAGGAAAGCGATGGTCTGTGCCTGCGCCTCGGCCATGCTCACTTGGCTTTCGCGCACGCGCTGGGTCAGCCCCGAGGCGCCGTGAGTGCGGGTGTTCCACTCGTCCATGCGCGCCAACACTTCGTCACTGTGGTGGATGGCGATCACCGGGCCTTCGGCCAGGGTGTTCAAGTCGCTGTCAGTGACGATGGTGGCCATCTCGATGATGACGTCGTTGTCCGGGTCCAGGCCGGTCATTTCCAGATCGATCCAGATCAGGTTCTGTGGGTTCTGCATGAAAGGGCTCCTCGTATAGGCCGTCATAGTAGCCTAGCGGGGCTGGCCGATGCATTCGCGCCGCGAAGGTAACGAGAATGGTCCGCCGCCTGGCGTGCTAAACTGCGGGCCGTTTTCTAATGTGCACCGCCAACACGGAACCTTCATGGCCAAACGCCAGCTCAATCGCCGCCAGAACTGGCGCATCGAAAAAATCCAGAACGAGCGCGCCGCTCGCGCCGCCAAACGCGAGCAGCATGTCCTGCAGGAGTTGGAGGGTGGCGACCTGGGGCCGGAGCAACTGGGCCTGGTTATCGCCCACTTCGGTGTGCAGGTCGAGGTCGAAGCCCAGGACGGTGAAGCCGCGGGCCAGGTGTTCCGTTGCCACTTGCGCGCCAACCTGCCAGCGTTGGTAACCGGCGACCGCGTGGTGTGGCGTGCGGGCAATCAGGGCATCGGCGTGATCGTCGCGCAGATGCCGCGCAGCACTGAATTGTGCCGGCCGAACAACCATGGCCAGCTGAAACCGGTGGCGGCCAACGTCGACCTGATCGTGATCGTCTTCGCCCCGGCACCCGAACCGCACCCCAATCTGATCGACCGCTACCTGGTGGCCGCCGAGCACGCCGGCATTCGCCCCCTGCTGCTGCTGAACAAGGCCGACCTCATCAATGAAGAGAACGGCCCGGCCTTGCATGCCCTGCTCGAGGTCTATCGCGAGCTGGGTTATCCGCTGCTGGAGGTTTCGGCGCATCACGGCGATGGCATGCAACGCTTGCAGCAAATGCTGAACGAGCACATCAGCGTGTTCGTGGGCCAATCGGGTGTGGGTAAGTCTTCGTTGGTCAACAGCCTGTTGCCTGAAGCCGGGACCCGCGTCGGCGACCTGTCGGAGTGGTCGGGCCAAGGCCAGCACACCACGACCACCGCACGCCTTTACCATTTCCCCAATGGCGGCGACCTGATCGACTCGCCGGGCATTCGCGAGTTCGGCCTTGTACATGTCAGCCGTGACGACGTCGAAGATGGCTTCATCGAATTCCGCGACCTGTTCGGCACCTGCCGCTTCCGCGACTGCAAGCACGACCGCGAGCCAGGCTGCGCACTGCTCAAGGCGCTGGAGGATGGGCGCATCAAGCCGCAGCGGATGAGCAGCTACCGCTCGATCATCGCCAGCCTGTCGGAAGACAGCTACTAAGTGAAGGGGGCCGCTTTGCGGCCCCAATTACTTACTGGTCCTTGGCGTCTTCCATCTTCAAAACACCATCTTCGAAGATGTTCAGCTTCTGACGCAGCTCGCGCGGCTGCATCGGCGCCTGATCCGGCGCGGGTGCAGCCGAAGCCCCAGGTGTCGCTGGCGCTGGAGCCGGAGCCGGAGCCTGGGCAGGCGGCGTTTCAGGCGAACCTTGCTCACCCTCGATGTTGCGCTGGGCCTTCTTGGTCAGGACGATGATGTCGATGCGCCGGTTGACCGGGTTGAACGGGTCCTTGCGATCGAACAGCGACGACGAGGCATAACCCACCACCCGCGCCACCTGATCGTCCGGATAACCACCGGCAACCAGCGCCCGACGCGCTGCGTTGGCACGGTTGGCTGACAGCTCCCAGTTGCCGAACTCACCGGTGCCCGCATACGGCTTGGCGTCGGTATGGCCACTGATGCTGATCTTGTTAGGCACGGCTTTGATGGTGTCGGCCATGGCCAGCAGGATGTCTTCGAAGTACGGCTGCAAACGCGCGCTGCCCAGGTCGAACATCGGGCGGTTTTCCGCGTCCATGATCTGGATACGCAGGCCATCCTGGGTGATTTCGAAGAGGATCTGGTCCTTGAACTTCTGCAGCTGCGGGTTTTCCTCGACCTTGTTCTGCAATTCTTGCAGCAGCAGCTCAAGGCGCTCGCGTTCCACCTGCTCGGCCATAGTCTCGACCTGGTCCTTGTCCAGCTGGATGCTGGTGTCAGGCGTCTGCTCGGACTTTTCTTCCGGGTTGATGGTTTTGTCCGGCGCCAGTTGCGGCGAGCCGCCCAGGTCGATGACGTAGGGCGTGCCGCTTTCAGAGAAGCCGATCGGGTCCTTGAAGTAGCCAGCGATGGCGATCTTCTGCTCGGGCGTGGCCGTGGAAAGCAACCAGAGCACCAGGAAGAACGCCATCATTGCCGTCGCGAAGTCGGCAAAGGCGATTTTCCAGGCGCCGCCATGGTGGCCGCCGCCGAAGCGCTTGACGCGCTTGATGATTATCGGCTGATTGTTTTCCATGACTCAGCGACCGCGAACCGCTTGTTCCAGCTCGGCGAAGCTCGGGCGATGCTTCGGATACAGCACTTTGCGGCCGAACTCGACGGCCAGCGAAGGCGGCATGCCGGAAGCCGAGGCCACCAGCGAAGCCTTGATCGACTCGTAAAGGTTGAGCTCTTCCTTGGCATCGTGCTCCAGGCACTTGGCCAGAGGGCCGAAGAAGCCATAGGCCGCCAGAATACCGAAGAACGTACCAACCAGTGCCGCACCGACGTGCAGGCCGATGGACGCCTGATCGCCGTCACCCAGCGAGGCCATGGTCACCACGATACCCAGTACGGCCGCGACGATACCGAAGCCAGGCATGCCATCGGCGATACCGGTGACGGCATGGGACGGGTGCTCAAGCTCTTCCTTCATGCTCAGCAGCTCCATGTCGAACAGGCCTTCCAGCTCGTGGGGGGCCATGTTGCCGGTGGACATGATGCGCAGGTAGTCGCAGATGAACGCAGTCATGCGCTCATCGCCAAGCACTGCAGGGTATTTGGCGAAGATCGGGCTGGCGGCTGCATCCTCGATGTCGCTCTCGATGGCCATCATGCCTTCGCGACGGCTCTTGTTGAGGATTTCGTACACCAGGCCCAGCACCTCCAGGTAGAAGGTGTGAGTGAAACGGGAACCGAACATCTTCAGCGACTTCTTGATTACATGCATGGTCATGTAACCAGGGTTGGCCTGCATGAAAGCGCCAAAGGCCGCACCGCCGATGATCAGCACTTCGAACGGCTGGATCAGCGCCGCGATCTTGCCGTGGGAAAGCACGTACCCGCCGAGCACGCTCGCGAATACGACGATGATGCCGATAATTTTAGCCATAGGTTCAAAGCACTTGCAGTCGTGGTCAGGGTGAGGGACGGGAGCTTTAAAACTCTTCTTCTACTTATCGGCAGAACTGCGCCAGACTATAGCCACTCAATGCGAAAAGCCAGTTCGGACTGATGTCAAAATGCCAATTGAAACCAAGGTACCTACTCAGGCGCCGCGTACGCTAGAAGCGTGGATCAAACTGCTGGACAGTGTCCGCCTGCCGGTGCCGAAGCAGAGTTATGACCAGGTCATGTCGGCCATCAACGACAGCCGCCGCTCCCTGCGCGAAATTGCCGAACTGATGCAGGACAGCCCAGCCTTGGTGCTGTCAGTGATGCGGGAAGCCAACCACCCGGCCAACGCCAGCCTGGCGGAACCGGCCGAAAGCCTGGAAATCGCCCTCAATCGACTGGGCCTGGGGCGCACCAGGGAACTGTTGATGCGCCTGCCGGCACTGCCAGATGACGACATTCCGCCTGTGTTGCGCCAGTTCCTGCTGATCAGCCAGCACGCCTCGCAGCAGGCCAACGGTTTGTTTGCCAGCCGCCTGGCACGGCTGTGGCAGGAAATCCACTGGGGCAGCCTGCTGTTCCTGTCCCCCCTGTGGCCAATGGCCTTGGCCTACCCGAAGCTGCTCGATGCATGGGAACTGCGAGTTATCCACAAGGGCGAAGAGGCTGCAGAGGTTGAGCTTGAGCTGTTTGGTGTGCGCATCATGGCGCTGTGCCAAGCCGTGGCCGAGCACTGGCGCCTGTCGCAATGGGTAACCCAAGGCTACCGTCTGCTGCTGGAAGAGCGCGAACAGCTCAGCCAGATACTGAGCATCGCCCGCGACGAAGACCTGCTTAGCCAGCAGCACCGCCTGGACGAGGCACCCGCCCTGAGCCGCTGGTTCAACCAACCTGCCAACACCGTATTGCTGGCCAACAACCTGGCACTGGCGGCCCAGGTCGGCTGGGACAACCCGCATTTGCTGCGTTGGCAGTTGCTGACAGCGCTTTATTTGCAAATCTCGCTGGAAGACGTGCAGCAACAGGTTCACCAACAGGCGGCCGCCAGCGCCCGCCGCCACGCCAGGCATGCCCTGTTCCACCCTGCCGAAGCCCTGATCTGGCCCTGGCAGCAACGTCGCCCGCACCCCGACATGCTGGCACCGCCGCCTCCTTCCAGCGAGGACCTCGGCCTCTGGCGCAAACTGTGCGAGCAGATGCTCGCGCAACCCAGCCCGTTCACCAATGCCGTGCATTTGTCCAATCAGGCGCGCCAAGCCCTGCAGGCATGCGGCATGCAGCGCATCCTGCTGCTGACCCTGGACAAGGCCAGCGACCTGCTGCGCGTCCAGCAAGCTGCGGGGCTGCCCAAGGAGGCGGCAGCAATCGCCTTGCCGGTGGCCCAGAACAGGCTGCTGCAAAAGCTGGTCAGCAAGGCCGGGCAACTGCGCCTCACACCCGAAAACCATGCCCAGTTCTCAGCGCTGCTGCCAACGCCACTTCGCGCATTCTTCCGCAGCGAGCATGTGTTGCTGCGCTCGCTGGCGGTCAACGACCAGGTGCTGATGCTGGCCGTGGCCGATCAGGGCGGCAAGCCGCTGGCCGATGTCAGCGTGCAGGCCTTCGGCAAGACCGCGCAATGTATCGAGCGTGCCCTGATGGTGTTTGCCACCCGCAATGCCTGAGCCTTGCGCTACAATCGCCCCTCTTTCCACACTGGAGACCGTGGATGACTGACTTTTCCGGATTGCCCCTGGTGATCGAACCCGAGGACCTGTTGCCGCGCCTGAATTCGCCGCAGCTGATTCTGGTCGACCTGAGCAGCGCCAACCGCTATGTCAGCGGGCACATCCCTGGGGCACGCTTCGTTGAGGGCAAGCGCACCCAACTGGGGCAGCCACCGGCGCCTGGCCTGCTGCCGGCCCTGGCGGATCTGGAGAAACTGTTCAGCGAGCTCGGCCATCGTGACGACGCTGTTTATGTGGTGTACGACGATGAAGGGGGCGGCTGGGCCGGCCGTTTCATCTGGCTGCTCGACGTGATTGGCCACAAGGCTTACCACTACCTCAACGGCGGTATCCAGTCGTGGCCGGCCGACAAGCTCTCCACCGAGGTACCGGCGCCGGCCGCTGCATCGGTAGGCCTGCACCTGCACAACGAACCCACCGCCACCCGCGAATACCTGCAAAGCCGCCTGGGCGCCGACGACCTGGTCATCTGGGATGCCCGCGGCCCGCAGGAGTTTTCTGGCGAGAAGGTTCTGGCGGCCAAGGGCGGGCATATCCCTGGAGCCATCAACTTCGAGTGGACGGCCGGAATGGATCTCAACGATCACCTGCGCATCCGCAAGGATATCGCTGAAGTCCTGCGCAACCTCGGCATCACTCCGGACAAGGAAGTGATCACCCACTGCCAGACCCACCGCCGCTCCGGTTTCACCTACCTGGTGGCCAAAGCCCTCGGCTACCCGCGCATCAAGGCTTACGCCGGCTCGTGGAGCGAATGGGGCAACCACCCGGACACGCCTGTAGAAGTCTAAGGAACCTGCATGAAATCCCGTTTGTTCATCATCAGCCAGCACCTGCTGCCGCATCACCTGCTGTCGCGACTGGCAGGCTGCATCGCCGAGTGCCGCGCGCGCTGGTTCAAGAACGCCTTCACCGCTTGGTTCGCCAAGCGCTATCAGGTGAACATGAGCGAGGCGCTGGTCGAAGACCTCACCGCCTACGAGCACTTCAACGCCTTCTTCACTCGCGCCCTCAAACCAGGTGCACGCCCACTGGACGAAACTCCAGGCGCTGTTCTCTGCCCGGCCGACGGTGCGGTGAGCCAGCTGGGTCCCATCGAGCACGGTCGTATCTTCCAGGCCAAGGGCCACAGCTTCAGCGCGCTGGAGCTGCTGGGCGGCGACCCTGCCCTTGCGGCGCCGTTCATGGGCGGCGAGTTCGCCACCATCTACCTGTCGCCCAAGGATTACCACCGCGTGCACATGCCGCTGGCCGGTACCCTGCGCGAAATGGTCTACGTTCCAGGCCGGCTGTTCTCGGTCAACCAGACCACCGCAGAGAACGTCCCCGAACTGTTCGCCCGCAACGAGCGTGTTGTCTGCCTGTTCGACACCGAACGTGGCCCGATGGCCGTGGTGCTGGTGGGCGCGATGATCGTCGCCTCGATCGAAACCGTCTGGGCCGGCCTGGTCACGCCACCCAAGCGTGAGCTGAAGACATTCCGCTACGACGAAGGCAGCCGCGCTCCGATCCACCTGGAAAAAGGTGCCGAACTGGGTCGCTTCAAGTTGGGCTCGACCGCCATCGTGCTGTTCGGTCCAGAGCAGGTGAAGTGGGCTGAATCGCTGGGTGCCGGCTCGGCAGTGCGCATGGGCCAATTCCTGGCCCAGCCGCAGCAGGGCTGATCGCTTCAACGCCCCCGGCGCAAAGCCGGGGGCGTCTACTCGGCCGCAAAGGCTAACCGAGCAGGCTGCGGAAGCCGATCGGGCCCTCATCGTTGTAGGTATTGGTACCGTTGAGGGTAAGCCCGCCATCGTTGGACTTGACGCTCAAGGCGACGACACTCTGATTATCGCGCCCGCCGATCACCCACTCCCCGCCCGGATGCCAAGGGGCACTGCTGCCACCCCACTGGTTCTGAACCTGGTAGCGGTTCTGCGCGATGCGCTTGCCCTGGAAGCCAATCGGCCCTTCGCCGGCATAGGTCATGACACCTTGCAGTGTCTGGCCGCCATCGCTCGACTTGACTTCGACTGACACCACTTTCTGGTTGTCACGCCCCCCGATCACCCAGATTCCGCCTGGGTGCCAAGGTGCCGAGTTACCGCCCCACTGATTCTCCACTGCGTACTTGGACATGAACTTCTTCTCCTTGAAGTTGATGGCCACGAGGACTCCCCCCGGGCCAGTACGGTCGATGGGAAAACCGTACGGATCCAAGCCTAGATGGTGATCACAGGGTGACTTAGAACAGTTCGCAATCAGCGCCTACAACGCGATCGCGCGGGATTTTTTGCGCTCAATAGCCAGCAAGCCGGCCCCTACATGGACCGCGACGACCTCAAGATCGCCGCTGTACCTGCAGGAGCCGGCTTGCCGGCGATGCGGGCTGCAAATGCGGCCCGGTTTTTTCGGATCAGTTGCGAGCGTCGCGGTCACGCATACCCAGCAGGTACAGCACACCGTCCAGCCCCAGGGTGGAAATCGCCTGTTTGGCCGACTGGCGCACCAATGGCTTGGCCCGGAACGCCACGCCCAGGCCTGCCAGCGACAGCATCGGCAGGTCGTTGGCACCGTCGCCCACGGCGATGGTCTGCTCCAGTTGCAGGCCCTCTTCGCTGGCCAGTTGTTGCAGCAGGTCAGCCTTGCGCTGGGCGTCGACGATGGGTTCCACGGCCACGCCGGTCACCTTGCCATCGACCACTTCCAGCTCGTTGGCAAACACGTAGTCGATGCCCAGGCGCGCCTGCACCTGCTTGGCAAAGTAGGAGAAACCGCCCGAGAGGATGGCGGTCTTGTAGCCCAGGCGCTTGAGCTCGGCGAACAGGTTCTCGGCGCCCTCGGTCAGACGCAGCGAAGCGCCGATCTCGTCCAGCACACCCACATCCAGGCCCTTGAGCAGCGCCATGCGCTCTTTGAAGCTGGCGCGGAAATCCAGTTCGCCGCGCATTGCCCGCTCGGTGATCGCCGACACCTGCTCGCCCACGCCTGCGGCCTTGGCCAACTCGTCGATGACTTCGGCTTCGATCAGCGTCGAGTCCATGTCGAATACCGCCAGGCGGCGGTTACGGCGGTACAGGTCGTCTTTCTGGAAAGCGATGTCGATTTTCAGCTCGTCCGACAGGGCGAAGAAGGCCGCACGCAGGGCCTGGCCATCGCTCGGCTCGCCACGCACGGAAATCTCCAGGGCGGCCTTGCCGTTGTCCTGAGGGGCATCCAGCACCACCCGAGCCGACAAACGCTCGATGCGCTCGATGGTCAGGTCGTACTGGCTGATGACTGCACTCACTCGCTGCAGCTGTTCTGGGGTGATCTTGCGGCTGAGCAGGGTAACGATGTGACGTGCCTCGCCCTGGCCGTCGGCCCAATGCTGGTAGTCGGCCTCGGAAATGGGCGTGTAACGCGCTTGCAGGTTCAGCTCATGGGCCTTGCCCTGAACGGCCTGCAGCAGGCTGGTGGCCACTTCGTTGTCCGGGATATCGACCAGGATGCCGAACGACAAGGTGCCATGCATGACCGCAAGACCTATGTCGAGGATATTCACACCGCCCTGGAGCAGGACGCCGGTAATGGCCGCAGTGAGACCGGGACGGTCCTCACCGGTGATGTTGATCAGGACGATTTCGCGCACAACCTGGCTCCGACTTCGATGAAAAATGCGCATTCTACCGATTTTCCATGACCATCGGGCGCCAACGATACTTTGCCGACAAAACACGGCTCGCTATACTGCGCAACACTTTTCTGCCATAAAGAGCCGCGCTCTGTGAACCGGCCCACGCCCGTCAAACCAGACAACTTCTTCCTGATGATCTTCCGTGCCCTGCGCCAACGTCGCATTCCCCTGGCACTGCGCATCGCCATCACCAACATTTTCCTGGTGGCGCTGGCGTTGGTGATCTACGCCTGCGTGATGGGCCTGCAATTCAAGCAGGCCATGCACGAGCAGGCCGACGCCCTTGGCCAGAGCCTGACCACCCAGACCGCCACCTCGGCGACCGAGCTGCTGGTGTCCAACGACATCCTCAGTCTCAATGTGCTGCTGGGCAACCTGGTGAAGAACCCGCTGGTGGCCCACGCAGCCATCTACAGCGTGGACAACCGCATACTGGCCGAAGCCGGCCAGCGCCCGCGCAACGGTCTGCTGGGTGAGGCCGAAGGCCTGTACCAGACCAAGATCACCTTCCAGGACGTGACCGCCGGGCAACTGCGCATCAGCCTGGACATGAGCCAGTTCCAGCAACCGATGCTGATCAGCCTGCAGAGCATGGGTATTCTGGGTGCCATCCTGCTGGCTCTGGCCTTGAGCCTGAGCCTGCGCCAGGGCCGCTACATCACCACGCCACTGCTGCAGTTGCGTGTGTGGCTGCGCGACCCACACCCCTACACCCCGGCCACCGACCGTCAGGACGAAATCGGCGACATCGCGCGCCAACTGCACGCACGTCTGGCCCCTCCGCCGCCCCCCGAGCCGGAGCCGGAGGAAGAGGAAGTGGAAGTGGAAGACGACGAGGACAGCTTCGACGACCTGCACGATGTCGCCACGACCGCCAAGGCCGCGCCACGGGCTAAAGCCGTGGCGCAGGCAGACGAAGATGACGATGACGCCTTCGCCGGGCTGCTGGATAACGAAGACAGCGCCCTCATTGCCAGTGCTTCCGACTCCAGAAAGCCGCAGAACACGGCAGTCCTGGCGGTTCAGCTGGGCTCTCAGGAACAACTGCGGCGCCTGCCCCGCACTCGCCTGACCGAGCTGCTGGAGCGTTATCGCGACTGCCTGGAACAGGCCGCGTCGCTGTATGAGGGTGAAACCTACACGCTCAATGACGGCAGTACCCTGGTGTTGTTCCACAGCGGAGACAGTGGCGAGGACTACCTGACCAACGCCATCTGCTGTGGCGAGCTGTTGCGTGCCTTGGGCCACGCACTGCAGATCGAAGTGGCTGACAGCGGTATCACGCTGCAACTGCAGTTGGGTCTGGTGTCCGGCGACGACCTGCAAGGCATGGAGCAAGTCGACCTGCTGATGACCGAAAAGGCCCAGGACGCCCTGGCACTGTCCCAGCACAGCCGTAACCTGCTGCTGGTCGAACGTCAGATCAGCGACGACAGCCTGATACGCCAGCGCGCACGTATCCGCCCGATTGCCAGCCCTGAGGGCGCGTGTTGCGTAGAGCGGTTGATGGAGCCTTATCCGTCGATGCTGGAGCGGCAGTTGGCGCGGATGCACGAGCGCAGGGCCTGACAAGGCTTTTGTAGGAGCCGGTTTGCCGGCGATCAGGACAACGCGGTGTATGGCACCGGCTGCGCCGGTGATCGCCGGCAAGCCGGCTCCCACATGGACCGCGCAGTGCCGTACCTGGACTGCCCCCAAGACAGTTGCTTCCACATGGACCGCTCCGATCTGGAAATCACTGCAGTACTTGTGGGAGCCGGCTTGCCGTGGCGACGAACCGCGGCGATGGGGCCAGTACAGGCAGTTGCCCACAGGGGCACGCAGCAAAAATCCAGACACAAAAAAAAGCCCGCATCGCTGCGGGCTTTTTTGTGTCTGGCGGTTTGATCAGAACCGATAAACTTCCATATCGGTGCGAATCGGTGAAGCCATCGGAATCTTGGACTTCTCTGGCCCTTTCTTCACCTGCACCGGTGCAGCCGGCTTCTTCGGCGTATCTTCGGCGATGGCAGGCTGGTTGGCCAACGGCTTGACCGCAGAGCTCAACTGCTCAGCCAACTTTTGCAGCAACTGCCCCTGCGCTTGTACCTGCGAAGCTTCGCTACCCTCGTGCGGCTGCTCGAGGTGGACGATGCGGTTGTCACGCACATGACCACGGCGATCGAGCAGACGCCACTGGGCATCGAGAATCGCCGGCTGGTTCTTGCCCGAGTCCAGGCGAGTGATCGACAGCAGTACTTGCACATCCGGCGTGAAGCCGGTGCTGGCCGGTGCCAGGACGACGCGCTGGCTGTCCAGGCGCCAGGCAAGCTGACGCACCAGCAGTTGGTCTATATCAGCCGACAGGCTGCCCGCCCAACGGCCATCGGTGGCCGAACTCAAGCTGCCGTCAGCCTGACGCTGCAGGAAGGTTTCGCGCTGCAGGTAATCGGCGACCGACACCGGGCCGAGCACCACAGCCATGCCCGCACTTTGCGAAGGCTGGCCAGGATCACCGCTATCGAGTTGGTACAAGGCCACTGGCTGATGCATGCTGCATCCGCTCAGCCCCAGCAAACCCGTCATCAGCAGCGCAAATGGAAGGCGCAGGAATTTCATTCATCCCATCCAGGCGGTCGCCACCAGGCAAACCGCAGTGATACTCATGTAGATTCAATCGGGTACACGGCCACGCCGGCACCGCAAGGGCACTATCATCCGCGAAATATCGGCCCGACTCCAGCATTTCTGCCTGGAACGACGCTGAAATTGCCGTTCCAGACAGACCGCTGGCTTACGCCGGGACTTCCACCTGCAACTGGTCAACACGCTGGAACCCGCGTGGCAGCTTGCTACCGCGTCGGCCCCGTTCGCCCTTGTAGTGCTCCAGGTCATCTGGCTTCAGAGATAGGGTACGCTTGCCAGCTTGCAACACAAGGGTCGCCCCCTCGGAAATGACGGCCAAATCTGTGACATATTCTTCACGGCTGGCCACTCGATCACCAGGCACACCGATGATCTTGTTGCCCTTGCCCTTGCCCAGTTGCGGCAAGTCGGCAACCTTGAACACCAGCAGGCGTCCCTCGCTGGTTACCGCCGCCAGCCAGTCCTGCTCTCGGCTGGCCACCGGCCGTGGGGTCATGACCTTGGACCCGTTTGGCAGGCTCAACAGGCCCTTGCCGGCCTTGTTCTTCGCCTGCAGGTCCTCGCCCTTGACCACGAAGCCGTAACCGGCGTCAGAGGCCACCACGTAGAGCGCATCGTCTTCAGGCAACAGCACACACTCGAAAGTAGCCCCTGGTGGTGGCGTCAGACGCCCGGTCAGCGGCTCACCCTGCCCTCGTGCCGATGGCAAGGTATGCGCCGCTACCGAATAGCTGCGACCCGTCGAGTCGATGAGCACGGCAAACTGGTTGGAGCGGCCGGCAGCGGCGGCCTTGAAGCCATCACCCGCCTTGTAGGACAGCCCGGTGGCGTCGATATCGTGGCCCTTGGCGCAGCGCACCCAGCCCTTTTCGGACAACACCACGGTTACCGGCTCGGTCGGCATCAGCTCGTTTTCAGACAGCGCCTTGGCTTCGGCGCGCTCGACGATAGGCGAACGGCGGTCATCGCCGTAGGTTTCAGCATCCTTGATCAACTCGCTGCGCACCAGTTTGCGCAGCTTGGTGTCGCTGCCAAGCAGGGCGAGCAGCTTGGCCTGTTCCTTGAGCAATTCGTCCTGCTCGCCACGGATTTTCATCTCTTCCAGGCGGGCCAATTGACGCAAGCGGGTTTCAAGAATGTATTCGGCCTGAGTTTCAGTCAGGTCGAAACGGGCGATCAACGCCTGTTTTGGATGTTCTTCGGTGCGGATGATGTGGATAACTTCATCCAGGTTGAGGAACGCGGTGAGCAAGCCTTCCAACAGGTGCAGGCGTTTCTCGACCTTATCCAGACGGTGCTGCAGGCGGCGACGGACGGTACCGATGCGGTACTCCAGCCATTCCAGCAGCAGCGCACGCAGGTTCTTGAGCTGCGGACGGCCATCAAGGCCAATGATGTTGACGTTGACCCGATAACTGCATTCCAGCTCGGTGGTGGCGAACAGGTGCTGCATCAGCTCGGCGGCGTCCACCCGGTTGGAACGGGGAATGATGACGATGCGGCAAGGGTTCTCGTGGTCCGACTCATCACGCAGGTCGGCAACCATCGGCAGCTTCTTGGCCTGCATCTGCGCAGCGATCTGCTCCAGCACCTTGGCCCCGGAGACCTGGTGCGGAAGCGCGGTGACCACGATATCGCCATCTTCGACACGGTAGACCGCCCGCATGCGGATCGAACCACGACCACTTTCGTAGATCTTGAGGATCTCCGCTCTCGGCGTGATGATTTCGGCTTCGGTCGGGTAGTCCGGGCCCTGAATGTGCTCGCACAGTTGCTCGATGGTGGCCTTGGGCTCGTCGAGCAGGCGCACACAGGCACTGGCCACCTCGCGCAGGTTGTGCGGCGGCACGTCGGTAGCCATGCCCACGGCAATGCCCGTGGTGCCATTGAGCAGAATGTTCGGCAGCCGCGCCGGCAGCACCGCAGGCTCCTGCAGGGTGCCGTCGAAGTTCGGCACCCAGTCCACAGTACCTTGGCCCAGCTCGCTGAGCAGCACTTCGGAGTAACGCGACAGGCGCGCCTCGGTGTAACGCATTGCAGCGAACGACTTCGGATCGTCCGGCGCACCCCAGTTGCCCTGGCCATCGACCAGGGTGTAACGGTAGCTGAACGGCTGCGCCATCAACACCATGGCTTCGTAGCAGGCCGAGTCGCCGTGAGGGTGGAACTTACCGAGCACGTCACCGACGGTACGGGCGGATTTCTTGTGCTTGGCATCGGCATCGAGCCCCAACTCGCTCATGGCGTAGACGATGCGTCGTTGCACCGGCTTCAGGCCGTCGCCGATGTGCGGCAGGGCCCGGTCCATGATCACGTACATGGAGTAGTTGAGGTAGGCCTGTTCGGTGAAGTCAGCCAGCGAGCGGCGTTCTACGCCGTCGAGGCTGAGTTCCAGTGAGTCGCTCATGCGGGCCTCGTCATTTCAGGTTCTGGCGCAGCAGCATGGTGCCGCCGCGCTGGGTAAATTCAAGTTGTTTCAGCGCGCTCATGCCCAGCAGCACGGTTTGGCCATCCAAGCCTGGCACCACCAGTGCGCGCACGCCTTGCAGGCGGATATCGCCCAGTTGCAGGCTGTCCAGACGTGTTCGGTAGCCCTCGGTGCGACCATTGGCGGTACTGAGGGTCACCGGGCTGCCGCGCTCCAGATCCAGGTCACGGGCCAGTGTTTCGGGAATCGCCACATCGGTAGCCCCGGTATCGAGCATGAAGTGCACCACCTGACCATTGATCGCGCCGTCCGCCACGAAATGGCCCTGCCCGTTGCTCAACAGACGCACCTCGATGAAGCCTTCGCCATGCTCGGATTGCACCTGCGTGTTCGGGTTGCTTTCACGCGCCTCCCACTCACCGAAAAAGCGTGTGGCCAGGAACAGCGCCGCCAACCAGGCGACGAACATCAGGACCTTGCCCGCACGCTTGCCCGGTGGCTGGCTCATGGCTTGGCACTCCAGCCGCCCTCGGGCGCGGCGAAGCGCCAGACGATCGGGCGCGACTCACCGTCGGCACGATCACCGTTGTTGTTGTCCAGGCCGACCCAGGCGCCCTTGGCGTCGATTACCAGCGCCTCGGCCAGGCCGAACGGCTGATCATAACGGCGCCCTTCCACCAAGGCGTCGGCGGCGAACGACCAGCAACGCTCGACCGCACCGGTACCGGCATCCCGGCGGCAGATGCGATAGGCGTTGCGCTCGAGGGTGAACAGCTTGCCGTCAAACCAGGCCAGGTCGGAAAAGTCCCGCGACAAGGCTTGCGGATTAGGCATTTGCGCAGGCTGCATTTCGACCCCGGCCTCGCTGAGCAGTACACAGCTGCGCTCGCAGGTCCAAACCGACTGCTGACGCTGCACCGCCACCAGGCCACGACGCTCGCGCTCGGCTGCCAACCACAGGCGGTCGCCTGCCGGGTTGATCGCCAAGCCTTCGAACAAGGCATTGAAGTTCAACAACATGCCACTGGCGCGTGCCTGGCGAATCATCGTCGGGTCGATCTTCAACCAGTCTGGCTCGCCCTCGGCCGGCAACTGCAGCACGGCAGCATGGGCCTCACTGACCAGGAAGATATTGCCAGCCTTGTCGCAGGTGATGCCTTCGTAGTCCAGTTCACCACCGCGAATGTACGAAGCGGCCCAGTTGCGTGACTTCAGCCCCCAAGGCAAGCCACTTTCAGGTACTGGCGGCGGGGTGAAGGTCAGCGGCTGGGCGCGCCACACTGCATTTTGCTGGTCGAAGCGGTAGATGCGGTCGTCATCCCGGTCGGACACACCCCACAAGCCGCCCCGGCACAGGGCCAGACCGGACAAGTTGCCGCCGCGCATACCCTCGATCGGGTGCTCGGCGGTGAGCTTGAGCTCCGGCCAGTTGCCCGCCACGCCCGGCAGGGCAACCAACGCAAGAAAGGCCGCGAACAGCAGACGAATCAAACCAGGACCTCGGCCAGGTTGCCTTTGGTTTCAAGCCAGTTCTTGCGGTCACCGGCGCGCTTCTTGGCCAGCAGCATGTCCATGATTTCGGTGGTGCCTTGCACATCATCCAGGGTGAGCTGGACCAGGCGCCGGGTGTTCGGATCCATGGTGGTTTCACGCAGTTGCGGGGGGTTCATCTCACCCAGGCCCTTGAATCGGGTGACCTGTGGCTTGCCACGTTTCTTCTCGGCCACCAGGCGGTCGAGAATGCCATCACGTTCGGCCTCGTCGAGGGCGTAGTAGATTTCCTTGCCCAGGTCGATGCGGTACAGAGGCGGCATCGCCACGTAGACATGGCCGGCCTCGACCAGTGGCCGGAAGTGCTGCACGAACAAGGCGCACAGCAGGGTTGCGATGTGCAGGCCGTCGGAGTCGGCGTCGGCGAGGATGCAGATCTTGCCATAGCGCAGTTGCGACAGGTCCGCAGCACCCGGGTCGACCCCGATGGCCACGGCAATGTTGTGCACTTCCTGGCTGGCCAGGACTTCACCACCGTCGACTTCCCAGGTGTTGAGGATCTTGCCACGCAGCGGCAGGATCGCCTGAAACTCCTTGTCACGCGCCTGCTTGGCAGAGCCACCGGCCGAATCACCCTCGACCAGGAACAGCTCGGCGCGCATCGGGTCCTGGCCGGCGCAATCGGCCAGCTTGCCAGGCAGCGCCGGCCCCTGAGTCACGCGCTTGCGCTCGACCTTCTTGCTGGCCTTCAGACGGCGGCCGGCGTTGCTGATGGCAAGTTCCGCCAACTGCATGCCCAGTTCAGGGTGGGCGTTGAGCCACAGACTGAACGCGTCCTTGACCACGCCCGAAACGAACGCCGCCGCCTCACGGGAGGACAACCGCTCTTTGGTCTGGCCAGAGAACTGCGGTTCCTGCATCTTCATCGACAGGACGAAAGTGATGCGCTCCCAGACATCTTCCGGTGCCAGCTTCACCCCACGCGGCAGCAGGTTGCGGAATTCGCAGAACTCGCGCATGGCGTCGAGCAGGCCCTGGCGCAGGCCGTTGACGTGGGTACCGCCCTGAGCGGTGGGAATCAGGTTGACGTAGCTTTCCTGGACGCTGTCGCCGCCTTCGGGCAACCACAGCAGCGCCCAGTCGACGGCCTCCTTGTTACCCGCCAGGCTGCCGCAGAACGGCTCGTCGGGCAGGCGCTGGAACTCGCTGACCGAGTCGACCAGGTAAGAACGCAGGCCGTCTTCGTAGTGCCACTCGACTTTCTCGCCTGTGGACTTGTCCTCGAAACTGACCAGCAGGCCCGGGCACAACACGGCCTTGGCCTTGAGCACATGCTTGAGGCGGCTGATGGAAAACTTCGGCGAATCGAAATACTTCGGGTCGGGGCTGAAGTACACGCTGGTGCCGGTGTTGCGCTTGCCAACCGTGCCAACCACTTCCAGCTCACTGGCCTTGAAGCCGTCGGCGAAGGTCATCTGGTATTCGTTGCCGTCGCGCTTGACGCGCACGCGCACCTGGGTCGACAGGGCGTTGACCACCGAAATACCCACGCCATGCAGGCCGCCGGAGAACTGGTAGTTCTTGTTGGAGAACTTACCGCCCGCATGCAGCTTGGTGAGGATCAGCTCGACGCCCGACACGCCTTCTTCAGGGTGGATGTCCACCGGCATGCCACGGCCATCGTCGCTAACTTCCAGCGAGTGGTCGGCGTGGAGGATCACCTGTACCGAACGGGCGTGGCCGGCCAGGGCTTCGTCGACGCTGTTGTCGATGACTTCCTGAGCCAGGTGGTTCGGCCGGCTGGTATCGGTATACATGCCCGGCCGCTTACGGACCGGGTCAAGGCCCGAGAGGACTTCGATGGCGTCTGCGTTATAGGCGCTAGCGCTGGGATTGGCCATGGGTTCTCGTCGTCAGTCTGGTGAATGCAAAAAGATCAAAATACAGAAAAATCTAGCGCTGCGTACTGCCCCCGGGCAATCCCGGCAAACGCCAGCAGGGCCGGCAGCTGCTGGGCGAAGCCCTGGAAGCTGTGGTCGCCACCGGCCTGGATACGCAGAGCACAGGCACGGTAATAATGCTCGGCATAGCGGTAGTCCAGGGTTTCATCGGCGGTCTGCAGCCACACTTGATAGCGGCTGGGGTCGGTGGGCGCTGGCACTTCCAGTTCGGCCAGGGCCTGCACGTGGTCCAATGTCAGCTCCCAGGTTTCATCGGTATAGAAGTTTCGCTGGGTGCCGAGGTAGCCATCGAAGCGCTTGTGCGGGGTCACCGCCGGGTTGACCAGCAGGGCCTTCAGGCCATGGCGCTCGGCCAGATGGGTGGCATAGTAGCCGCCGAGCGAACTGCCGACCAGCAGAGGCGAGCCGAGCTCAGCGATGGCCGCCTCGAGCTGCGGCATGGCCTGGCGCGGGTGGTGGTGCAAAGCGGGTATGCGCAGCTGGTCGGACAGACCCAACTGCTGCATGACGGCCTCCAGCTGCCGTGCCTTGGTAGAAAGCGGCGAGCTGTTGAAGCCATGGATATAGAGGATGGTACCCGACATGCTGCCCCCGGAATCTGTGGCTTCGCGCCCGATCGGAGTGGGCGCAGGGACGCGCAGTGTAGCGTGTTCGCCGGGTTTTGGCGCTGGATCGGGGATTTCGCAACACAATCATCAATGTGGCATGGGCCGCTGCGCGGCCAATCGCCGGCAAGCCGGCTCCCACATGGACCGCGACGACCTCAAGATCACTGTAGGAGCCGGCTTGCCGGCGATGAGGCCTCAGGGCTTTAATAACCGGGGCTGTCGAAATCCAGCTTCACCTCGAAATCCAGCGCCCGCTCCACCCCGGTTTCCAACCGCCCGTCGGCATGCAGCCGCAACCAGCGATACCCCGGCTGCTCTTCGCTCACTTTGAACTCCTCGCTGCGCGCAGCGAACTGGATGCAGGTAGACGGTGTGGCCAGCAGCCGCAGGCCACCGCGTATTTCGTCCCACTCCTGGTGAATATGCCCCCACAGCAGCGCCTTCACCTGTGGATAACATTGCAGGCGCTGCAGCAGCTCATCGGCGTTACGCAAACCGATTGGCGCAATCCAGGCGCAGCCGATATCCACCGGCTGGTGGTGGCAGCACACCAGTAGATGACGCTCGCCGGCACCCGCCAACGCTTGGTCCAACGTGGCCAGTTGCTGCTCTGCCAACAGCCCATGAGTGGCACCGACAACGGCCGAGTCGAGCATCACGATGCGCCAGGCGCCGATGTCAGTCACAGCCTGCACCAATTCAGGCGCCACCTCGGCCATCACCCGTGCTTCATCGTGATTGCCCGGCAACCAGCGGGACGGCGCACCGAACCCGGCGGTCAGCTCTCGAAAAGCCTCATAGGAAGCCACGCTGGCATCCTGGGACAAATCCCCAGTGCACAGCAGCAAGTCGATACGCGGTTGCTCGCGGCGCACCTGGGCAATCACATGGCGCAGGCTGTCGCGGGTCTTGAGGCCCAGCAGTGAACCGGCCGGATCGGCGAACAGGTGGGCGTCGGTCAGTTGCACCACATGCACGGGTGCCGATAGGGAGTCTGGGTGCGGCAACGGCCGTCTCCTCGAACGGATATTGCACGGATTATGGCGGGGGAAGGCTTTCGAGCAAATACTCCAAACCAACCCGCGTCACATTTCAGCGCACACTTGCCAGTTCGTGGCCGCAGGCCAGGCAATGGCTCAACCATTCGCCAAGGAACAGATTGAGCTGGGCTTTCTCGTCGGGCTGGTGCATGCCGGCATTGGGGTACGGGTAGATGCTGCGCAGGCGCCGGGTGTGTTCGGCGCTGACAACCTCGGCCATACGCGCATCGTGATACACCTGAACCTCCAGGTGCGGCACCGGCAACCAGGGCAGGCTGTGCTCCTGGCGCACGCGCAAGGTGGTGGTGTAGGGGCAGGCCAGCACCACATCGAGCACCAGCACACCGAGCATCTGGTCGCCCTGGGTCATGCCGATGCGGCGCGAGCTCTGGGTGGTGCGCATGTCGGGCAGCAGGCGCATGAGCCGGGCGTAGTTGGCCTCGCAGGCTGCCTGCAGCCCGGCCAGATCGACCCGATAACGCTCACGCAACAGGTTCACTTCCACATACCTCGTACTTCGTCCCGGTTCAGGGCCAGCCACTGCAACCCGATGATGGTCGCGGCATTGCAGATACGCCCGTCGCGCACGGCTTGCAGGGCATCTTCGAATGACCAGACGCGCACGCGAATGTCCTCGCCCTCTTCCTCCAGGCCATGCAGGCCACCTGCGCCTTCGCTGGTGCAGCGGCCCAGGAACAGGTGTACGTATTCATCGCTGCCGCCCGGCGACGGGAAGTAGCGGGTCATCGGCCACAGGGCGCTGAAGGTAAGCCCCGCCTCCTCTTCGGCCTCACGATGGGCGACTTCCTCGGGCTGTTCGTCCTTGTCGATCAACCCGGCGACCATCTCGATCAGCCACGGGTTGGCGACCTTGTCCATCGCACCCACGCGAAACTGCTCGATCAGTACCACTTCATCGCGCTGCGGGTCGTAAGGCAGTACACAGACCGCGTCGTGCCGTACGAACAGTTCGCGGCTGATCTCGCGGCCCATGCCTCCGGCGAACAGCTCGTGGCGCAGGTGCACCTTGTCGAGCTTGTAGAAGCCCTGGAAGCAATTGGCCCGCTCGACGATCTCGACCGCCTTGGGCACTGAATTCAACGTGTCTGACATGGAAATCCTCGTGACCTCATTTACCGCTTCGCGCCATCCTACTCTGCACGCCAGCCTGTTTCATCCCTTTCCGGTAACCGTTCGCGCACTCGGGACAGCAAGTCTTCTCTCTGTTAGCTTAGTGGCGAACTGAAGGCCGCGCCGACGGTCAAAGGGCGACTTTTCCCTGTTCTGCAAGGATCATCATGACACTGGTCAAACTGACTTCCGTGGCCGTGCTGGCACTGGCGCTAGGCGCCTGCCAAAGCGTGTTCGCACCCAACTACCGGGCTCCGCTGGAGGTCAAGCGTGACGCCTGGGAACACGTGAAACCCGGTTGCACCGAAAGCGACTGCCCATTGGTGAACATCGACACCATCCATTTCCCGGACCTGCCCAAGCTCGACGGCATCGTCGAACAGCGCTTGCTGCAACTGACCGAAGACAACCAGCGCAGCACCGCGCCCGCCTCGCTGCAGGCTTACGAACAGCAATACCTGGCCAGCGCCGACAAGCGCAACAGCAGCTACCTGCAGGCCAAGGTACGCGAGCAGCATGACGGGCTGGTGATCATCGAACTTTCAAGCTACCTGGACAGCGGCGGTGCCCACGGCATGCCAGGGCGCGGCTTCATCAACTACTCGCGCAAGCTGGACAAGGTGCTGACCCTGCAGGACATGCTGGTGCCCGGCCAGGAAGACACCTTCTGGAAGACTGTCGAGGAGTCCCACCGCGCCTGGCTGATCAGCGTCGGTATGGACAAGGACGCCGAGTTCGTCAAGACCTGGCCGTTCAAGAAGTCGCCGCACATCGCCCTGACGTACGGCGCGGTGGTGGTGAAGTACGAGGTCTATTCCATCGCGCCCTATTCCATGGGCCACGTCGAGCTGAAAATCCCGTACCCACGCCTCAATGGCGTGCTCAAGCCCGAACTGTTTCCCGGCCGCGGCTGACACTCAGTAGCGCATGCAGCCCACCTGCCA
Source organism: Pseudomonas sp. Teo4 (assembly GCF_034387475.1). NCBI lineage: Bacteria > Pseudomonadati > Pseudomonadota > Gammaproteobacteria > Pseudomonadales > Pseudomonadaceae > Pseudomonas > Pseudomonas sp. Teo4. The sequence continues at coordinate 481,229 of NZ_JAXCIL010000002.1, forward strand.
GCACCAGTGCTGGCAGGGTGGCACCAAACTCAGGTGCCTGCGCGGCGATCACATGGTAAGCCGCAACCCCGACCACCCAGGCCAGCAGCGCCTGCCAGTGCAGCCCTTCGACCAGCGCCGGGGCGCGACGGCGGCGGATCACGAAGTGGTCCATCAACACCACGCCGAACAGCGGCGCGAATACCGAGCCGATCAGCAGCAGGAAGTTCTCGTACTGTGCCAATGGCGCCAACAGGGCGATCAGGGTGCACACCATGCCGATGACCAGGGCCAGGTGCTCGACCTTGAAGCGCACCAGCACGCTGGTCGAGACTGCAGCGGAGTGGATATCGGCAAAGGCCTTTTCCGACTCGTCCAGCAGGATCAGCAGCAGGGGAATACCGATGCCGGCGCCGGCCAGGGCCAACAGCAGGGCATTGGCCTCGCCGTTTGGCGCAAAGGCCAGGGTGTAGGCCACGCCCAGGCTCATCAGCCAGGTATTGCCGATGAAGTAGCCCAGCACGGTGCCACCGAAGACACGCTTGGCGCTGCTGGCGAAACGCGAGTAATCGGCAATCAGCGGCAACCAGGACAGCGGCATGGCAATGACGATGTCGAAGCCGACGGCCAGCGACATCGAACCATCACCGGCACGCGCCCAAAGGTCGGCCAGGTCGGCCTTGGCGAACAGGTTCCAGGTCAGCCACAGGCAGGCGGCCATCAGTACCCAGATCCCCCATTTGCGCAGAATCTTGCGCACGAAGGCCAACGGCCCGCTGACCGCGAGCAAAGTGGCCAAGGCACCGAAACATACCGTCCACAGCATCGGGCTGTTCCACAGGCTGCCTTCGCCGAACGTGCGTGCGCCAAGCAGGCTGGCGGCATCACGCATGACGATGATCTCGAACGCACCCCAGCCAACCAGTTGCAACAAGTTGAGCACAGCAGGCAACCGAGCGCCGTGGCGGCCCAGGCTCAGGCGCAGGGTGGCCATGGCCGGCAGGCCGGTGTCACTGCCGATGACGCCGGCAGCCCCAAGCAACAGCACGCCCACACCCGTGCCGAGGACGATGGCCAGCACGGCCCCCGCCAAGCCCAGGCCTGGAGCCAGCATCGCGCCGACCTGCAGGACCATCAGGCCGATGCCGAGGGAGAACCAGAGTGCGAACAGGTCGCGGGCACCGAACAAGCGGTGGCTGGAGGGGACCGGGTGGTCCGGGGAGAAGTGGCTGGGGGTGGTCATTATTGTGTTCGCCGGAAGAATTGATGAGGCATCACCGCCCCTTTGTGGGAGCGGGCTTGCCCGCGAACACCGGCAAGGCCGGTGCCAGGCACCGCAGCGCCTGCTTCGCGGGCAAGCCCGCTCCCACAAGGGGGGGAGATGGTTGTTTTTAGACTTTGTGATAAAGCTGGCTGCCTTCCTGGCGGAACCGCTCGGACTGCTCGCGCATGCCTTGCTCGACCGTCACGTCCACCGTCTCGATCTTCGCGGCGTACTCACGCACTTCCTGAGTGATTTTCATCGAACAGAACTTCGGCCCGCACATCGAGCAGAAGTGGGCGACCTTGGCCGATTCCTTCGGCAGGGTCTCGTCGTGGAACGCACGGGCGGTGTCCGGGTCCAGGCCGAGGTTGAACTGGTCTTCCCAACGGAATTCGAAGCGTGCCTTGGACAAGGCGTTGTCGCGAATCTGCGCGCCTGGGTGGCCTTTGGCAAGGTCGGCTGCGTGGGCGGCGATCTTGTAGGTGATGATGCCGGTCTTGACGTCATCCTTGTTCGGCAGGCCCAGGTGCTCCTTGGGCGTCACGTAGCAGAGCATGGCGCAACCAAACCAGCCGATCATCGCCGCACCGATGCCGGAGGTGATGTGATCGTAACCAGGGGCGATGTCAGTGGTCAGTGGGCCGAGGGTGTAGAACGGCGCCTCGTCACAGCACTCCAGCTGCTTGTCCATGTTCTCTTTGATCAGTTGCATCGGCACATGGCCAGGGCCTTCGATCATGCACTGCACGTCGTGCTTCCAGGCGATCTTGGTCAGCTCGCCGAGGGTTTCCAGCTCACCGAACTGCGCGGCGTCGTTGGCGTCGGCAATCGAGCCTGGGCGCAGGCCATCGCCCAGCGAGAAGCTGACGTCGTAGGCCTTCATGATTTCGCAGATCTCGTCGAAATGCGTGTAGAGGAAGTTCTCTTTGTGATGCGCCAGGCACCACTTGGCCATGATCGAACCACCACGGCTGACGATGCCGGTGACGCGTTTGGCAGTCAGCGGTACATAACGCAGCAGTACGCCGGCGTGAATGGTGAAGTAGTCCACGCCCTGCTCGGCCTGTTCGATCAGGGTGTCGCGGAACAGCTCCCAGGTCAGGTCCTCGGCGACGCCATTCACCTTTTCCAGGGCCTGGTAGATCGGCACGGTACCGATCGGCACCGGCGAGTTGCGGATGATCCACTCGCGGGTTTCATGGATGTGCTTGCCGGTGGACAGGTCCATGACCGTGTCAGAACCCCAGCGGATACCCCAGGTCAGCTTGGCCACTTCTTCCTCGATGGAGGAACCCAGGGCGCTGTTGCCGATGTTGCCATTGATCTTCACCAGGAAGTTGCGACCGATGATCATCGGCTCCAGTTCCGGGTGGTTGATGTTGGCCGGGATGATCGCGCGGCCACGGGCGATTTCCTCGCGGACGAACTCGGGGGTGATCTCTTTCGGAATGCTGGCACCGAAGCTGTGACCGGCATGTTGCTGGTCCAGCAGGCCGGCGGCGCGGGCTTCCTGCAGCTTCATGTTCTCGCGGATGGCAACGTATTCCATCTCGGCGGTGATGATGCCCTGACGGGCGTAGTGCATCTGCGTGACGTTGGCACCAGGCTTGGCACAACGCGGGTTGCGTACGTGGGCGAAACGCAGCTTGGCCAGCTCGGCGTCGTTCAGGCGCTGCTGGCCGAAGTTCGAGCTCAGGCCTTCCAGGCGCAGGGTGTCGCCACGGGCGTCGATCCAGGCCGAACGAACATCGGCCAGGCCTTTACGCACATCGATGATGACGTTCGGGTCGGTGTAAGGGCCGGAAGTGTCATAGACCAGCACTGGCGCGTTGGATTCGCCGCCAAAATCGGTGGGGGTGTCGTGCAGGCTGATCTCGCGCATGGGCACGCGGATGTCGGGGCGCGAACCCTGAACATAGACCTTGCGTGAATTGGGCAGCGGTTGCACGGACTGCTGGTCGACTTGTGCCGACTCGCTGAGGTTGATCGTTTTTTCTTGTTTACTCATCACAGGCTCTCCAGACATCTTCCTTGCGGGCGGATTGTCGGGGTGAACCTGAAAGGCGCGGACGCACCCCCTTGGCGGGTGTGCAGTGCCGGATACATGGAGGTGCCTTGAGCTGCTTGCAGCTGAGACATTCCCGGACCTGGCACAAGAGGCTCCCCGGGAAGGCGAGCAATCTTGTTCCCTACGCAGGCGCTAACCTGATCAGGTTCAACGGGATCCGCAACTTTGCGATCTCAGCCTTTGCTTCAAGGCACCCCGACAAGAACATGCGCAGTCTAGACTGGAGTGGTCGGCAAAGCCAAGCGGGTAAATCAGCGCGTTGATGAAAGGCGCAGCCGACGATTGTTGCCGGGGGCACATGGCACTACACTGGCCCGTCTTTCGATACTCAACAGTTCAGTAATTAAATTTCGTACAAGGATTGCCTCTATGCTGCGCAAACTCTCACTGGCGATAGCCGTGTCTTGTGCGTCCAACGGAGTGGTCTGGGCAGCGGATGTGCCCGCAACAGTGAAAACCGACCTGGTCAGCGTCTATCAGGAGGCCGTCGACAACAACGCCGACCTGGCTGCAGCCCGCGCCGACTATGGCGCCCGTCGCGAAGTGGTGCCCCAGGCCCGGGCCGGGTTGCTGCCGAACTTGTCGGCCGGCGCGGAGATGATGAACACCCGCACCAAGTTCGACGAACCATCGCTCACCTCCAACCGCAGCGGTAACTCCTGGAGTGCGACCCTGTCGCAGCCGATCTTCCGCGCCGACCGCTGGTTCCAGTTGCAGGCTGCCGAAGCTGTCAACGAGCAGGCGGCACTCGAACTGTCGGCCACCGAGCAGAACCTGATCCTGCAGACCGCGCAGAATTACTTCGCCGTTCTCAGGGCCCAGGACAACCTGGCCGCGACCAAGGCCGAGGAAGCCGCGTTCAAGCGCCAGCTGGACCAGTCCAATGAACGTTTCGACGTGGGCCTGTCCGACAAGACCGACGTGCTGCAGTCGCAAGCCAGCTACGACACTGCCCGGGCCAACCGCATCGTCGCCGAGCGCCAGGTGCAGGATGCCTTCGAAGCCCTGGTTACCTTGACCAACCGCGAGTACTCATCGATCCAGGGCGTGGTCCACACCCTGCCGGTACAGGTGCCGACGCCCAATGATGCCAAGGCCTGGGTCGAAACCGCTGCTCGCCAGAACCTCAACCTGCTGGCCACCAACCATGCCGTCGACGCCGCCGAAGAAACGCTGCGTCAACGCAAGGCAGGCCATGCGCCCACCCTCGATGCAGTGGCAAAGTACCAGAAAGGCGACAACGACAGCCTCGGTTTCAGCAACCCGCAAGCTAACGTGCGGTATGCCGGCGACGTCGAGCAGACCAGCATCGGCCTGCAGTTGAACATTCCGATCTACAGCGGCGGCCTGACCAGTTCGCAGGTGCGCGAGGCCTACCAACGGCTGAGCCAGAGCGAGCAGCAGCGCGAAAGCCTGCGCCGCCAGGTGGTGGAAAACACCCGCAACCTGCACCGTGCGGTGAACACCGATGTGGAACAGGTCCAGGCGCGCAAGCAGTCGATCATTTCCAACCAGAGCGCGCTCGAGGCCACCGAGATCGGCTACCAGGTCGGTACCCGCAACATCGTCGACGTGCTCGACGCCCAGCGCCAGCTGTACACCTCGGTGCGCGACTACAACAACAGCCGCTACGACTACATTCTCGACAACCTGAGCCTGAAACAGGCGGCCGGCACCTTGAGCCCGCAAGACCTGCAGGACCTCAAGCGGTACCTGAAGCCGGACTACAACCCGGACAAGGACTTCCTGCCACCGGACCTGGCTGCGGCGGCGGCGAAGAACTTCGAGCGCAGGCCTTAAGCTCGGTGCTGCCCTCATCGCCGGCAAGCCGGCCCCCACATGGACTGCGCCGCTCTCAAGATCACCGCAGTACCTGTGGAAGCCGGCTTGCCGGCGATGAGGCCGACTCGGTCTTCAGCGCATCAACGCCCCAAGCCCATCCAGCAACCGCTGCAAGGCCCCCTGATTCGCCAGCATCACCTGCTTGCCCGCCGCCCCCATACGCTGGGCATCCTGGGGCAACTCGACCAACCGCCGCACCGCCCCCGCCAGCCCGTCGACATCATCCACCTGCTGCAACGCGCCCGCTTCACGCAACATCGCGCTGATTTCAAGGAAGTTGAATACATGCGGCCCCATGATCACCGGCAATGACAACGCAGCTGGTTCCAATGGGTTGTGGCCGCCGGTGGCGACAAGGCTGCCGCCGACGAACGCGATATCGGCCAGTGCGTAGAGGAACAGCAGCTCGCCCATGGTGTCGCCCAGCAGCACGCGGGTCTGGCTGTCGACCGCCGCACCCGAGGAACGGCGAACGGTGGCAAACTGTTCACTGCACAGGGCATGCACAGCATTGAAACGCTCAGGGTGGCGCGGCACCAGAATCAACAGTGCGTCACCATGTACCTGCAGCAACTGCCGGTGCGCCTGCAAAATCAGGGCATCCTCGCCTTCGTGGGTACTGGCGGCGATCCAAACCGGACGCTGGGCCGCGCCCCACTGCTCACGAAGCGTCTTGGCTTGCGGCAGAAGTTGCTCGTCGATCTTGAGGTCGAACTTGATCGAGCCGGTCACCTGCACACATTCAGGTCGTGCACCCAGGTCGCGGAAGCGCTGGGCCTCGGTTTCGGTCTGCACCGCGATAAGGCTCATTTCGCCAAGCATTGGCCGGGTCAGGCCGGCAAAACGTGCGTAGCCACGGGCCGAGCGCTCGGACAACCGCGCATTGGCCAAGGCCACGGGGATACCACGCTTGGCACACTGGTGAATGTGGTTGGGCCACAGCTCGGTTTCCATGATGATGCCCAGGCGTGGGCGCACATGATCAAGGAAACGCCCCGCTGCCCACGGCAGGTCATACGGCAGGTAACAATGCTGGATGCGCGGTTCGTCGCCGAACATGGCGCGAATACGCTCCGAACCGGTGGGGGTCATGCAGGTGAGGGTGATTGGCAAGTCCGGATAGGCCTTGAGCAAGGCACGCACCATAGGCGCGGCGGCAATGCTCTCCCCCACCGATACGGCATGCACCCAGATCCCACCTTGGCGCATCGCCGGAAGGTTGCGGGCGAAGCGCTCGCCGATGCGCTGGCCATAGGCCGGCGCTTTGCGGGCACGCAGGAACAGGCGCAGCGCAACCAGTGGCAGGCCCAGGTGAAACAGCAAGGAATAAAGGGTTCTGTTCATGGTGGCGAAGTGTACTAGGAACCACCTCGAAAAAGGCTAACCGATCGCTCGCAGGTGCACCGCGAAGCGCTCGGCCAGCCATTGCGCCGCCGGCCCCAGAGGCTCATCGCGCCGCCAGGCCAGCTCCGCCACCAAGGCTGGTGGCCGCCATTCGCTGTCCAGTTCGACCATTTGCGTCTGGTAGGTCGGGTACTGCACCACATGCCGAGGCAGCCAGGCCCAGCCAAGGCCGCGCATCAGCAGTTCGGCCATGGCATAGAAGCTGTCCGCACGCCAGATTTGCGGGCTGATCGCCTCGCCGCCCGGGTAGCCGCTCTGCTGCGGTGTGATCAACAGTTGCCGATGCCGCGCCAGTTGCTGGCGCGTGACCCACTGCTCCTTGGCGAGCGGATGACCGACCGCACAGACCGTGACCATCTCCACACTGCCCAGGGCACGTCGTTCCAACGAACTGGGGATGCTTTCGTGGTGAAAGAACAGCCCCAAGTCCGCACGCCGCTCCACCAGCTTGCGTGCCACATCGCCCTGGGCACCACTGGCCAGTTGCACTTCCAGAAAGGGAAAGCGGCTGGCCAACTCGTCAAGGCTGTCAATCACCGGCTGATAGGGCATGGCTTCGTCCTGGGCGACGCGCAACAGCGCTTCCTGCCCGCGCATCAGCGCCAGCGCACGGCCGTCCAGACGCTCGCACTGGCGCAACAGCTCGCGGGCGTCTTCCAACAGGGCCATGCCGTTCTCAGTCAATCTGGGCTGTCGACCACTGCTGCGCTCGAACAACGTCACCCCAAGGTCTGTTTCGAGCATGGCGATGGCGCTACTGACTGCCGACTGGGCTCTGCGTTGCTCGCGGGCAACTGCAGAAAACGAACGCAATTCAGCGACGCGCACGAACAGACGCAGTTGCTCCAGGTTCCACTGTTCGGCCATCAGCCTATCTCCAATAGTGATAGGTAATGACTTTACCCCATCCAGGTATTGCCTAGAATGCCCACCTAGTTACCGGAGGATCCCATCATGAATGCCTACACCTACCTGGCCATTGCCATCTGCGCCGAAGTCATCGCCACCGCGTCCATGAAAGCGGTCAAAGGCTTGAGCACGCCGTTGCCGTTGCTGCTGATGGTGTGTGGCTACGCAATTGCGTTCTGGATGCTGACCCTGGTGGTGCGCAGCATTCCCGTGGGCATTGCCTATGCGGTGTGGTCGGGGCTGGGCATCGTGCTGATCAGCGTGGCGGCGCTGGTGATCTACGGGCAGAAGCTGGATGTGCCGGCGATGCTGGGAATGGCGATGATCGTCGGGGGCGTGGTGGTGATCCAGCTGTTTTCGAAAACTACCGGGCACTGAGTTGTCTGTACTCACGCCATCGCCGGCAAGCCGGCTCCTACACGGACCGCGCCGGCCGTGGAAGCGCTGCAGACTCTGGGAGCCGACTTTCCCGCGATAGGGCCGTGACAGGTAAGCCTGTATACTTGCCAGCTGTCCCAGTCTTCGAGGTACCGCCATGCCATCTGCCATTTCCACTGACGTACTGATCGTCGGCGCCGGGGTCGCAGGCCTCTGGCTCAATGCCCGTCTGCGCAGCCTGGGCTATTCGACAGTGCTGGTGGAGCGCGCCAGCCTTGGCGGCGAGCAGACCATCAAGTCGCAGGGCATCATCCATGGCGGCACCAAGTATGCCCTGCACGGCGCCCTGACCGGCGCCTCCGAGGCCATCGCCGACATGCCGCGTCGCTGGCGCGAAGCCCTGGCCGGCACCGGTGAACTGCCCCTGGGCAAGACTCGCCTGCTGTCTGATGCACATTACCTCTGGTCCCCTGGCACTCTGGCCGGCAACCTCACCAGCTTCTTCGCCAGCAAGGCAGTGCGTGGCCGGGTCGATCAGGTCAAGGGCGAGCAACTGCCACCCGCCCTGCAGGACCGTGCGTTCAAGGGTAAGGTCTATCGCTTGGCTGAACTGGTCATCGATGTACCCAGTCTGCTCGCCAACCTGGCCGAGCTGGGCGGTGACAGCTTGCTGGCAGGCGAGCAGATCGAACCTCTGCGCGACGGCGACGAACTGGTCGGCCTGCGCGTGGACGGCCGGGATATCCGCGCCCAGCGCATCGTCCTGAGTGCCGGCGCGGGCACCGAGGCCCTGCTGCAGGCGCTGGGCTTGAACCAGCCGGCAATGCAATTGCGGCCACTGCACATGGTCATGACCAAGGGGCCGAACCTCAAACCGCTGTACGCCCATTGCCTGGGGGGCGGCCCCAAGCCGCGGGTAACGATCACCACTCACCCGGCGGCTAATGGCCAGTGGGTGTGGTACCTGGGTGGCGACCTGGCCGAAGCCGATGGCGTGGCCCGCGACCCCGCCGCGCAGATCGCCGCAGCGCAAAAGGAAATCGCGCACCTGCTGCCATGGGTAGACCAGGCCCAGCTGAAATGGGCGACTTTGCGCGTTGACCGCGCCGAACCCGCGCAGTCTGGCCTGGTACGCCCGGACAACGCCTTCCTGGCCGACCAGCAGCGCCTGCTGGTGGGCTGGCCGACCAAGCTGGCATTGGCCCCCGACTTCACTGACCGGGTACTCGCCAGCCTCGACCGCGATGGCATTCGCCCAAGCGCTCAACCCGCACTCGACGGCCTGCCGCGCCCAGCGCTGGGCGTACCGGCCTGGGAGCAACTGCTGCCATGAGCCTGCCTACCCTGCACGATTTTCACCGCCCGCTGGGCAGCACCGGCTTCAAGGTATCGCCCCTGGGCCTGGGAACGGTCAAGCTCGGCCGCGACCAGGGCGTCAAATACCCAAACGGCTTCACCATCCCTGGCGATGACGACGCCCGCCTGCTGCTGGCCCAGGCCCGCGAGCTGGGTATCAACCTGATCGACACCGCGCCCGCCTATGGCCGCAGCGAAGAGCGCCTGGGCCCGCTGCTGCGCGGCCAGCGCGATGAATGGGTGATCGTCAGCAAAGTCGGTGAAGAGTTCGACAACGGCCAATCGCACTTCGATTTCAGTGCCGCCCATACCCGCCGCTCGGTGGACCGCAGCCTGCGCCGGCTGGAAACCGACCGCATCGAACTGGTGCTGGTGCACTCGGACGGCAACGACCTGGCCATTCTCGAGCAGCAGGAGGTCTACCAGACCCTTGCCGAGCTCAAGCAGGAAGGCAAGATCCTGGGCTTTGGCTTTTCCGGCAAGACGGCCGCTGGCGGCCTGAAGGCGCTGGAGACCGGTGATTGCGCCATGGTCACCTACAACCTCAACGAGCAGGCAGAGCGCCCGGTCCTGGACTACGCTGCCGAACACGGCAAAGCCATTCTGGTGAAGAAGGCCCTGGCCAGCGGACACATCTGCCTGGCCCCCGGTGTCGACCCGGTGCAGGCCAGCTTCGAGCTGCTGTTCTCCCACCCCGGTGTGAGCAGTGCTATCGTCGGCACCATCAACCCGTTGCACCTGGCCCACAACGTGGCCACCGTCGCCCGCATCCTGGGCCAGCACTGAGCCGTCTGGGCCCAAGGTCTGGAGACTGACCCGACGCAAGGAGGAGCCTCGTGCCGCGTACGCTGATTCGCAAGAACCCGAGCAACTTCAAGACACTTCCACTGCATGTCGAAGCCACGCCCGAAGGCCTGACGTACCAAAGCATCGGCATGCCGCTGAATTTCGCCCAGACCCAACAGCGGCGCCGGGCCATCCAGTTGCCCAATGACCAGCGTTTCGTGATCGAACTGGCCAACCTTGGCGTCTCGGTACGCCTGACCTTGCATTGGCAACACCGCGATTACTGGGTACTGGTGCGCCAGCGTCGTCAGGATCGGGGCGACGTGGTGCTGAAACTGATTTCCGGCTACGTCCCGGCGCAAGAGCTCAACCTGCCCCTGCACACAGCCGTGCAGGAAGTGGCCGAGGAATGCCTGCTGGAGACACCGGAAGGCTGGTTGGGCGGGCGTTTCAACGACACCTGGCTACCCGCACCTTACGCGGCGGCCCTGCATTACCGGGAAACCTTGCCGTTCATTCTTACACCGGAATCTGGCGCGGCACGGCCCGTTCATTGCGGCAACCTGATGCTGCTTGAACGGCCTCGGGCCTACGTGCACCTGCCTACCGCTTCGTTACAGCTGATTTATGACATGCGCCTGCAGGTGCCCAGAGAAGCCAAGAAGCTCAGCCTGTTCCATGTCGATGAACGGCTGGAAGGCGATCAACTGGTGGCCCGACTCAACCGCAAGCGACCAGACCTGTACCTGATGCCGCTGAAGGACGGGCACCCGTTGGCAGAGCTGTACACGCTGAAGAAGGACGAGTTGGTGCCGGCGAGCACACGGGGGCTTTACCTGGCGGAGAGCTTCGCCAAGCAGGCGGGATGGGTGGTCAAGGATGAACGGATACGCTGGAAGGATTGGGTGAAGCAGCAAGGCTTGGCCGATACTGGCGCCAGCTCGCAGTTACAGCGGTTTGGCGACAAGGCGCGGGCGTTGCTGGAGCGGGCACGGACTTCGCTGCACAAGTAATGTTTGGGGCCGCTTTGCGCCCCATCGCCGGCAAGCCGGCTCCTACAGGTACTGTGGTTATCTCAGGATCTGCGCGGTGCTTGTGGGAGCCGGCTTGCCGGCGATGGGCCGCCAAGCGGCCCATCGCACGAACATCAGTGCTTGCGGATCTTCTCGACAATCGCCGTGGTCGAGCTGTTCTCGACCAGCCCCAGCACCTTCACGGTACCGCCATAGGCCTTGACGATATCAGCGCCCACCACCTGGTCGATGCCATAGTCGCCACCTTTGACCAGCACATCTGGCTTGACCTGGCTCAGCAGGTTCTCCGGCGTGCCCTCGGGGAAGCTGATCACCCAATCCACAGCCCCCAGGCCTGCCAGCACGGCCATGCGCCGGTCGACGCTGTTGATGGGCCGCCCTGGGCCTTTCAAACGGCTGACCGAAGCATCGTCGTTGACCGCGACGATCAGGCGATCGCCCTGGGCCCTGGCCTGTTCCAGGTAGGTGACATGGCCGGCATGCAAGATGTCGAAGCAGCCATTGGTGAACACGATCTTTTCCTTGTGCGCACGGGCATCGTCGATGGCCAGCAGCAGCTGCTCCAGGCCCAACACGCCACGTTCGGAACCTTCCTCGCGCTGAATCGCACGGCGCAGCTCGGGTGCGCTGATTGCAGCGGTACCCAGCTTGCCGACCACGATACCCGCGGCCAGGTTGGCCAGGGCCACCGCGTGGGGCAAGTCTTCGCCGGCAGCGATGGCGGCCGCCAACGTGGAAATCACGGTATCGCCAGCACCGGTGACATCGAACACTTCACGGGCACGGGCCGGCAGGTGCAGGGCCGGTTGACCAACGCGCAACAAGGTCATGCCATGCTCGCCACGGGTCACCAGCAGCGCCCCCAAATCCAAATCCTGCAGCAGTTGCAGGCCTTTGGCGACCAGCTCGCTCTCATCGGCGCAGCGGCCAACGATGGTTTCGAACTCGCTGAGGTTCGGGGTGATCAGGCTCGCGCCGCGGTAGATGGAAAAGTCCTTGCCCTTGGGGTCGGCCAGCACCGGAATGCCTTTGGCCCGCGCTGCCTGGATCAGGCTTTGGTGGTTTTTCAGTGCGCCCTTGCCGTAGTCGGACAGCACCAACACCTTGACGCCCTCGAGCAGGCTATCGACTTCAGCACCCAGCGACAGCGGGTCGGTGGCGAACGGCTCTTCGAAGTCGATACGCAGAAGCTGCTGGTGACGGCTCATGACCCGCAGCTTGACGATGGTCGGTTGGTGCGCGATGCGCTGGAACACCGAACGCACGCCAGCAGCATGCAGGCTGTTGGCCAGGCTGTCGGCGGCCTCGTCCTGGCCTGTGACACCGATCAACAGCGCCGGGGCGCCGAGTGCAGCGATGTTCAAGGCAACGTTGGCCGCACCGCCGGGGCGATCCTCGATCTGATCGACCTTGACCACCGGCACTGGCGCTTCTGGCGAGATACGCGAAGTACCGCCATGCCAGTAGCGGTCGAGCATGACATCGCCGACCACCAATACCGGGGCTTGATCGAAACGCGGCATGGACAACTTCATGGGCAACCCAAATGAAAAAATGAACAGGGGCAGGATATTAGCACAGGGCAGACGACGGCTTTATGGCCAGATCAGGCCCTGGAAAATTCCGGTGACAATCGGGGCCAGCGAGGCCCCGATACAAGGTGTTTCAGGTGATATCGGCCTTTTCCGGCTCGTCCAGACCCATGGCGTGCAGGCGGGCATAATGGCCATTGGCTGCAAGCAGCTCGGCGTGCGTGCCCCGCTCCACCAGGCGCCCCTGGTCCATCACCAGAATCTGGTCCGCCTTCTCGATGGTAGACAATCGGTGGGCGATCACCAGGGTGGTACGACCTTCCATCACATGGTCCAGTGCTGCCTGGATATGCCGTTCGGACTCGGTGTCCAGCGCCGACGTCGCCTCGTCGAGGATAAGCAATGGCGCGTTCTTGAGCAGTGCACGGGCAATCGCCAGACGCTGACGCTGGCCGCCCGACAGCAGCACGCCATTCTCGCCAACCTCGGTATCGAAGCCTTTGGGCAGCTTGTCGACGAACTCCTTGGCATAGGCATCGGCAGCGGCGGCCTCGATGTCCGCACGCGGAGCACCGGCCAGGTCGCCGTAGGCGATGTTGTTGGCCACGGTATCGTTGAACAGGGTCACATGCTGGGTCACCTGGGATACATGACGACGCAGATTGCGCAGGCGGTAATTCTCGATCTCCACGCCATCGAGCAAGATCTGCCCCTTATCGTGGTGATAGAAGCGTGGAATCAGCGCCGCCAAGGTCGACTTGCCGCTGCCTGAGCGCCCTACCAGGGCAATCATCTGGCCCGGTTCGGCGACGAAGCTGATGTCGCTGAGCACTTCGCGGTCGGTCCCCGGATAGGTGAAGCTCAGGTTACGCACTTCGAGACGGCCTTCCACGCGCTCTTTCTCGACGGTGCCAGTGTCGACTTCAGCTTCCTCGTCGAGTTGCTCGAAGATGCTTTCAGCACCGGCCAGGCCTTTCTGGATGGTCGAGCTGACTTCGGAAAGCTGGCGGATCGGCTTGGGCAGCAGGCCGGCGGCAGTGATGTACGCCACCAGATCACCGGCGGTGGACTCGCCGCGCAGGAACAGCACCAGGAACATCAGGGCGGCCATGGCGCTGTAGATCACCAGCTGCAACATCGGCGTGTACAGCGAGCCGGTCTTGGTCATGCGCAGCTGTTTGTCGGTGTTGCTCTGGCTGGCACGGCCGAAGCGTCGCTCTTCGTAAGCCTCACCGCCGAAGCTGCGGACCACGCGGTAGCCCTGGATGGTCTCGGAGGCAACGTGGGTCACATCGCCCATGGCCACCTGGATCTTCTTGCTCTGCTTGCGGAATTTCTTGCTGGCCACGCTCACCATGACCGCGATCACCGGCAGGATGGCGACCATCACCAAGGTCAGGTGCCAGTTCATCCACAGCAGGTAGGCGAACAGGAACACGACGGTCAGGCCTTCACGAATGACCACCTTGATCGCGTCGGTTGCCGCCCCGGTGACCATGGTCACGTTGAAGGTGATGCGCGAAATCAGGTGTCCCGAGTTGTGGTTGTCGAAGTAGCGGTTAGGCAACACCAGCAACTTGTTGAACAGCTCGACCCGCAGGTCGTGTACCAGACACAGAGAAACCTTGGCCAGGAAGTAGTTGCCGAGGAACGAGCCCAGGCCCTGCCACGCGGCGATCAGGATGATCAGCAGGGGTACCGCCTGCAGCAATTGCAGGTCGCGCAGGTACGGCACATTGGGGAACAACACCGCTTCCGGGTTGCTCAGGCCGTCGACGAAATACTTGAGGATCCCGGCCAGCATTGGCTGAGTCGAAGCGAATATGACGAAACCCACGATACTCAGCAGGAAAATGCCGGCATAGGGTTTCACGTAGCTCAGCAGCCGGAAGTAGATCTTCAGGCTGGAGGTATGCTCCGCAGGTCGCGGTGTTTCGGCCATCATTGAGCTCGCTGTTGAGGTTGAACGGCGAATTTTACCACAGGCGTCATTTTCGGCACTCCCCAGGGTAGCAACATGGCCAAACCGACCGGCAGCCAACTGATGAACCACTCCGCACGCGGTGTCGCTGTGAGGCTGGCGGCGTCGAATTGCATGGCCAGCGTGGAGAATAGCCAAAGGCCGAGCAGTACCTTGCCGAGCAGGCTGCCCCGGGCGCGCAGGATTTCCCATAGGGCCGACAGCCACACGGCGATCCACAGCAGCATGCCTGGCAGCCCCAGTTCAAGGGCAACATGGGTAAACATGTTGTGGGTGTGGTCGAAGTGCCTGCCCACTGCGATCACGTTGTAGTTACCCCCCAGCCCCACGCCGGTCCAGGGGTGCTGGGCAATCATCTGCAAGGCAACCTGGAATATCTCGGGTCGGTAGGACGCACCGCGCAGGGTGAGCAGGTTGTACACAAAAAACAGCGCCAAGCCGCTTGCGATCAGCGCCAATACCGCGATCAAACGACTGTACCGGCCCTTGAACCACAGTGGTGCGACCACCAGGGTGCAGACCAGCGACAGAATCGCCCCCCGACTCTGGCTGAGCGCGACGAACGCACCCAGGCACAAAAGGGCCAGTACCCAGGCAAGCTGCAGTGCACGATGGTGCGGCACCTCGTACAGCAGCACCAGCAAGCCAGTGCCAATCACATAAGCCCCAAGGATGGGGTGTGAAATTTCGCCGATACCTTCCAGCCTGGCCCGCAAAAGGTGTGCATGCACCCCGTAGTAGTTGACGATGGACACCAGCGCTGCGACCGCCAGCAACAGCCCTCCAGCCTGCAGCAGCCGACGTACCCTGAGCTCTCCGGCCTGCGCCAGCACGGGAAACGCCAGCAGGAACACCAGGATGTACACCAGGCGCTTGCTTTCGCGCAGCACCTCCTGGTTCGGTGACCACGCCAGACTGATGGCGCTCCAGACCAGCAATAACATCACGCTGCACCACAACGCCGCCTGACGACGGAAGGCTTCTATCAGAATCTGCCGGGCAGGCCAGGCCATGATCAGGGTCGGCAGCCAGAGGAAGAGGATCAGCCCCTGCTGGTAGACCTTGTTGCTGGGCGCCAGCGCGATCGCCGCCATGAACCAGACCAGACCGACACCCAACCAGACCTGTGCCCAGCGTTTCTGATGCAACATCTTCGCTCCCTGTGAATCACAGACACTGACATGGTGCTCACGCGTTATTTTCGGCATTATGGCCGGTCATTTCGTTCGCCAGACGACAAGGCCCTACTCATGCAATGCTCCCGGCTCACCCAGGTCGACTTCGATCAGCTGACACTTGGCGCCCAGGTGCTCGAGGCAGACAGCCATGGCGCCAAAGTCTACCTGCTCAAGGATGGCAATTTCCTCAAGGTTTTCCGCCGCAAGCGTCTGATTTCATCTGCGCTGCTGCGCCCCTACTCCCAGCGTTTCGTCGACAACGCCGCACGCTTGGCGCAACTGGGCATTCCGACGCTCGAAGTCATCAGCCAGCACAAGCTCGACCTGCCGGGCAGAACGGCAGTGCTGTATCGCCCACTGCCAGGCCGAACGCTGTTGCAGATGTCTCGCGACGAAGGCTTCAGCTGGGACACCTACCTCCCGCAACTGATCACGCTGATCCGCCACCTGCATCGCTCGGGCATCTACTTCCGCTCGCTGCACCTGGGCAACGTGGTGGTCACCCCCGAGCAGCAGCTGGGCCTGATCGACGTGGCAGACATGCGCTTCCTTCGCCCACCGCTGTCTGCGCGGATGATCCGGCGCAACGTCCAGCATATGGTGCGTTACATCGAACGAGAGAAACTGGGAGATCGCTTCCCGCTCGCCGAGTTCGAAGCCAATCTGCTAGCCCGCTGACGGCCAGCCACGCAAAAGGCTTGCCGAGCCCTCCTGAAACCCCTGCCATGCCTGCTCCGGCGCCAGCGTCTGGCGCTGCCGGGCAGCTATGGCGGCCGGGTCGAGGGTGACACTGCGCTCCATCGCCCGCGCCCACTCGGCCACGTCTCCCACAGGCAGATACCACCCTGCATCCTGCAATTGCTCGCGGAACACCGCCAGGTCGCTACACATCACCGGTACGTCAGCCAGTACCGCCTCCTGCACAACCAACCCCAAGCCTTCCGAGCGCGAGGGAATCAGCACCCAGTCAAACGCTCGGTACAACTGCTGCAGGTCTTCACGATGGCCGCACAAGTGAATACGCTCGGCCAACCCCAGTGCCTTGACCCGCGCCTGCAGGCTGGCATGCAACGGGCCCTCCCCGAGAATGGCCAGCTGTATGTGCGCTTGCCGGGAGGCCGCTTCGGCGAAGGCCTCGATCAACATCTCGAACCCCTTGCTCTCCACCAGGCGACCCACGGCCCCAAAGACCTGGCAGGGGGATGGCGGCAACCTCAGTACCTGCCTGGCCTGATCCGCACT
Source organism: Pseudomonas sp. Teo4 (assembly GCF_034387475.1). Classification (NCBI taxonomy): domain Bacteria; kingdom Pseudomonadati; phylum Pseudomonadota; class Gammaproteobacteria; order Pseudomonadales; family Pseudomonadaceae; genus Pseudomonas; species Pseudomonas sp. Teo4. Next base: position 498,182 of record NZ_JAXCIL010000002.1, read on the forward strand.
CAACAACCGCTCGGCAAAAGCCCTCGGGTCGAGCGCCATGCGCAAGGTTCTTACTGGCTTGCCGAGGTCGCGCGCCAATGACTCGGCGAGGGTTTGCGAAACGGCCGCAAGGTTCAAACGATTGGAGGGAAGTTCACGCAACAGGCGAATATCGGCAGAGCTTAGCCGGGTGCCACCATGGAACAGCACATTGGCCCTCAGCCCCGGAACCTGCTGCATCAGAGGCAGGACCAGACGGGCAACGCCGACACCATCGAGCAGTAGCACTTCAGCGCGAGCCTCGATCAGCGCCTTGCGTAACCGACTGCGCAACCACGGGCGCAGCAAACGCCAGAGATGACGCCCCTTCAGGGCCCTGGGCGGCATATGCCACTCCTGGGTCGGGCCAAGCGCATGGCACACTCCGCTGCCGAGCAGCAGCCAGTTGCTGATGCGCGCATCAGCGCCAACGCAGGCCAGCACCTGACAATGCACTCTGTGGATGGAGATGTACCGCGAACCACCCGACCACATCATGTTGACGATGTTCATGGCGTAACGCTCCCCTCCCGTTCAAACCAGGTGGGACTGCGATTTCAGTGAACGAACAGGGTAATTCCCATGCCAAGCAGGGCGCCCATCAGCAGCGTCAATGCCAGCTTTACCCGGTCGCGCTTGCGCCGCCTGGCCTTGCGCCGCTCTTCTCCGGGCAGGGTCACATGCTTGCCGAACCCGGTGTGCAATACCGCATCGCCTTCGAGAGTGACCGCTGCAAGGTTCAGCTCGGCGTAACGCCGGGAAAGCGCCTTCTCACCAGCATAGGCGGCAAATGGCGCAACGCGTTGATAATCACTTAGCCGACGCAGACCCGGGTTCAGGGAAAATGCCTGCCAGTCGGCCTTGTCGGAGAACAATGGATAGCACGGCACCCCCGCGATCACCTGGCGCGCACCCAGGTGAATGTAGGGGCTGTGGATGGCCAGGTCATGGGCATGGCTACGGAGCCAGACCTGCAGCAGGTCTGGACTGACTTCCAGTATGGCGCGGGAGTCTTCGACAAAGGCTTGCCGGTAGAACTTCCAGTCATCCTCGCAGTGGAAGATGTAAGGTGTCTTGACGTGACTGTAGGCCAGGTCAATCGACGCCAACTGGCCGAGCTTCGGGCGATTCACGAACACCTGGCAACGGGGCTTCCAGTGCTCGGGTATGCAGGCGTGCACAGCGTCGTCACCCGAGTCTTCGGTAATGAAGACCTCGCGAATGGGTGCCGTGTTATAGCGATCAAAACTGTCCAGGGTCTGCTTGAGCAGATCGAACCGTCCACAACTGGTCACGACCAGCGTGATATCACTCTCATCGGAATAGCGCACCGGATTCCCTCCGCCTTGCATTCACCCACTGCACCCCCGTCCCTGGGAGCGAAACGCCTGTTGATCAGACGCCGAGCTTCAGACGAAGCCGCTGCAACAACGTCAGCGGTGGATGAGGCCTTAGTGCAGGGCGCATATGTTCGACGATGCTACGCCCTACCTCTGCGAAACTGAAACGGGATACTGACAAAAGGCGGCCATTTTCCGCAATCCGCTGGGCCAGCGAAGGGTCCGCACGCAATGTACGAAGTTTCTCCTGGAGCATCGGAATGCTGTCGTAGAGCACTACGTTGTGCATGTCCTGCAAACCAAGTGCTCGGTTTTCTCCTTCGCCCTGGTCATAAGCCAGCAGCACACAGCCGCAGGCCATGGCCTCGAAGTTCTTGATCATGTACTCGCCCATGCCGACATCGGCACTGACGAAGAAACGGATGCGGTTGAGCGTGTTGCAGTAGTCTTCACCGGAGTTGGTGCGGGTCACTACCAAGTTTTCGACCTGCCCTAGTTCGTCCAGCAACGCCTTGCGACCACTGTAGGCCACGCTCTTGGTGCTGCCGACGAACGCCAGCTCGATATCACGCTCGCGCCCTTGGTCCGCCAACAACTGCTCGTCGTAGCCCTTGGGCACGAACACGGCGTCGAAACCTTCCTGGCGCAGGCGTTCGCTGACCATGTAACCCGAGCTGATCACCCGCGCCCAGGGCAGCTTGCGGTAGTGCGCACTGAACTTGCCGGTGTACTTGCAGGGGATGTAGTTCTGGTAGGCATCGTGCTCGAGGATGACCAGGTTCGGCACGCTGCGGATGAATGCCACCTGACGGATCTCTTGCTTGAAACGCAGGAAAAACACGATCCGGTCGTAGCGCTCGACATCCACCTCACGCTTGAAGTAACGACGCAGGTTGCGCTGGTCTTCGCTGCTCAGCCAGCGCAGGTCGCACTCACAGTTGGCCGCGACGCCGTCGTACAGGCGGTCGAGGATCGCCCGTTGTTCCTTCTGCACCAGAAATAGGACTTTCATTGCATTCCTTGGGCGCTCAGCGCCAACTCGGTCAACCAGCAGCGTTTTTACAGCTCACGCCGCCAGAACAGTTCATGTCGACGCACAGCCTTACGGAAGAACTCGTTTTCTCCGTATGGCGACGGACGGCGCCCGGCCAGCCAGCGCTGCAGCAACCGACGCACGCGGCGCTTGAACGGTGCAGGTGGCTGCAGATCGTGCATCATGCCCAGGGCCATGGCCTTGTCGCGCTGGGTCGCCACATCCAGAACCAGGCTGCACGGCGCCCAGGCCTGCTCGGCACTCAGTTGCGGCGGCAAGGCAACGCCATCGCCACTGTCGCCCATCGGCCAGCGGTCGTTGTCGTGCAGATGGTTGGCGTAGCACAGCAGGGTCTGCGGCTGCCACGACAGGCCTTCAAGGGCCTCCAGCACTGCGGCCTGGGCACAGATATGGTCCGGATGTGGGTCAAGTTGTGGATGCGGCATCACCAGCACTTCAGGCTTGGCCAGCTCCAGCAAGGCGCGCAAGTCGGCCAGCAGGTTGTTCCAGGTCGGCTGCCCATCGCCGTCGGCAGGCAGCGGGAACGGGTTGAACTGGCGGAACGGCCGGATATCGGCCATGTCGGCTTCCCGGGAAACGGCAGGCTGGTCGGGTGCGGCCTGCATGATGGGGAGTTGCAGGCAGAAGTAGCCCAACTGCACGCAACGCGACTCAGGCACACCGGCCCAACGCGGCACTGCGACGCTATCCCAGGCGCGCAAACGCCCCTTTAGCCGCGCCGCCTCGGCGCGGCCCATTCCCATCTGCTGGTAATGTTCCGCTTCGATCTCTCCGGCAGTCAGAGTCACCACCCAGGTTTCGTCTGCCTGGCTGTAGAGCCCATATGCGGCCAGCTCGGCGTCATCAGCGTGGGGGGCGATGACCATCACCCTGCGGCGCTGTAACTCGACACTCGGGGTTATCCACAGCCGTGGTTCACCCAGCAACCGGCAGTAACGCCCGCGCAAACGCAATTGCGCTGCCTGCAACGGGGCGGCCAAGCCGGTAAGGTTGAGATAACGCACACCATCGACGCCTCGCTCGAAGGTCTGGCAGTCTCGCTCCCCGTCACCGAGCAACTCGACACGCGGGTCGAGGAAGCGGCCGAGCCAGCGGCTCTTGATGCGCACTTCCAGCACCAGGGTTTCGTCGCCATCAAGCGAGGTGTCGGCGCGCAGCACGCCACCTTGCAAGCTGGCCTTCACCTGGCGGGTCTGCTCCCCGAAGCGGTAGACGTAGTCTTCCCCTGGCGTATAGAACAAGTGGTCGGCGAACCAGGCCTCATGAACGGCCCACAACACCGGCAATAGCAGCAGCGGCAACCACCACCAGGTGGTCAGCCCGAGGGCAACCAGCAGCACCAGCGCAGCCAGCAGCCCCAAGCGCTTGTTGCGCCTGTGACGCTTGAGCAACTGCTGCTTGCGGCTCATACCTGGAACACCGGCACGGGGTTGCACCAGCGGTCCTTGTACTCGCGGTCGGCACGACCGAACGAGAAGCGCAGCGGCTTGTTGCGCGCGCGGGCATCTTCCCAGGCCGCCTGGGTATTGAGGAAGCTCAGCACGCTACCAGGGCTGAACGCCTTGGTCTCGGGGTCGACGCCACCGTTGATGTACTCGACGCTGACCCACTCCGGCGCTTCGACCCGGTACACCAGCTGGATCGCAATGGCTTTGTCGTCCAGCAACAGCACCGAGCCGATCAGCAATTCACGCAGGCGCTCCAGCACCTCGGCCATGTGCGCCGCCCCGGTGGCCGGGAAGCCCCAGCGGCGCTGGAACAGGTCGCAATACATGGCCGCGATGTCGTCGGAGCTGAAGTCGCTGATCGGGCGTACCACACCGCCCGCCTCTTCCAGCAAACGCAGCTCGCGGCGCTGGTTGTAGCGAAACTTCTTCGACAGGTCCTCATGAGCCCGTGCCATCGCCAGTTGCTCCGGCTGTGCCTTGAGGCCCGCGAAGCGGCCCTGATTGAGCTCAGACAGATAGCGACCGGTGTGACGCAGCGGGGCAGCGGCATCTGCGGCGGCAGGTAGGATGATCTCGGCATTGCCCAGGTCGAACAGGCCCTTCTTGCCTGCACGCTTGAGCACGTCCTTGGACAGCGCCAAGTGCCGTCCCCAGGTGGGGATGGCGGCTTTGAGATCGCCACCTTGCTGCCAACCCAGATAACGCACGGGAATTTGCGCCAATTGCGCCAATTGCTCGATTACCAGTGGATGCGTTGCAACACTGCCCCCGAATCGCGCCCAGGCTTCGGCATAGGCGGCAGCGTCGATAACCTGCCAGCCGCGTTCGCGGAACGCTTGAATATGGTTGAGCATCACGCCTGCGCCACCATCGCACGCACCTGAGGCAGCTGCCAGAAGGCTTCACGCACGGCCGAGTCGGAGAAGCGTTCATGCAGGCGCTGAAGCATGTGTTCGGCACAAACCTGACGCTGCTGCGCATCCAGCCCGGCCATGTGCTTGAGGCCCTGCGCCAGCTGCGCGGTATCGCCCAGCGGGAACAGCACGCCCACGCCTTCGACCACTTCGCGGGCACCGCCGCAGGCCGTGGCCAGTAGAGGCACGCCGGCAACCATGGCTTCGAGCAGGACCATGCCGAAAGGCTCATGATCGGAGCTCAGGGCAAACACATCGAAGGCCTGGAAGTAACGGCGGGCGTTCGGCACCTGGCCCAGGAAGTCCACCTGGCCGGCAATACCGAGTTCTGCAGCAAGTGCCTTGAGCTTGCCTTCCAGACGCCCTTCCCCGAGCACAGCCAGCCGTGACCCGGCGGGCAACTCCGGCAAAGCCTGGGCAAAGCCACGCAGCAATGTGGCCTGATCCTTGTCTGGATGCAGCCGACCGACGTTACCCACGATCCAGGCCTGCGCGTCCAGGCCCAGGGCCTCACGGGCCTCGGCACGGGGCACGAGCGAGGCCTGCAAGGCTTCGATGTCGATACGGTTGTACAGGGTCTGAATGCGCTCGGCCGGCCACTGCGGCAAGCATCGGCGCATGTCGTCACGCACCGCATCCGACACGCCAAGCAGGCTCAGGCGCTTGCTGAACAGGTTGGCGAACAGCCGACGCCCTTTGCGCTGATAGTCGCCGAAGGCATGGTGCACGCCGATCACCGGCAACCCGGTACCCAGCAAGGCCACATAGATCGGCTTGAAGCGGTGGGCGATGCAGAAACTGAAATTGCGCTCGGCTGCGATCCGGCGCAACGCGCGGATCGCCCCGAGCTTCAGCCCACGCACGGCCTTGGAGCTGAACTCCAGAAACAGTACCTCGTCCGAAGCACAGCCAGCCGCAACCTGCGGGTCGGCGGCACCGGTGAGGAACACCGTGGTGACCTTGTAGCCACTGCCCTGGAACAGGCTGGCGTACTGACGGGCGCAGTCGAGGAACGGCCCGTCATAGCCATGGCAGAATTGCAGGACGCGCAGTTCAGAGCGGCTGGTCATACGGCGCCGCACCATCCTTGACGACCAGGATGTCTTCCATGATCAGGTACTGCAGGTCCGAGCCGAAGAACATGTTCAAGGCATCGGTCGGCGAGCAGATCATGGGTTCGCCACGACGGTTCAACGAGGTGTTGAGCGACACACCGTTTCCGGTCAGGTCTTCCAGCGCCTTCATCATGTCGTAGTAACGCGGGTTGTACTCGCGCTTGAGCACCTGGGCACGGGAGGTACCGTCCTCGTGGACCACTTCCGGTACACGGGTCTTCCACTCTTCAGCCACTTCGAAGGTGAAGGTCATGAACGGCGCCGGGTGATCGACCTTGATCATCTGCGGGGCGACGGTGTCGAGCATCGACGGGCAGAAAGGTCTCCAGCGTTCGCGGAACTTGATCTGCTCGTTGATACGGTTGGCCACGCCCGGCACGCTTGGGCAGCCGATGATGGAACGACCACCCAGGGCGCGCGGACCGAACTCCATGCGGCCCTGGAACCAGGCCACCGGGTTGCCGTCGACCATGATCTTGGCGATACGCTGCGGCATGTCGTCGAGCTTGCGCCACTGCGGCGCGTTCGGGTGACGGGCGCAGGCGGCGATCACGTCCTCGTTGGAGTACGACGGGCCGAGGTAGACGTGCTCCATCTTCTCCACCGGTACGCCACGGGCGTGGGAGACGTAAGCTGCGGCGCCAACGGCGGTACCGGCGTCACCGGAGGCCGGCTGGACGAACAGTTCCTTGACGTCGGAGCGGGCGATGATCTTCTGGTTGAGCTTGACGTTCAGCGCGCAGCCGCCGGCGAAGGCCAGCTTGCCGGTCTGCTTGAGGGTGTCGCCCAGGTAGTGGTCGATCATCTGCAGGGCGATCTTCTCGAACAGCGCCTGCATGCTGGCTGCGTAGTGGATGTACGGCTCGTCGGCGATGTCGCCTTCGCGCTTCGGACCCAGCCACTCGATGAGCTTCGGCGAGAAGTAGAAGCCCTTGCCCTTCTCTTTATAGCGGCGCAGGCCGATGACGTTGGCGTACTCGGTGTTGATCACCAGTTCGCCATTCTCGAAGCTGGCCAGACGGGAGAAGTCGTACTTGCTGGCATCGCCATACGGCGCCATGCCCATGACCTTGAACTCGCCGTCGAGCATTTCGAAACCGAGGAATTCGGTGATTGCACCGTACAAGCCACCCAGCGAGTCCGGATCGAAGAATTCCTTGATCTTGTGGATCTTGCCGTTTTCGCCGTAGCCAAAGAAGGTGGTGGCGTACTCACCCTTGCCGTCGATGCCGAGGATCGCGGTTTTTTCCTTGAAGCCCGAGCAGTGGTAGGCGCTGGAGGCGTGAGCCAGGTGGTGCTCGACCGGCTCGATCTTGACCTTTTTCGGGTCGAAGCCCAGTTGCTCCAGGCACCAGACGATCTTCTTGCGGTAGCGCTTGTAGCGACGGTTGCCCATCAGGATCGCGTCGAGGGCGCGGTCCGGGGCGTACCAGTAGCGCTTGGCATAGTGCCAGCGGGCCTTGCCGAACAGGCTGATCGGCGCGAACGGAATGGCTACTACGTCCACGTCGGACGGTTTGATGCCAGCCTGCTCCAGGCAGAACTTCGCCGACTCGTAGGGCATGCGGTTCTTCGCATGCTTGTCACGCACGAAGCGCTCTTCTTCGGCGGCGGCAATCAGTTTGCCGTCGATGTACAGGGCCGCGGAAGGGTCATGGCTAAGGGCGCCGGACAGGCCAAGAATCGTCAATGCCAAGGGACTAGCCTCTTCATTCGGTAGAGATGCGCCAGCGGCCTCGTGGGCGGGTGGCGGCTAAAGGGCGGGATTATAACGCAAACCTGTGCGCAAAGCGGCAACCTGTAAGGCCCCATCGCCGGCAAGCCGGCTCCCACATGGACCACGCCGCTCTCAAGATATCTGCAATACCTGTGGGAGCCGGCTTGCCGGCGATGGGGCCAGTACAAACAACGGTTATTACTCGGCGATCAGCCAGTCCATGCGGAAGCTGCCTGCGGTCTGCGCCAGCTCCTTGGCCAGACAGGGCAGCAGCTCCTTGAGTTCTTCTTCCAGCCCCCAAGGCGGGTTGGCGATGGCCAGCCCAGAGCCGTTGAGCCCCTGCGGGCTGTCCTGGTGATGCACATACAGCTCCACCCGCAACAGCTTAGGCGCGCCGGTGCTGGTCAGGTCCTGGTAGAAGCGGGTCAGCGAGCGCTGGTCCTTGATCGGATACCAGATGGCCGCCACGGTCTGGCGCATGCGACTAATCGCCTCTTTCATCGCCACGGTGCAACGCTTGAGTTCGTCGGCCTGCTCGAAAGGCGGGTCGATCAGCATGATGGCGCGCTTTTCCTGCACTGGCAGCAGCGCCCGCGGCACATGCCAACCCTCGCCCAGGTGCACGACCACACGTGGGTCCTTCTTCATGTTCTCTTTGAGCAGCGGGCCGTCTTCAGGGTGCTTTTCGTTGAGCAGCGCACGGTCCTGCTGGCGCATCAGGCGCCGAGCCAGCTCTGGAGAGCCGGGGTAGTAACGCAACTCGCCATCGGCATTTAGGCGTTTGATGATGCGCAGGTAATCACCGGCCATTTCCGGCAGGTCGTCGCGATTCCACAGGCGGGCGACACCTTCAAGGTACTCGCCGGTGCGAGTGGCCTGGTCGCCCTGCAGGTCGTACAGCCCAAGGCCGGCATGGGTGTCGATATAGGCGAACGGCTGCTCCTTGCGCGACATCAGGGCGATGAGGCGGGTCAGCACGATGTGTTTGAGGACGTCGGCGTGGTTGCCGGCGTGGAAGGCGTGACGATAGTTCATGGCAACTCCTGCGGGGGCGGCAAGTTTAACCTGTCACGCAAGCGGAGTCAGTTACGACGGTCGGTCAGCACCGACACAGGTGCAGGAATGTATTCCAGATACCTCCCCTCCTGCACAATCCAGACACTCATGCCTCCCATCAATCAGGAGCACATGAGCATGAAAGCCTCCATCAATATCGACAAGACCGCTGCCACCCCCAAGCTGTTCGGCACCCTCGGCGTCATCAACAAGCCCTACACCGCTGCCGTGGCGTTGACTGGCCCTGACGACAGAACCGACAACTTCGTTGTGCCGGACACCGGCACCGACCAATGGGAGTTCAAGCTGACAAACTGCCCTCCCGGGGAGTACGAAGCGCTGATCCACTCGTTGCAAACCGGCGCGTTCGAAAGCACACGCCTGAGCTTCACGCTGTAATGCGCACCGCCGCTGCCCAAGCGACTCATTGCTCGGGCAGCGGCGGGCTCAACAGGTTTTACTTGCCAGCGTGATAAGCCGCGTCAGCCTTCTCGAAGCAGGCAACCATGCTCTTCGACGGGCTGCTCAGCTTGCTCACCAGGACGATGGCGATGGTGGCGAACAGGAAGCCTGGGATGATTTCGTACAGGCCAAGGCCGACATAGTTCTTCCACAGGATCACGGTTAGCGCACCGACCACGATGCCCGCCAGCGCGCCGTTACGGGTCATGCCTTTCCACAGTACGGAAATCAGCACAACCGGCCCGAACGCGGCACCGAAGCCTGCCCAGGCGTACGCCACCAGGCCCAGCACGCGGTTTTCCGGGTTGGACGCCATCGCGATAGCGATCAAGGCCACGGCCAGCACCATCAGGCGACCTACCCAGACCAGCTCTTTCTGGGAGGCGTTCTTACGCAGGAACGACTTGTAAAAGTCTTCGGTCAGCGCACTGGAGCACACCAGCAGCTGGCAGCTCAAGGTGCTCATCACCGCAGCCAGAATGGCCGACAGCAGCACACCGGCAATCCACGGGTTGAACAGGATCTTGGCCAGCTCGATGAACACACGCTCGTGGTTTTCGGTGACCGGGCCTGCAACCTCAGGGTGAGCCGAGAAGTAGGCGATGCCGAAGAAGCCAACCGCGCAGGTACCGGCCAGGCACAGGATCATCCAGGTCATGGAAATGCGACGGGCGTTGGCGATCGACTTGACCGAATCGGCGGCCATGAAGCGCGCCAGGATGTGCGGCTGACCAAAGTAACCCAGACCCCAGCCCATCAGCGAGATGATGCCGATGAAGGTCGCACCACGGAACATGTCGAAGTTCGCTGGGTTCTGCGCCTCGATGGCCAGGAAGGTGGTGTCGAAGCCGCCAGTGGAAATCAGCACGATGATCGGGGTGAGGATCAGCGCGAAGATCATCAGCGAGGCCTGCACGGTGTCGGTCCAGCTCACAGCCAGGAAGCCACCGACGAAGGTGTAGGCGATGGTAGCCGCGGCGCCGGCCCACAGGGCAGTCTCGTAGGACATGCCGAAGGTGCTTTCGAACAGACGGGCACCGGCAACGATGCCGGAGGCGCAATAGATGGTGAAGAACACCAGGATGACGATGGCCGAGATGATCCGCAGCAGGCCGCTGTTGTCCTCGAAACGGCTGGAGAAGTAGTCCGGCAGCGTCAGTGCATCACCGTTGTACTCGGTCTGCACACGCAGACGGCCGGCGACGAACAGCCAGTTGAGGTAGGCACCGACCGTCAGGCCAATGGCGATCCAGGCTTCGGAAAGGCCGGAGAAGTAGATGGCGCCCGGCAGGCCCATCAGCAGCCAGCCGCTCATGTCGGAAGCACCGGCGGAAAGCGCGGTGACCACGCTGCCCAGGCTACGACCGCCGAGGATGTAGTCGGAAAGGTTCTTGGTGGAGCGATAGGCGGCGAAGCCGATCAGCACCATTGCCGCGATGTAGATCACAAAAGTGATCGTTAGTGGATTGCCCATGCGTGTGCCCTGGCGTTTGTTTTTATCTCATGCACAACCGCAGCAAGACGGTTGCACCCAGGCGGCGCATCCTATGCAACAACGCAAACAGGGTGCAACCATTTTTCATATGCAAGTTGCACCTTCACGTGCATTTTCAGGCAAAGTCGATTTTTTGCTTCCTTTTGGAGCAAAACCGCCATTTTTCAGAAGAAAACGCACCATTAACGTCCCTTTTCCGATTGTGGATAACCCTGTCGGACGAGTTGCACCTTTTCCGGTAAAAATTCGGGTTGCACCTGGTTGCACCCGAAAACGCCTACAGATACTCTTGGCATCAGCTTAGGCCACAGCCGTGGCAATAACGAGGATAAGAAATGGCGACGACCACCCTTGGGGTCAAACTCGACGACCCGACCCGTGAGCGACTCAAAGCAGCTGCGCAGTCCATCGACCGCACGCCGCACTGGTTGATCAAGCAAGCGATCTTCAACTATCTGGAGAAGCTCGAGGGTGGTGCCACCCTGACCGAACTCAACGGTCATGCCAGCAACCTGGTTGACGAGGCTGGCGAAGTCCAGCCTGACCACGTTCACCAATGCTTCCTCGAATTCGCCGAGAGCATCCTGCCGCAGTCGGTGCTGCGCTCGGCCATCACTGCCGCCTATCGCCGCCCAGAGCAGGAAGTCATTCCGATGCTGCTGGAACAGGCACGCCTGAGTGCCGCGCAGGCCGAGGCCACCAACAAGATGGCCGCCGGCATTGCTGAGAAGCTGCGTAACCAGAAGAGCGCTGGCGGCCGTGCAGGCATCGTCCAGGGCCTGCTGCAGGAGTTCTCGCTGTCGTCCCAGGAAGGCGTGGCGCTGATGTGCCTGGCCGAGGCCCTGCTGCGCATTCCCGATAAAGGCACCCGTGACGCGCTGATCCGCGACAAGATCAGCACCGGCAACTGGCAGCCGCACCTGGGCAACAGCCCGTCGCTGTTCGTCAACGCCGCCACCTGGGGCCTGCTGCTGACCGGCAAGCTGGTCTCGACCCATAACGAATCCGGCCTGACCTCGTCGCTCACCCGCATCATCGGCAAGAGCGGCGAACCGATGATCCGCAAGGGCGTCGACATGGCCATGCGCCTGATGGGCGAGCAGTTCGTCACCGGCGAAACCATCGCCGAAGCCCTGGCCAACGCCAGCCGCTTCGAGTCCAAAGGCTTCCGCTACTCCTACGACATGCTCGGCGAAGCCGCACTGACCGAGCATGACGCGCAGAAATACCTGGCGTCCTACGAACAGGCGATCCACTCGATCGGCAAAGCCTCCCATGGCCGCGGCATCTATGAAGGCCCGGGCATCTCCATCAAGCTGTCGGCCCTGCACCCGCGCTACAGCCGCGCCCAGTACGAGCGCGTGATGGAAGAGCTGTACCCGCGCCTGCTGTCGCTGACCCTGCTGGCCAAGCAGTACGACATCGGCCTGAACATCGACGCCGAAGAAGCCGACCGCCTCGAACTGTCCCTCGACCTGCTCGAGCGCCTGTGCTTCGAGCCGTCGCTGGCCGGCTGGAACGGCATCGGTTTCGTTATTCAGGCTTACCAGAAGCGCTGCCCGTACGTGATCGACTACGTCATCGACCTGGCCAAGCGCAGCCGTCATCGCCTGATGATCCGCCTGGTGAAAGGCGCGTACTGGGACAGCGAGATCAAGCGCGCCCAAGTGGAAGGCCTGGAAGGCTACCCGGTCTACACCCGCAAGGTGTACACCGACGTTTCCTACATTGCCTGTGCGCGCAAGCTGCTGTCGGTACCGGAAGCCATCTACCCGCAGTTCGCCACCCACAACGCCCACACCTTGTCGGCCATCTACCACATCGCCGGCCAGAACTATTACCCAGGCCAGTACGAGTTCCAGTGCCTGCACGGCATGGGCGAACCGCTGTACGAGCAAGTGGTCGGTAAAGTCTCCGAAGGTAAACTGAACCGCCCGTGCCGCGTCTACGCGCCGGTTGGCACCCACGAAACCCTGCTGGCCTACCTGGTACGCCGCCTGCTGGAAAACGGCGCCAACACCTCGTTCGTCAACCGTATCGCCGACCACTCGATCTCCATCCAGGAACTGGTCGCCGACCCGGTCGCCAGCATCGAGCGCATGGGCACCCAGGAAGGCAGCATCGGCCTGCCGCACCCACGCATTCCGCTGCCACGCGACCTGTACGGCAACGAGCGGGCCAACTCCGCCGGCATCGACATGGCCAACGAACACCGCCTGGCGTCGCTGTCCTGCGCCATGCTGGCCACTGCCCATAACGACTGGAAGGCCACCCCGATGCTGGCCTGCGCTGCCAGTGAAGCTGCTGCCGTGCCAGTACTGAACCCGGCCGACCACCGTGACGTGGTTGGCCATGTTCAGGAAGCCACTGTCGCTGACGTCGACAACGCCATCCAGTGCGCGCTGAATGCCGCACCGATCTGGCAGGCCACCCCACCGGCCGAGCGTGCTGCGATCCTCGAGCGCACCGCCGACCTGATGGAAGCCGAGATCCAGCCGCTGATGGGCCTGCTCATCCGCGAAGCCGGCAAGACCTTCGCCAACGCCATCGCCGAAGTGCGCGAGGCTGTGGACTTCCTGCGCTACTACGCAGTACAGGCACGCAACGACTTCAGCAACGACGCCCACCGCCCGCTGGGCCCGGTGGTGTGCATCAGCCCGTGGAACTTCCCGCTGGCGATCTTCTCCGGCCAGGTGGCCGCAGCCCTGGCTGCAGGCAACCCGGTGCTGGCCAAGCCTGCCGAGCAGACCCCGCTGATCGCCGCCCAGGCCGTACGCCTGCTGCTGGAAGCCGGTATTCCTGAAGGCGTTCTGCAACTGCTGCCGGGCCAAGGCGAAACCGTCGGTGCCGGCCTGGTGGGTGACGAGCGCGTCAAAGGCGTGATGTTCACCGGTTCCACCGAAGTCGCCCGCCTGCTGCAGCGCAACGTCGCTGGCCGTCTGGACAACCAGGGCCGCCCGATTCCGCTGATCGCCGAAACCGGTGGCCAGAACGCGATGATCGTCGACTCCTCGGCACTGACCGAGCAGGTAGTGATCGACGTGGTTTCCTCGGCCTTCGATAGCGCCGGCCAGCGTTGCTCGGCACTGCGCGTGCTGTGCCTGCAGGAAGATTCCGCCGACCGCGTGATCGAAATGCTCAAGGGCGCCATGGCCGAAAGCCGCCTCGGCAACCCAGACCGCCTGGCCGTGGATATTGGCCCGGTGATCGACGCCGAAGCCAAGGCTGGCATCGAGAAGCACATTCAAGGCATGCGCGAGAAAGGCCGCTCGGTCTATCAAGTCGCCATTGCCAATGGTGATGAGTGCAAGCGTGGCACCTTCGTCATGCCGACCCTGATCGAACTGGAGAGCTTCGACGAGCTCAAGCGCGAGATCTTCGGCCCGGTGCTGCACGTGGTGCGCTACAACCGCCGCAACCTGGACCAGCTGATCGAGCAGATCAACAACTCCGGCTACGGCCTGACCCTCGGCGTGCACACCCGCATCGACGAGACAATCGCCAAGGTGGTGGAAACCGCCAACGCCGGCAACATGTACGTTAACCGCAACATCGTCGGTGCCGTGGTGGGCGTGCAGCCATTCGGTGGTGAAGGCCTGTCCGGCACTGGCCCGAAAGCGGGCGGCCCGCTGTACCTGTACCGCCTGCTGTCGACCCGCCCGGCCGATGCCATTGCCCGTCACTTCCAGCAACAGGACGGCGAAGGCAAGCCAGACCGCGCCCTGCACGAGCAGCTGACCAAGCCGCTGCACAGCCTCAAGGGCTGGGCCGAGAGCAACCAGCTGAGCGAGTTGGCCGCCCTTTGCACGCAGTTCGCTGCCCAGTCGCAAAGCGGTATCGCCCGCCTGCTGCCAGGCCCGACCGGCGAGCGCAACAGCTACACCATCCTGCCGCGCGAGCACGTGCTGTGCCTGGCGGATAATGAAGCTGATCTGCTGGCGCAACTGGCTGCGGTACTGGCGGTTGGCAGCTCGGCGGTGTTCCAGGATGGCGAACCGGCCAAGAGCCTGCGCGCCCGCCTGCCGAAAGAGCTGCAGGCCAAGGTCAAGCTGGTGGCGGACTGGAACAAGGACGAAGTGGCCTTCGATGCAGTTATCCACCATGGCGACTCGGACCAACTGCGCCGCATCTGCCAGCAGGTGGCCAAGCGCGCCGGTGCGATCGTTGGCGTGCACGGGCTTTCCAGCGGGGATCACCAGATTGCCCTGGAACGCCTGGTGATCGAGCGGGCGGTGAGTGTGAACACCGCTGCGGCTGGTGGTAACGCCAGCCTGATGACCATTGGCTGATTGAGATGATGTGAAAAAAAGAAGGAGAGCTTAGGCTCTCCTTCTTCATTTCTGGCCAATGCAATCTCTTTGCTGGAGCGGCCATGAGGCAAATCAGCCTCCGGCTGGGTCAAAACCTAACAACAAAGATATCAGTGCCATAAAAATCATAGTGGGCCACACCAGAAGGCCCAAGGCCATCCACAACCAGTTAGCGATGCTAAACGTCGAGTTCGCTTGCCCGTGATTGTCGCCTTCGCAGAAATTAACAGCGCGCTGAACGCTAACGATTACCCAGACATGCAGCAGGTATGATGTTAAGAAGATCAGGATCGCCAGATGATAGTGCTGCAGCCAGAGCCCCTGATCAACAAGCATCGGAGACAACCCTGCGATGATGAAGAACACTGTCAGGACAGCAGGCGACCACTTGTAACTGCGCCCACTCTGGCAGATCTTTTGATCTATTCGTCGAAGCAGCGGATAAAAGAAGATGACGGCAAAAAGCGCACGCACCAACGGCAGAACGCGCTCTCCCGAGCGGACTCTATGCAACACCCAGCTACGATGAAAACAGAACAACCAATACCAGCCGAATGTAAAAAAACTCATGACAGCTATTTTTCTTGAGGACACGACGAAAAATTGGCTGTCCCCAATGATCGATTTGTTCGGTTCTTGAGACATAGGTAGTAGACCTGCGGATTGAGAAACTTCGCTATTCAACCTTTATGTCCACATGGAAAGATGCCCTACGCTTCCGATACATAAGTAGGAAGTGTCCTATAGACACAACACAGAGAACCTAGAACGCATCAACGCCATCGCCGGCAAGCCAGCGCCTATAGGTTCGGCGGTGACCCTGTTGGAGCCTGCTTGCCGACGGTCCTGGGTGTTTGGGTATCAGCTGTAGTCATCGCTCAATCTCCCTGAAATCTTTGTTGCCAGGGCCTCCCTCTTCGCGGGTAAACCCGCTCCCACAAGATCACTATTGCTCTCAAGGACAGTGCCGTACCTGTAGGAGCGGGTTTACCCGCGAAAGGGCCAATCCAGGCAACGCTTCGCAGAAGCCCTAGTGCAGCGTCCACGGCTCCACAGGCATCTGCACCTGAACCAACGCAGACTCAAGCAGCACACGCAGCGTTTCAAGCTCATGCATCGACGCCATCATCAGGATCGAAACCGGCGACTTGGGTTGCAGCAAAATTGCCTGGTGCGCCTTTCTGCCGACCTTTAGACCCCAGCCAAACTCCCGACATGCACCTGAGCGCCGTTACACTTTCTACCCTCATATCACCGACACCTATAAACCTGTTCCTCACCGCACCTGCGAACCTAGACTCGCCCCACGCCCGTCCAAGGACCGCCCCCCATGCCCGAGACCCTGCTCAGCCCCCGCAACCTCGCCTTCGAGCTCTACGAAGTCCTGAACGCCGAAGCCCTCACCCAGCGCCCGCGCTTCGCCGAGCACAGCCGCGAGACCTTCGACGCAGCGCTCACCACCGCCCGCACCATTGCCGAGAAGTTCTTTGCCCCACACAACCGCAAGGGCGATGAGCACGAACCGCGCTACGTGGATGGCCGCGCTGAGTTGATCCCGGAAGTGAAGCCTGCGGTCGATGCGTTTCTGGAGGCAGGCTTCCTCAATGCAAACCGCGACTTCGACGTCGGCGGCATGCAGCTGCCAAGCCTGGTCTCACAGGCCTGCTTCGCCCACTTCCAGGCCGCCAACGCCGGCACCACCGCCTACCCGTTTCTGACGATGGGCGCGGCCAACCTGATCGAAAGCTTCGGCACCGATGAACAGAAGCGCCTGTTCCTGCAGCCAATGATCGAGGGCCGTTACTTCGGCACCATGGCGCTGACCGAACCCCACGCTGGCTCATCACTGGCCGACATCCGCACCCGCGCACAACCCGCCGGTGACGGCAGCTACCGGCTCAAGGGCAACAAGATCTTCATCTCCGGCGGCGATCACGAACTGTCGGAAAACATCGTCCACATGGTGCTGGCCAAGCTGCCGGACGCGCCGCCCGGCGTGAAGGGCATTTCGCTGTTCATCGTGCCCAAATACCTGGTCAACGAGGACGGCAGCCGTGGCCCACGTAACGACGTACTGCTGGCCGGGCTGTTCCACAAGATGGGCTGGCGCGGCACCACCTCCACCGCACTGAACTTCGGCGACAACGGCGAGTGCGTCGGCTACCTGGTCGGCCAGCCGCATCAGGGCCTGGCGTGCATGTTCCAGATGATGAACGAAGCCCGCATCGGCGTCGGCATGGGTGCCGTGATGCTGGGTTACGCTGGCTACCTGTACTCCTTGGAATACGCCCGTCAGCGGCCACAAGGTCGGCCACTGGACAACAAAGACCCACAAAGCCCAGCCATGCCGATCATCGGGCACACCGATGTGAAACGTATGCTGCTGGCCCAGAAAGCCTACGTGGAAGGCGCCTTCGACCTGGGCCTGTACGCCGCGCGCCTGTTCGATGACACGCAAACGGCAGGCGATGACGCGGCGCGCCGCCAGGCCCATGAATTGCTCGACCTGCTGACCCCTATCGTCAAGTCCTGGCCTTCGGAGTTCTGCCTGAAGGCCAACGAGCTGGCCATCCAGATTCTCGGCGGCCACGGCTACACCCGCGAATACCCGGTCGAGCAGTACTACCGCGACAACCGCCTGAACCCGATTCACGAGGGCACCCACGGCATCCAGTCGCTCGACCTGTTGGGCCGCAAGCTGGCACAGAACGGCGGTTCCGGACTCAAGCAACTGATCCGCCTGATCGCCGCCACCGCCGAGCGCGCCAGCCACCACCCGCGCCTCGATACCCTGCGCCAGCCACTGGAGCAACTGGTCAACCGGTTGCAGGCCGTGACCCTCGCTTTGCTGGGCGACCTGGCGCAGGGCAAGGTCGCGGGTGCCCTGGCCAACTCGGCGCTGTACCTGAAGGCGTTCGGTCATTGCGTGGTTGGCTGGCGCTGGCTGGAACAGGCCATCCATGCCGAGCTCGGCTTGTTGAAAGGCACTGAGGCAGACCGCGAGTTCTACCTTGGCAAACTGCAAGCCGCGCGTTATTTCCTGACCTGGGAAGTGCCGCCCTGCCATAATGACCTGGCATTGTTAGAGGCGCGCGACGACACCTGCCTCGCCATGCAAGACGGGTGGTTCTAGGGGGAGCCACCGTGCACACGGAGGTTTCCGCATGTTCGATTCCGGCGCCCTGCTGCGCCAGCGCTTCGCCGCGCTGCGCAGTACGGCCGAGTTGTTTTCCCTGCGTCATGTAAAACAGTCGCACCAATCACTTTCTGTACGTCGCAACGTGGCCGAGCCGCCGTTCTTCAGCCAGGACGAAGGCGCGATGCTGACCGTGCGGCTCAATGGCGTCGAGGCCTACGCGGCCACCGCCGACCTGTCCCAGGCGGGCTTGCAGCGGGCGCTGGAGCAGGCCGAGGCGCTGGCCCGGAACATCGCTGCACACAGCCTGCTAGACCTGCGCGAGCAACCGGTCGCCAGCGCGCGCCACGACCACATCTCGCCCAACTTCGACCAGCCCCTGCCCAGCCTCGCCGATTGCCTCGGCCTGCTCGCCGCCGAGTCGGCCAGCGTGCCCAAGGACAGCCGCCTGGTGGACTGGCAGGCCAGCCTGGGCCTGAGCCTGGTCGAGCAAACCTACCTGAACTCGGCCGGTGCCGAACTGCGCCATGCCCAACGCTTCCTGTTCCCGGGGCTGAGCGTAACCGCCAGCGATGGCCAGGACAGCCAGAGCCGCAGCCTGGGCCGCGAAAACTTTGGCCAGCAAGGGGGCTTCGAGGTCATCGAGCGCTGCGGCCTGGTCGGCGCTGCCCAGCGCGTTGCCGATGAAGCGCTGCAACTGCTGCTGGCGCCCAATACCCCCAGCGGGCCGCGTGACCTGCTGCTGATGCCCGACCAGATGATGCTGCAGATCCACGAGTCCATCGGCCACCCGCTGGAAATGGACCGCATCCTCGGCGACGAACGCAACTACGCCGGTACCAGCTTCGTCAAAGCCAGCGACTTTGGTCATCTGCAATACGGCTCGAAGCTGCTGAACGTGACCTTCGACCCCACCATCGGCGAAGAATTGGCCAGCTACAGCTTCGATGACGATGGCACCGAGGCCAGCAAGCAGTTCCTGATCCGCGACGGCCTGTTGCTGCGCCCTCTGGGCGGTGCCCTTTCGCAGTTCCGCTCCGGGCTGGATGGCGTCGCCAACAGCCGGGCGTGCGGCTGGAACCGCGCCCCTATCGACCGCATGGCCAACCTGAACATCGAGCCGGGCGACCAGTCGCTGGAGCAACTGATTCAGGGCATCGAGCACGGCATCCTGATGCGCACCAACCGCTCCTGGTCCATCGACGATGCGCGCAACAAGTTCCAGTTCGGCTGCGAATGGGGCCAACTGATCGAGAACGGCGAACTCAAAGGCATCGTGAAGAACCCCAACTACCGCGGCATCTCCGCGCAGTTCTGGCGCAACCTCTCGGCAGTCGGTGACCGCAGCACCTTCCAGGTACTGGGCACGCCCAACTGCGGCAAGGGCGAACCCAACCAGGTGGTGCGGGTCGGCCATGCTTCGCCAGCTTGCGTGTTCCGCCAGATCGACGTGTTCGGAGGTGACGCCTGATGAAACAAGCTTTCGAAGCCTTGGTCGGCGCGGTGCGCGAGACACTGCAACCAGGCGAGCAATTTACCCTCGGCTACAGCGCCGAGCAGTCGCAGTTCGTACGTTTCAACCATGCCAAAGTGCGCCAGGCCGGCGAGGTCAACCAAGCCAGCGCGCAACTGCGGCTGATCGACGACGGGCGCCAGGCCGAGCAGCAGGTGACCTTGAGTGGCGATGCGCAACAGGACGGCCAGCGCTTGAAAGATGCGCTTGAGCAGTTGCGTCAGACCTTGCCGCTTATTCCTGTCGACCCCTACCTGCGCCTGGACGAAAGTGCCTGGCACAGCCACAGCCAGCAGGAACAGAGCCTGCCTGAACTCAACGAAATCCTGACGCTGATCGGGCGTGAAGCTGGCACGCTGGACTTGGTCGGCATCTACGCCGCCGGCCCGATCTGCCGCGGCTTCGCCAGCTCGTTCGGGGCATTCGGCTGGCATCAGGCAAACAGCTTCAACATGGACTGGAGCCTGTTCCACACCAATGGCCAGGCCGTGAAGGCCAACTATGCAGGCCAGGCATGGTCGGCCGATGACTTCGCCGCCCGCCTGCGCCAGGCCCGTGAACAACTGGAGCACCTTGGCCGCCCAGCGATCACCCTGAAACCGGGCAGCTACCGCGCCTACCTGGCTCCAGCCGCCATGGACGAGATCGCCGGCATGCTGTGCTGGGGCGGCTTCTCGGCACAGGCGCTGGCCACGGGCAACAGCGCCCTGCAGCGCCTGTACAACGGCGATGCACGCCTCAGCCCGCTGGTCAGCTTCAGCGAGCAGGTCAGTGGTTCGCTCAGCCCGGCGTTTTCCGATGAGGGTTCGCCACGCCAGGACTTGCCCCTGATCAAGGACGGCCAAGGCCGGGAGCGCCTGGTCAGTGCCCGCAGCGCCGCCGAGTTCGCGCTGCTCGCCAATGGCGCGGACAGTTATGAGTCGCCCTGCGCCCTGAGCCTGGCACCGGGTAACCTGGAGAGCGCGCACATTCTGGAGCGACTCGGCACCGGGCTGTACATCAGCAACCTCTGGTACCTGAACTACTCGGACCTGCCGGCGGCACGCATGACCGGGCTGACCCGTTTCGCCACTTTCTGGGTGGAAGACGGCAAGATCCAGGGGCCGGTGAGCACCATGCGCTTCGATGACAGCCTGTACAGCCTGTTGGGTAGCCAGCTGGAGGACCTGACGCGCGAGCGCGAGATGATCCTGTCGACCAGTACCTATGGGCAGCGCAGCACCGGTTCGAGTCATTTGCCGGGGGCTTTGGTCAAAGGGCTGACCCTGACATTGTGATTGGCCCTCGTGGCCCTATCGCCGGCAAGCCGGCTCCCACAGATGCCCCAGTTGTGGTCAACATGTGGGAGCCGGCTTGCCGGCGATAGGTCCGGTACAGGCAATGCAGAACATTGAGGTTCCCGATGCCCGAACGCACCCCGCTGGACCCCGTCACCGCCCGCTGGATCCCGTGGGTAGTGGCCATCGCCTTCTTCATGCAGTCCCTGGACGGCACCATCCTCAACACCGCGCTGCCGGCCATGGCCCGCTCGCTGGAAGAAGACCCGCTGCGCATGCAGGGCGTGATCATCTCCTACATGCTCACCGTAGCCCTGCTGATTCCGGCCTCGGGCTGGATCGCCGACCGTTTTGGCACCAAGCGCATCTTCTTCAGCGCCATCCTGCTGTTCAGTTTCGGCTCGCTGCTGTGCGCCACCGCCAACAGCCTGGGTTTCCTGATCTTCGCCCGCATCGTACAAGGCTTGGGCGGCGCGCTGATGCTGCCGGTGGGCAGGCTGGTGGTGCTGCGCGCCTACCCGCGCTCGGAGCTGGTGCGGATCATGAGCTTCATCACCATCCCCGGCCTGCTCGGCCCGTTGCTGGGCCCGACCCTGGGTGGCTGGCTGGTGGAGATTCTCAGCTGGCACTGGATCTTCCTGCTCAACCTGCCGGTGGGAGTGATTGGTTGCCTTGCGGTGTGGAAGTTCATCCCCGACCTGCGCGGCGCAGAACGCACCACCTTCGATACGCCAGGTTTCATCCTGTTCGGCGCGGCAATGGTGCTGATCACCATCGCCATGGAAGGCCTGGGTGAACTGCATTTGCCGCATCTGCGGGTGATGCTGTTGCTGTTCGCCGGCATGGCCTGCCTTGCCGCCTACTGGCTGCGCGCCGGGCGCGACCCGCAACCACTGTTCTCGCCCAGCCTGTTCCGCGTACGTACGTTCGCCATTGGAATCCTTGGCAACCTGTTCTCTCGCCTTGGCAGCGGCGCCCTGCCCTTCCTGGTGCCGTTGTTGCTGCAGGTCGCCTTGGGCTACTCGCCTGCCCAGGCCGGCATGAGCATGATTCCGCTGGCAGCTGCGGCAATGGTGGCCAAGTCGGTTGCCAGGCCGATGATCGAACGCCTGGGCTACCGCATCGTACTCACCGGCAACACCTTGCTACTGGGAATACTCCTGGCCAGCCTGGGCCTGGTCGACGAGCAGACACCCTATGCCCTGTTGTTGGTACAACTGGCCTTGCTCGGCGCGGTGAACTCGCTGCAGTTCACCGCCATGAACACGGTGACCCTGATCGACCTGGACGATGCCAGCGCCAGCAGTGGCAACAGCCTGTTGTCGGTGGTCGCGCAACTGTCGCTGAGCCTGGGCGTGGCCTGCGCTGGCGCCCTGCTCGGCGGCTTCACCGCAGCAGGCAGCGCCGAAGGCGTGGAAACGACACTGGGCGCCTTCCAGCTCACGTTCTTGACCGTTGGCATCATGGCCATGCTGGCTGCAGCGATCTTCCTGCAACTGGCCCCGACAGACGGAAGGCGTGCCCGTCGTCAGGAAGCACACATGGAGTCGTAGGGCGAATGGCCATGAGGCTGGTAGACTGTGCGGCATTTTTCGCTTCGCACCGCAGGCCCGCCTCGTGACCACCGAAACCACCGCCTTTGCCACTTTGCCGTTGTCCGCCGCCATGCTGGCCAACCTGGACGCCCTGGGCTACGCCTCGATGACGCCGATCCAGGCCCAGAGCCTGCCGGTCATCCTCAAGGGCCAGGACCTGATTGCCCAGGCCAAGACCGGCAGCGGCAAGACCGCCGCCTTCGGCATCGGCCTGCTCAACCCGATCAATCCGCGCTACTTCGGTTGCCAGGCACTGGTGCTGTGCCCTACCCGCGAGCTCGCCGACCAGGTCGCCAAGGAACTGCGCCGCCTGGCCCGCGCCGAGGACAACATCAAGATCCTCACCCTGTGCGGTGGCGTTTCGCTCGGCCCGCAGATCGCTTCGCTGGAGCACGGCGCGCACATCATCGTCGGTACCCCTGGCCGTGTGCAGCAGCACCTGGACAAAGGCACGCTGGTGCTGGACGGGCTCAACACCCTGGTGCTGGACGAAGCCGACCGCATGCTCGACATGGGCTTCTTCGACGCCATCGCCAGCATCATCGGCAAGACGCCGTCGCGCCGCCAGACCCTGCTGTTCTCGGCCACCTACCCGGCCGGCATCGAGCAACTGGCCGCGGACTTCATGCGCAAGCCGCAACAGGTCAAGGTCGAGAGCCTGCACACTGATAACCAGATCGAGCAGCGTTTCATCGAGATCGACCCACAGCAACGCCTGGAGGCAGTGACCCGCGTGCTGGGCCACTACCGCCCGCAGTCTTGCGTGGCGTTCTGCTTCACCAAGCAGCAATGCGAAGACGTGGTCGCCCACCTCACCGCCAAGGGTATCGTCGCGCAGGCCCTGCACGGCGACCTGGAACAGCGTGACCGTGACCAGGTGCTGACCATGTTCGCCAACCGCAGCAGCTCGGTGCTGGTCGCCACCGACGTGGCCGCCCGAGGCCTGGATATCGACGGCCTGGACATGGTCATCAACGTCGAACTGGCCCGTGATGCGGAAATCCACGTGCACCGTGTGGGTCGTACTGGCCGTGCGGGCGAGAAAGGCATCGCGATCAGCCTGGTGGCCCCGGCCGAAGGCCACCGCGCCCAGGCCATCGAGGCCCTGCAAAAGAACCCGCTACGCTGGGACCAGCTGGACGGTTTGAAGAACAAGGGTGGCGAGCCGCTGTTGCCGGTGATGAGCACGCTGTGCATCGCCGCAGGCCGCAAGGACAAGCTGCGCCCGGGCGACATTCTGGGTGCACTGACCGGTGACGCCGGGATCCCTGGCAAGCAGGTGGGCAAGATCGCCATATTCGACTTCCAGGCCTTCGTGGCGGTTGAGCGGGCACTGGCCAAGCAGGCCATGCAGCGGCTCAATAGCGGCAAGATCAAGGGACGTTCGCTGAAAGTCCGCATTATCTAAAGCTTGGCAAGGCCCCTGTGGGAGCGGGTTTACCCGCGAAAGCGATGGTGGGCTCACTACCGTCTTCGCGGGTAAACCCGCTCCCACAGGGTTCAGTGTTTCTTTCTCAAAGGTTTATACCGTGCACACCACCGACGTGATCATCCTCGGCGCCGGCGCCGCCGGCCTGATGTGCGCCCAGCTCAGCGCACGCCGTGGCCGCCGGGTTCTGCTGCTCGACCACGCCAACAAGCCAGGCAAGAAAATCCTCATGTCCGGCGGCGGGCGCTGCAACTTCACCAACATGTACACCGAGCCGTCCAATTTCCTGTCGCAGAACGCACACTTCTGCAAGTCGGCCCTGGCCCGCTACACCCAGTGGGACTTCATCGAGCTGGTGGCCAAACATGGCGTGCCGTACCACGAGAAGAAGCTCGGCCAGCTGTTCTGCGACAACAAGGCCAGCGACATCCTCAACATGCTGCTGGCCGAATGCGACGATGCGGGCGCCGAACTGCGCATGGAAACCAGCATCCAGCAGATCGAAAAGACCGAGCATGGCTACCTGCTGGAAACCAGCGCCGGCCCGTTCGCTTGCCAGTCGCTGGTGATCGCCACCGGCGGTTTGTCGATCCCGACCCTTGGTGCGACCGGTTTCGGCTACCAGGTGGCCCGCCAGTTCGGGCACACCCTGCTGCCGACCCGCGCCGGTCTGGTGCCGTTCACCATCACCGAGCCCCAACTCAAGGCACTCTGCACAGAACTCTCGGGCACCTCGCTGGACTGCACGGCCAGCTGCAACGGCACCAGTTTCCGCGAAAACCTGCTGTTTACCCACCGCGGCCTGAGCGGGCCAGCGATTTTGCAGATTTCCTCGTTCTGGGAAGCCGGTGACACCGTCGAGATCAACCTGCTGCCAGACCGTGACGCGCTGGAGTGGTTGCAACAACAGCAGTCCGAGCGCGCCAACGCCGAACTCAAGACCGTCCTTGGCGAAGTCTTCACCCGCAAGCTGGCCAACCTGCTCGCCGAGCAGTGGTTCGAGTCCAAACCCATGAAGCAGTACACCCCGGCGGAGCTTGCGCAAATCGCCGAGAAGCTGTCGGCCTGGCAGGTCGTGCCAGCCGGCACCGAGGGTTACCGCACCGCCGAGGTGACCCTGGGTGGCGTGGACACGCGCGAGGTGTCGTCCAAGACCATGGAATCGCTTAAAAGCCCTGGGTTGTACTTCATTGGCGAAGTGTTGGATGTCACCGGTCATCTGGGTGGTTTCAACTTCCAATGGGCCTGGGCTTCAGCTAACGCCGCGGCGCAGTTCGTGTAGAGTAGAATCCATTCAGCAGCACGGAACGCTTCTTGCTGGTCTGTGCGCGGAGTGCCGTTTTTTTGGGGCCGCTGGCGCGCCCCATCGCAGGCTTCGCCAGCTCCTACAAGAACCCGTGGGAGCTGGCGAAGCCTGCGATGGGCCGCGCCAGCGGCCCCCGAAAACTGGCCTCGAAAGGTATTCATTCGATCACTGCCCAAGGCCATCATGTCATCGAGCTCGTTCCGCCATTCGTTACGTCGTTTGTGGGGCCAAGACAAGTTCAGCTACAGCATCCGGGTTACCGTTGCCCTGACCGGCAGCATGGCCCTGTGCTGGTATCAAGACGAGATGGCGCTGCTGATCCCGTTGTTCCTGGGCATCAT
This sequence comes from Pseudomonas sp. Teo4, assembly GCF_034387475.1. Lineage (NCBI taxonomy): Bacteria > Pseudomonadati > Pseudomonadota > Gammaproteobacteria > Pseudomonadales > Pseudomonadaceae > Pseudomonas > Pseudomonas sp. Teo4. The sequence continues at coordinate 523,708 of NZ_JAXCIL010000002.1, forward strand.
CGCCAGCGCCCTGGCCGAGACCGATGACAGCTGGCAGGGGCGGCTCAGCGCCCTGGCTGTCACCCTGGTGTGCTTCGCCATTGCAGCCCTGTCGGTCGAGTTACTGTTCCCCTACCCCTGGATCTTCGCCGGCGCCCTGGCCCTGGCAGCCTTTGGCCTGACGATGCTCGGGGCACTGGGCGAGCGCTATGGCGCGATTGCCTCGGCCACCCTGATCCTCTCGGTGTACACCATGATCGGTGTGGACCAGCGCGGCGGCCAGGTCACCGACTTCTGGCACGAACCGCTGCTGCTGGTGGCCGGCGCAGCCTGGTATGGCCTGCTGTCGGTGCTGTGGCAGGCACTGTTTTCCAACCAACCGGTGCAGCAGAGCCTGGCCAAGTTGTTCTATGAGCTGGGGCGCTACCTCAAGCTCAAGGCCAATCTGTTCGAACCCATCCGCAACCTCGACGTGGAAGCCCGGCGCCTGGAACTGGCCCAGCAGAACGGCAAGGTGGTGGCTGCGCTGAACGCTGCCAAGGAAATCATCCTGCACCGGGTAGGCAACAGTCAGCCTAACTCCAAGCTCAGCCGCTACCTGAAGCTTTACTTCCTCGCGCAGGACATCCACGAGCGGGTCAGCGCCTCGCACTACCCATACAATGCCCTGGCCGAAGCCTTCTTCCACAGCGACGTGATGTTCCGTTGCCAGCGCCTGCTGCGCCAGCAAGGCTCGGCGTGCCAGGAGCTGTCACGCTCGATCCGCCTGCGTCAGCCGTTCGTGCTGGACAATGGCTTTGCCGACGCCCTGGAAGACCTCAACGCTTCACTCGAGCACCTGCGCATTCAAAGCAACCCGGCCTGGCGTGGGCTGCTGCGCTCGCTGCGCGCCCTGGCGGCGAACCTCGCCACCCTCGACCGGCTGCTGGGGGCCGCCAGCAACCCGGATAGCCTGGCCGATGCCAGCGACAGCAGCCTGCTGGACCGTTCGCCACGCAACCTCAAAGACGTCTGGAACCGCCTGCGCACGCAGCTCACGCCCACCTCGCTGCTGTTCCGCCATGCCCTGCGTCTGCCGCTGGCACTGTCGATCGGCTACGGCATGGTGCACCTGATCCACCCAACCCAAGGCTACTGGATCATCCTCACCACCCTGTTCGTCTGCCAGCCCAACTATGGCGCGACGCGGCGCAAGCTGGTGCAGCGGGTTATCGGGACTGCAATCGGCCTGACGGTAGGCTGGGCGCTGTTCGACCTGTTCCCCAACCCGATCATCCAGTCGATGTTCGCGGTGGTCGCCGGCGTGGTGTTCTTCGTCAACCGCACCACCCGCTACACCCTGGCCACAGCAGCCATCACATTGATGGTGCTGTTCTGCTTCAACCAGATCGGCGACGGTTATGGGCTGTTCCTGCCACGCCTGTTCGATACCCTGGTGGGTAGCCTTATCGCCATTCTGGCGGTATTCCTGTTCCTACCCGACTGGCAGGGCCGCAGCCTGAACAAGGCACTGGCCAACACCCTGACCTGCGCCAGCGTGTACCTGCGCCAGATCATGCAGCAATACGCCCACGGCAAGCGCGACGACCTGGCCTACCGCCTGGCACGGCGCAATGCGCACAATGCCGATGCGGCACTGTCCACCACCTTGGCCAACATGCTGATGGAGCCGGGGCACTTCCGTAAGGAAGCCGATGTAGGCTTTCGCTTCCTGGTGCTGTCACACACGCTGCTTAGTTACCTCTCCGGGCTGGGTGCCCACCGCGACACGACGCTGCCTACAGAGGTCCAGGAGCAGTTGATAGAAGGCGCGGGACAGAGCCTGGCCAACAGCCTCGACGAAATCGCCAACGGTTTGGCGGCGCGTCTGCCCGTATCGATCCACAGTGATACCGAGGAAGCTCTGGCCAATACGCTGGAGCAGATGCCGGAAGAGCTCGATGAACAGCAGCGTTTGGTGCAGACACAATTGGCACTGATCTGCCGGCAATTGGGGCCATTGCGCACGCTGGCGGCGCATCTGATCAAGGAAGGTGCGCCGGGCTGATTTTTGCCTAAAAGCCGTATTGGCGCATCAACCGGGCATAGCTGCCATCGGCCTTCATCGCGGCGATGGCTTGCTCGAACCGCTCAACTATCTGCAGGTGGTCGGGCCGTTTGAGGCTCACCAGAATATGCAGGCTGTTCTCGCCCAAAGGTGGTTGAACCAGCTCCACTTCATCACGCACCTGCGCGGGTTCGCGCTGCAGGTTGTATCGGGCGACGTACTCATCCTCCACCGCAAGTTGCACCCTCCCTGCCGCCAACATGCGCACGGCGGACGAAAAGTTTCGCACCGGCACTTTGTTCAGGCGGGTGTCGCCATCGAATTCACGCGAATAAGCGTAATCACGTACCACGGCGATGCTGTAGGGATACAGATCGGACTGACGCTGGTAACGTATATTGCCGCCCTTGCGTTGCAGCAGGCGAATGCGATTGGTCAGGTAGGCTTGGGAGAAATGACCAATCTGGGTACGTGAATCGTTGTACCAAGCATCGATCAGGACGTCATACCGCCCCTCTCCAACCCCCATCAATGCCCGCGCCCAGGGCACTTCCTCGACTTTGCTCTCATAACCGGCGCGGGTGAACGCCGTTGTGACGATGCTGGTGGCCAGTCCACCACCTGGCATGCCGCTGTCGGTGAAAGGAGGCCAGATGTCGGCCACCAGTCGTAGCTTGTCCTGCCCGACTGCCGGCAGGGTCAGCAACACTCCCAGTAACCCCAGAACGCAAAGCAGTGGCCGCATGCTCAAGTCCTTTTTGCAGTAGAGGGCACACGCTGTTAACGCAATCTTCACCGCACCAGGCCATGAGATTACACAAAGCCAGGGTAGAGGGCAGCGGGCAATAATGTCATTTAGCCTCTATTTTGGCCGAGGCCTGTCAGGCACAACGAAAACACGGGGCCACTCGCCGTGGGCCGGCCAATTTGCGATGATCGGCCGCCCATCCAAGGAGTTCGCCACAATGTCCATCAACTGGATCTGCAAACACCACACGGACCTCAGCAAAGACCAGCTGTATGCCATCCTGCAGTTGCGGACCGAGGTATTCGTGGTTGAACAACGCTGCGCTTACCAGGAGGTCGACGGCCAGGACCTGACTGGCGATACCTTACACGTGATGGGCTGGCAGGATGACAAACTGGTGGCCTACCTGCGCCTGCTGGACCCACAAGCTCAGGGCGGCAATGTGGTCATCGGCCGGGTGGTGACATCACCGGCCGCCCGCAGCGAACGCCTGGGACATCCATTGCTGCTCAAAGGCCTCGAAGCCGCCGAACATTGCTGGCCGGGAATGCCGGTGTATCTGTCTGCGCAGGCGCATTTGCAGGGTTACTACGCTCGCCATGGCTTCGAAGTGGCCGGAGAGGAGTATGTCGAGGACGGGATACCGCACATCGGCATGCGAAAAGCCTGACGCCATCCGCTCAGGGATACCCAAGGACCTCGCGAATCTGCCGCAGGTGCTGAATGATCCACTGCTTGTCGATGGCGCCCCAATCATGGATGCGGTAATGCCCCGCATGGTTGCGCGCACCTTCCTGTTGCTCGAACTCGCAGACAATATCCAGGTCGGCCAGCGCGGCGATGGTGTCCTGCGCGGTGCGCCGCGGCATGCCGGTGGCTTCCATCAGCGCCGGCACGCTGGTGGCGGTCTGGCTGTCGATCAACCAGGCCACGTATAGACGACGATAGAAACTGCTCTTGGTCTTGCTCACTTCCATGCCGCTTGGTCCTTAACAGTTGCCCGGCAGCTCCCGATAAGTCAGGTAGACGCGCAGGTCGAATTCCAGTTGGTGATAGTCCGGCTCCATGTGCTGACAGAGCTGGTAGAACGCCTTGTTGTGGTCACGTTCACGCAGGTGGGCCAGTTCGTGCACCACGATCATGCGCAGGAACTGGGGCGCCGCTTCCTTGAACAGCGAGGCGATACGGATTTCCTTCTTTGCCTTCAGCTTGCCGCCCTGCACCCTCGACACCGCAGTGTTGAGCCCCAAGGCACGGTGCGTGAGGTCCAGACGGTTGTCGAACAGCACCTTGTCCAGGCTCGGCGCTGTACGCAGGTATTGCTGACGCAAATCCTGGGCATAGCCGTACAGCGCCTTGTCGCTCTGAACATCGTGGCGTTCAGGGTAACGGCGCTGCAGATACTCGCCCAGGCGGTTGCTGTCGATCATCTGGCGCACCTGCTCCTGCAGGTGCGGCGGGTAGGCTTGCAAATAGCGTAATACGGTCATGGCGTGGCGTATGGCGAATCGAACCGCGAGTTTAGCCAATCATAGCCTTGGCCAGGGGAAAATTGTCGGGAAGCCCCCCGCGTCCGCTGCCGTCATCGGATGCGCGACAATGAAGCCCTGCACGTAGGCGCATCCATTGGCTTTCAGCCAGGCCGCCTGGGCCGGAGTTTCCACCCCTTCGGCAATTACCGTGATGGCGTAATCCGCACACAAGCTGATCACACTGCGTACCAAGGCTGCATCGACTGCAGAGTCCGGCAGGCGGGCGACCAGATGGCGGTCGATCTTCAGGGTATCGATCGGCAGGTCACGCAGCATGCGCAGCGAACAGTCACCGGCGCCGAAATCGTCCAGGGCCACCCGCACGCCCAGCTCACGCAAACGATTGACCTGCTTAACCGCCTCGTCGATGTTGTACATCAGCGAAGTCTCCGCAACCTCGACTTCCAACTGCGAGGGGCTGAGCTCGTTATCGTGGATTACCCGCTGCAGTTCGTCGACCAGGCTGGGCATCGAGAACTGTGCACGGCTAAGGCTGATGCCAAGCACCAGGTCCGGCGCGAAGTGTTCACGCCAGGCCTGGCGCTGGGACACGCCTTGCCGGTAGATCCAGCTGGCCAGGCGGTTGATCAACCGGGCCTCTTCCAGCAATGGAATGAACAGCCCCGGCGGCACATCGCCCACGCTCGGGTGCTGCCAACGCAGCAAGGCCTCGAAGCCGCGCAGGTGGCCGTCGATGAAACTGACCTGCGGCTGGTACACCAGGGTGAAGGCGCGCTCCTCGATGGCAGTGCGCACACTGTCTTCGAGCATCAGCCGCGAACGTGCCCGGCCATTGAGCTCCTGGTCATAGAAACGGTACTGCTGACGCCCGGCACGCTTGGCTGCGTACATCGCCACATCGGCTGCACGTAGCAGGCCTTCGACATTGGCGCCGCAATCCGGGTAGGTGGCAATCCCGATGCTGACACCCAGGCTCAGGTCCAGATCGTCGATATGCTGGCAGCTCGACATCCGTTCCAGCAGCCGCTCGGCAAAACGGCCAGCCTGCTCCGGGTAAGGCAACCCGTCGAACAGCGCCGTGAACTCGTCGCCCCCCATGCGCGCCAGCAGCGCCTCGTTGCCCAGACAATCCTTGAGCTGCTCAGCCACCCAGCGCAACACACGGTCGCCAGCGTCGTGCCCCAGCGAGTCGTTGATCCGCTTGAACCCGTCCAGGTCCATGTACATCAGTGCCTGGGACTTGTCCGAGTGTTCATTGCGCAGCAGCACGGCCTCGGCAGCCTGATAGAAGCCACGGCGGTTGAGCAGGCCCGTGAGGGGGTCGGTCACGGCCTGGTATTCGAGCTGCTGGTGCAGGTTACGCACCACCGACATGTCCAGCACCGTCACCACCATGGCATGCTGGTCCGCGGGCAAGGGTGCGCAGGACAACGCCACCGGGACCAACTTACCCGTCTGGGTGCGTAGCTGGGCGTCATGTACGCGGAAAATTTGCCGAGCCAGGTAGGCTTGGTAGAACTCCGATTCAATCCACAGGCTTACGCTGGGTAGCTGGACCAGGTCCAGCACCGACACACCCTGCAATTGTTCGACCGGAGCCTGCAACAGCCGCGAGATAGCGGGGTTGGCGAAGCTGATGATACCTGTGGCATCCACCACCAGGATGCCCTCGGCGGCGTTTTCCAGGATCGAGGCATTGAAGGCCCTGGCCGCTTCCAGCTCTCGGGTCAGGCGCTGGAGCATGCGCCGGTTGCTCTGCTGGTCGAGCAGGGCCTGGACCTTGGGCTTGAGAATCTGTGGGTCGAACGGCTTGAACATGTAGTCCACGGCGCCGCTGGCATACCCCTTGAGCACCGCAGCCTCGGACTGCTCGTTGGCCGTGAGAAAAATGATCGGGGTCAGCCGCGTGCGCTGGCTGCCGCGCATCAGGCGCGCGACCTCAAAACCGTCCATTTCCGGCATTTGAACGTCCAGCAGCACCAGGTCGACATCGTGCTCCAGCAAGGCACTCAAGGCTTCCATCCCCGAGCTTGCCGTCAACACCTGCCAGTCCCCACGGGCTAACAGCGCCCGCATGCTGATGAGGTTTTCCGGGTAGTCGTCTACGACCAGTAAAACCGAGTTGCCGTCCGGCAATTGAGTATGAGCGCCATCCATGCTGCTTCTCTTGTAAGACTGACTTCAATGTGCGATTGGATCCGATTAATACTCTAGACTCGCAAGCGCCACAAGCAATGAGGTCATAACGCCATCAGTCAATAACTCTACGTTAGCCGACTAACGGTTGGTTTGCCTGCCCCTTTCATCCGGCCATAAAAAAACCCGCATCGCTGCGGGTTTTTCAAAGCAACCGAAGGATCAGTTGACCTTGGCGGCCAGCTCACCTTTGAGGTAACGCTGGAACATGCCTTCCAGGGAGATCGGCTTGATCTTCGAGGCATTGCCGGCGGTGCCGAAGGCTTCGTAACGGGCGATGCACACGTCACGCATGGCTTTGACGGTTTCACCGAAGAACTTGCGTGGGTCGAACTCGCTCGGGTTCTGCGCCATCAGGCGACGCATGGCGCCGGTGGAGGCCAGGCGCAGGTCGGTGTCGATGTTGACCTTACGCACGCCGTGCTTGATGCCTTCGACGATTTCTTCAACCGGTACGCCGTAGGTTTCTTTGATGTCGCCGCCGTACTGGTTGATGATGGCCAGCCACTCTTGCGGAACCGACGAGGAACCGTGCATCACCAGGTGGGTGTTAGGGATGCGCTTGTGGATTTCCTTGATGCGGTCGATGGCCAGCACGTCACCGGTTGGAGGCTTGGTGAACTTGTAAGCACCGTGGCTGGTACCGATGGCGATAGCCAGGGCGTCGACCTGAGTCTTCTTGACGAAGTCAGCGGCTTCTTCCGGGTCGGTCAGCATCTGGCTGTGATCCAGCACGCCTTCGGCACCGATGCCGTCTTCTTCACCGGCCATGCCGGTTTCCAGCGAACCCAGGCAACCCAGTTCGCCTTCGACCGAAACGCCGCAGGCATGGGCCATGGCAACGGTCTGCTGAGTAACGCGGACGTTGTACTCGTAGTCGGTCGGGGTCTTGCCGTCTTCGCCGAGCGAACCGTCCATCATGACCGAGCTGAAGCCCAGCTGGATGGAGCGTTGGCAGACGTCTGGGCTGGTGCCGTGGTCCTGGTGCATGCACACCGGGATGTGCGGGAATTCTTCGATGGCGGCCAGGATCAGGTGGCGCAGGAACGGGGCACCGGCGTATTTGCGGGCACCGGCCGAGGCCTGGACGATCACCGGGGAGTCGGTCTTGTCGGCCGCTTCCATGATGGCGCGCATCTGCTCGAGGTTGTTGACGTTGAAAGCCGGAACGCCGTAACCGAACTCGGCGGCGTGGTCCAGCATCTGGCGCATGCTAATGAGTGCCATTGTGTATCTCTCTCCCGACAAGCGTCGTTTGTTTCGTGCAAGCCTGCCGCAGGGGCGGTTGCTGTTCAAGTTGTGTGGGCCGCCAGCGCGGCCCGGCCAGTCACGGTGCCTTGCAGCCCCGCCCAATCAGATCGTTCGTCGCCACCCAGTACACCAGGCCTTCTTCGCCCTTGGTGTGGAAGGCCAGCACGCCATCGCTGTACAGCGCGCCGGAGGCACCTGGCTCGGACTTGAGCCGGTAGACCTGGTCACCGCCGCCGAGGCGTACGTCGACCTGGTCACGCTGGGCATCGGCGAAGCGCCAGAGCACTTCGGTCTGGGTGTCGCAGACCCAGCGGGTCCAGTTGTCCGACGGCGCGGGCTGCGCCGGTTGCAGCAGCGAGCATCCTGCAAGTATCGCCAGGGCCATCGAGGCCAGCAGCGCTTTCATTCAGTTTCCTCGATTTTAGGCTGCTGTGCAGCCTTTCGCGGGTAAACCCGCTCCCACAGGTTCAGCGCAGCCCCGCAAAGGGGCGCGTTAGCTGTGGGAGCGGGTTTACCCGCGAAGGGCCGCACAGTGGCCCCGGTATTCAAGACCACGAAACACTCGTCAGGTTGCCGATCACCCGATCAAGGGCAACCCGGCGCCTTGCGCTGGTGCTCGTCGTCGTACTTTTCCAGGCCGGTAGGGCCCAGGCGCTTGTTGATCACCGGCACGGTCTCGGCCTGCCACTCGGACTGATAGCAACCGCCCTTGGGCGGCTGCGAGCTTTCAGCGTCCGAAGACGGGCTGCTGGAGCAAGCGCCCAACAAGCCGGCCACGATCATCACAGGCAATTGCTTGACCATCCGGTCGCTCCCTTTGCCAGGCGCCTTCTCAATCAGGCCTTGGCCCGCTCTTCCAGGATTGCCACGGCAGGCAGGACCTTGCCCTCGACGAACTCGAGGAACGCACCGCCACCGGTAGAAATGTAGGAGATATCGGCGCCAACGCCATATTTGTCGATGGCTGCCAGGGTGTCACCGCCACCGGCGATGGAGAACGCGGCGCTGTCGGCGATGGCCTTGGCCAGCACCTTGGTGCCGTTGCCGAACTGGTCGAATTCGAACACGCCAACCGGGCCGTTCCACAGGATGGTCTTGGACGACTTCAGCAGCTCGGCGAAGTTGGCCGCGGTTTGCGGGCCGATGTCCAGGATCATGTCGTCAGCGGCCACGTCAGCGATGGCCTTGACGGTGGCTTCAGCGCTCTCGGCGAATTCCTTGGCAACCACCACGTCCACTGGCAGCGGTACGCTGACCTTGGCGGCGATGGCCTTGGCGGTGTCGACCAGGTCAGGCTCGTACAGCGACTTGCCAACCGGGTGGCCAGCGGCAGCCAGGAAGGTGTTGGCGATGCCGCCACCGACGATCAGCTGGTCACAGACCGTGCTCAGGCTGTTCAGTACATCCAGCTTGGTGGAAACCTTGGAGCCGGCAACGATGGCCGCCATCGGCTTGGCCGGGGCCTTCAGGGCCTTGCCCAGGGCGTCCAGCTCGGCAGCCAGCAGCGGGCCGGCAGCGGCGACCTTGGCGAACTTGGCGACACCGTGGGTCGAACCCTCAGCGCGGTGGGCAGTGCCGAAGGCGTCCATGACGAATACATCGCACAGGGCTGCGTACTTCTGCGCCAGCTCGTCGGCGTTCTTTTTCTCGCCCTTGTTGAAGCGCACGTTCTCGAACAGCACCACGTCACCGGCCTTGACCTCGACGCCGTCCAGGTAATCGGCGACCAGCGGCACTTCGCGGCCCAGGGCCTTGCTCAGGTAGTCGGCAACCGGCTTGAGGCTGTTCTCGGCAGAGAACTCACCCTCGGTCGGGCGGCCCAGGTGCGAGCAGACCATTACCGCCGCGCCCTTTTCCAGGGCCAGCTTGATGGTCGGCAGCGCTGCCAGGATACGCGCGTCGCTGGCTACCACACCGTCCTTCACAGGGACGTTGAGGTCTTCGCGGATCAACACGCGCTTTCCTTGCAGGTCGAGGTCGGTCATCTTCAACACGGTCATGAATGCAGTCCTTCAGGGCTGTTTGGTGCGGGTTGGGTGAACGACGTGCAGAAAATGTTCGGCAACGTCGAGCATACGGTTGGCGAACCCCCATTCGTTGTCGAACCACGCCAGCAGGTTGACCAGGCGAGGGCCTGAAACGCGGGTCTGGCTGGCATCGACGATGGCCGAATGCGGGTCATGGTTAAAGTCACAGCTGGCGTGCGGCAGCTCGGTATAGGCCAGCAAACCTTTCAACGGGCCCTCCAGCGCCGCCTCGCGCAGCACCCGGTTGACCTCGGCCGCGCTGGTATCGCGGGCGGTCTGCAGGGTGATGTCCAGGCACGACACGTTCACGGTCGGCACGCGTACCGCTTTGGCCTGAATTCGCCCGGCAAGTTCCGGAAGCAGGCGCTCGATACCACGGGCAAGGCCAGTGGACACCGGTATCACCGACTGGAAGGCAGAGCGCGTGCGGCGCAGGTCTTCGTGGTGGTAGGCGTCGATCACCGGCTGGTCGTTCATCGCCGAGTGAATGGTGGTGATCTGTACGTACTCGATACCGAACGCCTGGTCCAGCACACGCAACAGCGGCACGCCGCAGTTGGTGGTGCAGGAAGCGTTGGACACCAGACGCTCGCCGCCAGTCAGGCAATCCTGGTTGATACCGTAGACCACCGTGGCGTCCACATCCGACTCGCTGGCCATGGGCTGGGAGAACAAGACCCGCGGCGCACCGGCATCCAGGAAGCGCTGGCCATCGGCACGGGTGTGGTAGGCACCGGAGCACTCCAGCACCAGGTCGATGCCCAGGGAGGCCCAGTCGACACCCTCGGGGGTGGCGCTGCGCATTACTTTCACGCAGTCGCCATTGATATGCAGACAATCGCCGTCGACCTTCACCTCACCGGGGAAACGCCCGTGGGTGGAGTCGAAACGAGTCAGGTATTCCACGCTGGCCTGGTCGGCCAGGTCGTTCAGCGCAACGATTTCAAAACCGGCCGTCGCCCCTCGCTCGAACAGTGCGCGCAGGACACAGCGGCCGATGCGGCCGTAACCGTTGAGTGCAACTTTGTAGGGACGCGGATGGGGCATTCGTTGGCTCGCTAACGCATGATGGCTATTGGGGCCGCGTTGCGGCCCATCGCGACGCAAGGCCGCTCCTACAAGGAACGGCGTGCGCAGAACCTTGTAGGAGCGGCCTTGTGCCGCGAAACGAGGGCAAAGCCCTCGCCTTACGCCTTTATTAGTCTTCCAGCAGCTCTTCAGCGGTACCCAGGATGTTGTCCAGGGTGAAGCCGAACTCCTCGAACAGTGCGCCAGCCGGAGCCGACTCACCGTAGGTAGTCATGCCGATGATACGACCTTCCAGGCCAACGTACTTGTACCAGAAGTCAGCATGGGCAGCTTCGATGGCGATACGCGCACCGACTTCCAGCGGCAGCACCGACTGCTTGTAGGCAGCGTCCTGAGCGTCGAAGACGCTGGTGCACGGCATCGAAACGACGCGAACCTTGCGGCCCTGCTCGGTCAGCTTGGCGTAAGCCTGGGTGGCCAGGCCAACTTCGGAGCCAGTGGAGATCAGGATCAGCTCAGGCTCGCCGGCGCAGTCTTTGAGGACGTAACCGCCACGGGCGATGTCGGCGATCTGCTGGGCGTCGCGGTCCTGGTGCTGCAGGTTCTGACGCGAGAAGATCAGCGCCGATGGGCCGTCCTTACGCTCCAGCGCGGCTTTCCAGGAGACGGCGGATTCGACCGCGTCGGCTGGGCGCCAGGTGTCCAGGTTCGGCGTGCTGCGCAGGCTGGTCAGTTGCTCGATCGGCTGGTGAGTCGGGCCGTCTTCGCCCAGACCGATGGAGTCGTGGGTGTAGACGTGGATCACGCGCTGCTTCATCAGTGCCGACATGCGCACGGCGTTGCGGGCGTATTCCATGAACATCAGGAAGGTAGCGCCGTAAGGCACCAGGCCGCCGTGCAGGGCGACGCCGTTCATGATGGCGGTCATACCGAATTCACGCACGCCGTAGAACACGTAGTTGCCGCTGGCATCACCGGCTTCAACGCCCTTGCAACCTTTCCACAGGGTCAGGTTGGAGCCGGCCAGGTCGGCCGAACCGCCGAGGAATTCCGGCAGCAGCGGGCCGAATGCGTTCAGGGCATTCTGGCTGGCTTTACGGCTGGCGATGGTTTCGCCTTTGGCAGCCACTTCATTGATGTAGGCCTGGGCCTTCTCGGCGAAGTCGGCCGGCAGCTCACCGCTTTCACGGCGCTTGAACTCGGCAGCCAGCTCTGGGAAGGCGGCGGCGTAAGCGTCGAAGCGCTTGTTCCACTCAGCCTCGGCCTTGGCGCCAGCGGCCTTGGCGTCCCACTCGGCATAGATGTCAGCCGGGATTTCGAACGGGCCGTGGTTCCAGTTCAGTTCCTTGCGGGCCAGGGCGATTTCGTCGTTGCCCAGCGGAGCGCCGTGGCAGTCCTCTTTACCCTGCTTGTTCGGCGAGCCGAAACCGATGATGGTCTTGCAGCAGATCAAGGTCGGACGGTCGCTCTTGCGAGCGGTCTCGATGGCCATCTTGATTTCGTCGGCGTCGTGACCGTCGACGTTGCGGATCACCTGCCAGTTGTAAGCTTCGAAACGCGCCGGGGTGTTGTCGGTGAACCAGCCGTGCACTTCGCCGTCAATGGAAATGCCATTGTCGTCGTAGAAGGCGATCAGCTTGTTCAGGCCCAGGGTGCCGGCCAGCGAGGCGACTTCGTGGGAGATACCTTCCATCATGCAGCCGTCGCCCAGGAACACGTAAGTGTTGTGGTCGACGATGTTGTGGCCTTCACGGTTGAACTGGGCTGCCAGCACTTTTTCCGCCAGGGCGAAGCCCACGGCGTTGGCGATGCCCTGGCCCAGCGGACCGGTGGTGGTCTCGACGCCCGGGGTGTAGCCGTATTCCGGGTGGCCCGGGGTGCGGCTGTGCAGCTGGCGGAAGGCCTTGAGATCGTCGATGTTGACGTCATAGCCGGTCAGGTGCAGCAGCGAGTAGATCAGCATCGAGCCGTGGCCGTTGGACAGCACGAAGCGGTCGCGGTCGGCGAAATTCGGGTTGCTCGGGTTGTGCTTCAGGTAATCGCGCCAAAGCACTTCGGCGATATCCGCCATGCCCATGGGGGCACCTGGGTGGCCGCTGTTGGCCTTTTGCACGGCATCCATGCTGAGGGCACGAATGGCGTTGGCACGCTCACGACGGCTGGGCATCGCTAATCTCCTGGGGCTTGAATAGGTAGTGAAACGAAAAAAGGCGGCCATTTTCGCCCACAGGCGGGCTCGGGGGCAATGACGGATGGTCGCAGTCGGGCATTTTTCCTGTGATTGGCATCCATTTCGGGGGAAAAACAGGGATCGGTGGTGGACTCTTCGCGGCTAAACCCGCTCCCACGGGTTCTGTGCCGTATTCAGAGTGCTGTGGCAACGCTCCGCTCATCACCAATATCAAAACTTTTTGATATTGCTATTGCGGGGGTAGCCCTGCCTGTCTAGACTGCCGCGTCATGAACCTACGTGCGCAGCCCATTTCCATTCAGCGAAGCGACACACTGGCTGCCCTGTGCAAAGCCAGTGGTGACGAGCTGCGCCTGAATGTCCTGCGTGCACTGGCCAGCGACTCGTTCGGGGTGCTGGAGTTGGCGCAGATCTTCGACATCGGCCAGTCCGGCATGAGCCACCACCTCAAGGTGCTGGCCCAGGCAGAACTGGTGGCCACCCGCCGCGAAGGCAATGCCATCTTCTACCGTCGAGCCCTGCCTGACAGCCTTCGGCCAGGCGGTCGCCTGCATGCGGCGCTGCTCGAAGAGGTCGACGACCTGGCCCTGCCGGAGGCCGTATTGGCCCGAATCGCCCAGGTGCAACAACGTCGCGCGGCCACCAGCCAGGACTTTTTCCAGCGGGTGGAAGAAAAGTTCCGTGCCCAGCAAGACCTGATCGCCGGGCTGCCGCAGTACCGCGAAAGCCTGTTGGCGCTGCTCGACAATCTCAGCTTCACGCCCACGGCCAGTGCTCTGGAAGTCGGCCCCGGGGACGGTGGTTTCCTGCCCGACCTGGCTCGCCGCTTCACCCAGGTCACCGCCATGGACAACAGCCCGACCATGCTCGAGCTGGCTCGCCAGGTCTGCGAACGCGAAGGCCTGGGTAATGTAAATCTGCAGTTGGCCGATGCACTGGGTGCAACGGATGTGGAAGCCGACTGCGTTGTGCTGAACATGGTCCTGCACCATTTCAGCGACCCGGCCCAGGCCTTGTGCCAGTTGGCCAAACGGGTGAAGGCCGGCGGCAGCCTGCTGGTCACCGAGCTGTGCAGCCATGACCAGAGCTGGGCGCGGGAAGCCTGCGGCGACCTCTGGCTGGGCTTCGAGCAGGACGACCTGGCCCGCTGGGCCAATGCTGCCGGGCTGACACCCGGGGACAGCCTCTATGTAGGCTTGCGTAACGGTTTCCAGATTCAGGTCCGACATTTCCAGCGGACGGCTGGCGACACTCACCATCGGTAAATTTTAGGAACCCGTCGAGATGAGCGAATACTCCCTTTTCACCTCCGAGTCCGTGTCCGAAGGGCATCCGGACAAGATCGCCGACCAGATTTCCGACGCGGTCCTGGACGCCATCATCGCCCAGGACAAATACGCTCGCGTAGCCTGTGAAACACTGGTCAAGACCGGTGTCGCCATCATCGCCGGCGAAGTCACCACTTCCGCCTGGGTCGACCTGGAAGACCTGGTGCGTAACGTCATCATCGACATCGGCTACAACAGCTCCGACGTCGGCTTCGACGGCGCCACCTGCGCCGTGATGAACATCATCGGCAAGCAGTCGGTGGACATCGCCCAAGGTGTTGACCGCTCCCGTCCGGAAGACCAGGGCGCAGGCGACCAAGGCCTGATGTTCGGCTACGCCAGCAACGAAACCGACGTGCTGATGCCTGCCCCGATCTGCTTCTCGCACCGTCTGGTCGAGCGCCAGGCCGAGGCGCGCAAGTCGCACCTGCTGCCATGGCTGCGCCCGGACGCCAAGTCCCAGGTCACCTGCCGCTACGAAAACGGCAAGGTCGTCGGTATCGACGCGGTCGTTCTGTCGACCCAGCACAACCCCGAGATCTCGCAGAAAGACCTGCAAGAAGCGGTGATGGAGCTGATCGTCAAGCACACTCTGCCGGCCGAACTGCTGCACAAAGACACCCAGTACCACATCAACCCGACCGGCAACTTCATCATCGGTGGCCCGGTAGGTGACTGCGGCCTGACCGGTCGCAAGATCATCGTCGACTCGTACGGCGGCATGGCCCGTCACGGTGGTGGTGCGTTCTCCGGCAAGGACCCGTCCAAGGTCGACCGCTCCGCCGCCTACGCTGGCCGCTACGTGGCCAAGAACATCGTTGCCGCCGGCCTGGCCGAGCGCTGCGAGATCCAGGTTTCCTACGCCATTGGCGTGGCCCAGCCGACTTCCATCTCGATCAACACCTTCGGTACCGGCAAGGTCTCCGACGACAAGATCATCCAGCTGGTGCGCGAGTGCTTCGACCTGCGTCCGTACGCCATCACCAAGATGCTCGACCTGCTGCACCCGATGTACCAGGAAACCGCTGCCTACGGTCACTTCGGCCGTACTCCGCAGCAGAAGACTGTCGGCGACGACACCTTCACCACCTTCACCTGGGAGCGCACCGACCGCGCCCAGTCGCTGCGTGACGCTGCCGGTCTGTAATTTTCCTACAGCGGCAAATGAAAGCCCCTGCCGAGCGATCGGCCGGGGCTTTTTCATGACACATGAGCTGACAACTACTCGCGGCCACCAACCCCACACTTGCCTAGGCTGAGGGCTCCACCTCGCCATGCAAGGATGCTGGCCATGCTGCTCATACGCTTGCTGCTCTCACTGTTGCTGCTTCAGGCCCACGGGGCCTTCGCCACCCCATGCCACGAATGGCCAGTGACACAGGCCAAGGCCGAAATCGCTAAGTTGCGCGACACCCTGGCAGGCTGGGATGACCACTACCACCGCCTGGGCCAGGCACAGGTCGCCGATGAGCTCTATGACCAGAGTCGACTGCGCCTGGAACGGCTGGAAGCCTGTGTCGTCAATCTCGAAGCTCGCCCTGATCCTCTGGCAAGTTCTAGAGGCCCCATTCCCCACCCCATCCCACACACCGGCGTCGACAAACTCAACGACCAGGCCGCCGCCGAACACTGGCTGGCCGGGAAGACGGGGGTTTGGGTACAGCCCAAGGTTGACGGGGTCGCCGTCTCGCTGGTTTACCGCCAGGGCCAACTGGTCCGTCTGCTTAGCCGAGGCGATGGCGTCCAAGGCCATGACTGGAGCCGTCACATCCCTCACCTCGGGAAGATCACCCGGCAACTGCCCAAGACCGTTGACCTGGTGCTGCAAGGTGAGCTGTACCAGCGCCTGGAAGGTCACGTTCAGGCCGAAGCAGGCAGCGTCAACGCCCGGGGGACCGTCGCCGGCCTGCTGGCGCGCCAGCAGTTGACCCCCGAGCAAGGCGCCGGCATCGGGTTGTTCGTGTGGGATTGGCCACAGGGGCCTTCCAACCAAGCCGAACGCGCGCAGCAACTGGCTGCCTTGGGTTTTCCGGACAGCCAACGCTTCAGCAAGGCTATCGACCAACCAGAGGATGCCATTCACTGGCGACAGTACTGGTACCGCTCCCCGCTGCCCTTTGCCACCGACGGAATAATTCTGCGCCAAGACAACCGACCTCCTGCCGAACGCTGGCAGGCCAGGGCACCCTACTGGATTGCCGCGTGGAAGTACCCCTACTCGCAAGTGCTGGCCTCGGTTCGCGAGGTCCGTTTCCGCATCGGGCGCACAGGCAGGGTCACACCGATATTGCACCTGACCCCCGTACGCCTGGATGACCGGCTTATCAGCCAGGTAAGCCTGGGCTCGCTGAAACGCTGGCAGACACTGGATATCCGCCCCGGCGACCAGGTCGCCATCAGCCTTGCCGGGCTGACCATTCCGCGCTTCGAGCAAGTAGTGCACCGCGCCGTCGAGCGCCGACCGGTCGCCCCACCCGCGCAGGGGCAATATCACGCTTACAGCTGCTGGCGAGCGAGCGACGATTGCCAAGAGCAATTCATTGCCAGGCTGACTTGGCTCAGTGGCCGCAGCGGGCTGGCCATGCCTGGTGTCGGGCCTGGGACCTGGCGACGCCTGGTGCAAAGCGGGCTGGTGAACTCGATTACGGACTGGCTGACGCTGGATACCCAACGATTGGCGCAAGTGCCGGGCATCAGCGAATCAACTGCCAGGCGGCTACAAAACGGCTTCGAAGTCGGCCGCTCGCGCCCCTTTGGCCAATGGCTGCGCGGGCTAGGCATACCCGCACCGGGCAACCTGACAATGGACGCCGATTGGTCGACGCTGGCCAGTCGACCTGCCAGTGATTGGCAAGCATTGCCAGACATTGGTGAAACTCGCTCAAAACAGCTCGCCGGCTTCTTCATGGACAAGGAGCTTCAAGCCATAGCCGCTCAGCTAGGGGAGATTGGAATCAATGGATTCACGATCAGTGACGCGCTTATTCAATAATTGAACCCCAAAAAACTTGTAGGAAAATACTTAGTTAAGAGGAGAAAACACCAACAAGGGTTTATAAATCCGCGAAACCAAGGCAGGATTTCTCCCAACTTTTGCTGCCCCGCCCCGTTTAGGAGGCCCTCATGAAACGCGTTTCCACCCTCGTCCTGCTGGCAACACTCGGCCTGGTGGCCGGCGCCGCACAGGCCGCACAGCCAGATGACGGCCTGACCGGTTGCGCCGCCAAGCGCAGCGCCATCGAGAATCAACTGAAAATTGCCCGCGATCACGGCAACAATGATCAGGTGGCGGGCCTGGAGGAGGCCCTGCGCGGGGTTGATAACTGCACCGACGCCAGCCTGCGTAAAGAGCGCGAACAGAAAGTGCTCGATGCACGCCATGAAGTGGCGCAACGCGAGAAAGACCTGAAGAAAGCCGAGAAGAAAGGCGACGCGGAAAAAATCAACAAGCGCAAGGACAAGCTTGCGGAATCCAGGAAGGAACTACAGGAAGCAGTGGACGAGCTGGACCACTGATCCAGGCAACTTCCCGCCTCACCCCAGCGCGAGGCGGGTGCCCTTCAATGATTGCGAAACTCTGTGTGACAGGCCTTACAGGCTGCCTCGACCTTGTCCATCGGCGCCTTTAGCTGTGTAGCATCCAACGGCTGCACACGAGTGGCCCCCACCAACTCCCCGGTCACACCTTCCAGCTGCATGGCCAAGTCATGAAACCGCGCCTGTCGCTCCCAGACCTCAGGCCGCGCACTACTTTCCCCTTCATCCTTGACCTGCGGAAAATGCTGCCATGGCGCATGGGCCAGACCATCGAGCTTGACCGCCCCGTCGGCAAACTTCACCCCATCGAACGGCAACCGTCCGCGCAGCATGCCGCCCATGTCTTCGCTGGTCTTGAGCATCTGCTTGAAGATCGCCTTGCGCTGCCCCAAGGGTGAGTTAGGATCGACACGGTCGCAGGCCACCAGGGACAGGCTGATCAGCAACACGGCTGTGAAACATTTGAACATCACGGTCACATTGGCAGAAGGAAAGGGCCGACAGTATCCTCGCCTGCTCGACAAAGACCAATACCCTTACGAAAAACAGGGGCAGCTGAGCCGGCTCCCCCTCAAGGATTCAACCATGAAATCTGCTCTGCGCCACCTCGCCTGGGCGCTGCCCGCCCTGGCCCTGCTGGCCGGCTGCAACGGCGGCGAAAACGCCAAGCCCGAACCCCACGCCATTGCCACCTACGTGCCTGCCACCTGGAAAGACCTGCCCGTCGTCAGTGACAGCGATCTGCTGGCCGGTTTCCAGGCGTGGCGCAACGGCTGCGAGAAACTCAAGCGCGACCCGGTCTGGGCAGCGACCTGTGAAGCAGCCGCCGGGGTTCCTGGCGATGCAGCGCAAATCCACGCGTTCTTGCAGCAGAACCTGCAAGTGCTAGGCCTGCGCTCGGCCGAGAACAACGCCACCGGCCTGATCACCGGTTACTACGAGCCGGTCTACCCTGGCAGCCTGGAACGCACCGAAGCGGCACATGTTGCGGTGTACGGCGTACCCGACGACATGATCGTGGTCGACCTGGCCAGTGTTTACCCGGAACTCAAGGGCAAACGCCTGCGCGGGCGACTGGACGGTCGCGTACTCAAGCCCTACGACACGGCCGAGGTGATCAACCGTGATGGCGTGAATGCACCGGTGCTGGCCTGGCTGACCGACCCGATGGATTTGCAGTTCCTGCAGATCCAGGGTTCGGGTCGCGTCCAGCTGGAGGATGGCCGGCAATTGCGACTCGGTTATGCCGACCAGAATGGCCACCCCTATCGCCCCATTGGTCGCTGGCTGGTAGAGCAAGGCCAGTTGAAGAAAGAAGACGTGACCATGGGGAGCATCCACGCCTGGGCACAGGCGAATCCGCAGCGGGTGCCGGAGCTGCTGGCCAGCAACCCCAGCTACGTGTTCTTCAGCGCCCGCCCGGACAGCAATGAAGGGCCTCGCGGGTCGCTCAACGTACCACTGACCGCTGGCTACAGCGTAGCAATCGACCGCAAGGTGATCCCGCTGGGCAGCCTGTTGTGGCTGTCCACCACTCGCCCTGACGGCTCGCCGGTGGTGCGCCCGGTGGGTGCTCAGGACACCGGCGGGGCGATTGCTGGCGAAGTGCGTGCCGACCTTTTCTGGGGCACCGGGCCTGAAGCGGGTGAGTTGGCCGGCAACATGAAGCAACAGGGGCAGATCTGGATGCTCTGGCCCAAGGACAAGCCGGTTCCAGAAGTGCCTAAAGTACCTTGAGACCGCGTTGATTTAATCGCCGGCAAGCCGGCTCCTACACGATCTGCGTAGGACCGGCTTACCGACCATCAGGGCGGCACGATCTCAGATGGAAACCACGAAGAACGACACGATCAGCGCCAACCCGGCAAACCACACCAGCGACCGCAAGGCAGCCCAATCGGCCAGGTAGCAGATGATGTAAAGCAACCGGCTGGTGATATAGAGCACCGCCAGCACATCCTGGGTCACCTGCTCGGCATTGCCGACGATATCGGCCACCAACACCGCCGCCGCAAATGCCGGAAACGCCTCATAACCGTTCTGCTGAGCGGCATTGGCCCGACGCGGCAACCCCGACAGCGTGTCGAGAAACGCGCGAGGGTCGTGATTGTCCTTCAAGCCAAAACGGCCACTGCTCGCCTTGGCAATCAACGCACACAGCGGCGGCAACACAAGCGCGATCAGGATGCACCACAGGGCAACGGTCATGGACAGGACTCCTTGTTCATTGGTTGGGTCAGAGCTTCATCACCAGCATGCCTGCCAGGACCAGCCCGCAAGCTAGGAGTCTCGGGCCGCCAAAAGGTTCTTTGAGGTAGCGCATGCCAAGCAAAACCACCAGGATCACGCTCAACTCACGCAGCGCCGCGGCCTCTGCCACCGACCCCAGGTGCATGGCCCACAATACCAATGCGTAGCTGAACAGCACGCACAAACCTACCGCCAAGCCCAGACGCCACTGCGTTTGCCAGAACAGCGCAAACTGCGGACGCCGGGCGACACACGCCAACAACGGGAACGGCCAGGCGCTGAGCAGTGTCAGCCAGACCAGGTAGTCCCACGGCTTGCCCCACAGCCTGACGGCCTGCCCGTCAAACCAGGTGTAACAGCCGATGCACAAGCCGATCAGCGCCACCACTGGCAGCATCGACCACGGTAGCCGGTCGCCTCCGCCTCCCTGCCAAAGCAGACAAGCCATGCCGCAGGGGATCAACAAGATGCCGATGATCTGCTGCTGGCTCAATGACTCGCCTGCAAATGCCAGGGTCAAACCCAGCACCACCAGCGGCGACAGCCCGCGCATCAGAGGATAGACCAGCCCCAGGTCGCCAACCCGATAGGCCTTGATCAGCAGGACACGGTACAGCTGTTCAGCCATGGCCGATGCCAACAGCCATGGCCAGATTTCAGCCGGTGGAAACTCGACGAAGGCCACCGCCAGCACGGCAAACACCAGGGCCACGGCGTCCATGCTGGCGATCACCAACAGTCGCTCGCCGCTGAATTTGATCAGGGTGTTCCAGGTGGCGTGCAGCAGGGCTGCAACCAAAACCAGAGAAGTTGCCAACACGCGAAAAATCCTTGCAGAGAATCCGGACCCTCGATGGCCCAGGCAGGCCAACACTACATCGGTTTCCACCCTGCGCTCTACAGGGTTGGCTGACAGCCGAAGGGAACGAATCTGGCATATCTGGTCATAAGGTGTGTCCCGAAACCCTCGCCAGGCCATCAAAGAACTGCCCGAGCCATTCGGGTTACGACTTGGAAGCCACTGTTACAGGATTTGGGATGCTTGAATTAGTTGCAGCGTTTATCTGCCTTACCACCCTCCTCACCTACGTCAACTACCGTTTCATCGGCCTGCCACCCGCCATCGGCGTGATGGTCACCGCGCTGTTGTTTTCCCTGATGCTGCAGGGCCTGAGCCTGATTGGCTTCCCTGGCCTGGAAGCGCGCGTCGAAGGGTTGATGAACCAGATCGACTTCAACGACCTGCTGATGCACTGGATGCTGTCGTTCCTGCTGTTCGCCGGCGCATTGCACGTCAACCTCGCCGACCTGCGTAGCTACCGCTGGCCAATTGGCCTGCTGGCAACCTTCGGCGTGCTGATAGCCACCTTCGTGATCGGCTACCTCGCGCACTGGGTGTTCGCCCTGTTCGGCTGGAACGTACCGCTGATCTACTGCCTGCTGTTCGGTGCGCTGATTTCGCCCACCGACCCTATCGCCGTGCTCGGCGCACTGCGTACCGCGAATGCCTCCAAACCGCTGAAAACCACCATCGTCGGCGAGTCGTTGTTCAACGACGGAACGGCAGTGGTGGTGTTCACCGTGCTGCTGGGCATCATCCAGATGGGCGAAACGCCAAGCGTCACCGAGACGGCCATACTGTTCGTCCATGAAGCCGTGGGTGGCGTGCTGTTTGGCGGGCTGATCGGCTATGCCACCTACCGCATGATCAAAAGCGTCGAGCAGTACCAGGTTGAGGTGATGCTGACCCTGGCGCTGGTGATCGGTGGTTCGGCGATGTGTTACGAGCTGCACGTGTCGGCCCCCATCGCCATGGTGGTTGCCGGCCTGATCATCGGCAACCTGGGGCGCAACCTGGCCATGAACGACATGACCCGCCGCTACATGGACGGTTTCTGGGAACTGATCGATGACATGCTCAACGCCCTGCTGTTCGCCCTGATCGGCCTCGAACTGTTGCTGCTGCCATTCAACTGGCTGCACCTGGCGGCAGGTGGCGTGCTGGCGGTTGCGGTCTTGCTTTCGCGACTGTTGACGGTGGCACCAGCCATCGTGCTGCTGCGTCGCTGGAGAAGCGTGCCCAAGGGCACCGTCCGGGTGCTGACCTGGGGTGGCTTGCGGGGCGGGGTGTCGGTGGCACTGGCGCTGTCGCTGCCGGTTGGCGATGAGCGGGACCTGCTGCTGTCGATTACCTACATCGTGGTGTTGTCGTCGATCCTGGTGCAAGGTTTGACGGTGGGTCGCGTGGTGCGTGGGGTTTCCGTACAGCCTTGAGATTGTCTGCGGCCATCATGGCCCTATCGCCGGCAAGCCGGCTCCCACAGGTTCTGCAGTGTTCTCAAGGTCTACGCGGTCCATGTGGGAGCCGGCTTGCCGGCGATAGGGCCAGACCTGCAAACAAGCTTCCGGTTTGTTTACTCGACCGCAGTATCCGGGAATTGGTCCTGGATGTACTTGATCTCGGTCCGCCCGTGCGGAGCCGGCTGCCCATCTTCACCCAGGTTGACGAACACCATCTTGTCGACGGTCAGGATCGGCTTGCGGGTGATCTTGTTGCGCACTTCGCACTTGAGGGTGATGGAGGTACGGCCGAACTCGGTGGCGGTGATGCCCAGCTCGATGATGTCACCCTGGCGCGAGGCACTGACGAAGTTGATCTCCGAGATGTATTTGGTCACCACGCGCTGGTTGCCCAGCTGGACGATGGCGTAGATCGCCGCCTCTTCGTCGATCCAGCGCAGCAGACTGCCGCCGAACAGCGTGCCATTAGGGTTGAGGTCTTCGGGTTTTACCCATTTGCGGGTGTGAAAGTTCATCGGTACTCCTGACCTGCTTGGCTAACGTGAACTAATGATGGCAGAGCGGCCGCCAGCGCTCCATTGAACATCGACTATCGTCGCGATTAATCGACAGAAAGCCTTGGGTGTGTCACACAGCCAAGGCTATAATCCCTGCCGTTTCACATGGCTGCCCACCGCGGCGCCATGCCCGCCACCCATCCGAGGGGCGCTGCAGCAGGCTTGGCCTGTCAGGCTCGGTTGGGGCGTTGTCCGCGACGCGGACGCTCAACGCACAACGGCGCCCATTCGCACACTACGAATGGAGGCTCTAATGAGCGCTGTAAACACGCCTGCAGGTTTTTCCGACTTCAAGGTCGCCGACATCTCCCTGGCCGACTGGGGCCGCAAAGAAGTCATCATCGCCGAATCGGAAATGCCCGCACTGATGGGCCTGCGCCGCAAGTATCAAGCTGAGCAACCGCTCAAGGGCGCGAAGATCATCGGCTGCATCCACATGACCATTCAGACCGCCGTGCTGATCGAGACCCTGGTTGCCCTGGGTGCCGAAGTTCGCTGGTCGTCCTGCAACATCTTCTCGACTCAAGACCAGGCCGCTGCCGCCATCGCCGCCGCCGGCATCCCTGTGTTCGCCTGGAAAGGTGAAACCGAGCAGGAGTACGAGTGGTGCATCGAGCAGACCATCCTCAAGGACGGTCAGCCATGGGATGCCAACATGGTGCTGGACGACGGCGGTGACCTGACCGAGATCCTGCACAAGAAATACCCGGCCATGCTGGAAAAAATCCACGGCGTGACCGAAGAGACCACCACTGGCGTACACCGCCTGCTGGACATGCTGGCCAAGGGCGAGCTGAAAGTCCCGGCGATCAACGTCAACGACTCGGTCACCAAGAGCAAGAACGACAACAAGTACGGCTGCCGTCACAGCCTGAACGATGCCATCAAGCGCGGCACCGACCACCTGCTGTCGGGCAAGCAAGCCCTGGTGATCGGCTACGGCGACGTGGGCAAGGGCTCGGCCCAGTCCCTGCGCCAGGAAGGCATGATCGTCAAGGTCACCGAAGTTGACCCGATCTGCGCCATGCAAGCCTGCATGGACGGCTTCGAAGTCGTCTCGCCATTCAAGGACGGCATCAACACCGGTACCGAAGCTGGCATCAACGCTGACCTGCTGGGCCGCATCGACCTGATCGTCACCACCACCGGTAACGTCAACGTCTGCGACGCCAACATGCTCAAGGCCCTGAAGAAGCGCGCCGTTGTCTGCAACATCGGCCACTTCGACAACGAAATCGACACCGCCTTCATGCGCAAGAACTGGGCGTGGGAAGAGGTCAAGCCGCAGGTTCACAAGATCCACCGCACCGGCGCTGGCACCTTCGACCCGCAGAACGACGACTACCTGATCCTGCTGGCCGAAGGCCGCCTGGTGAACCTGGGTAACGCCACTGGCCACCCAAGCCGCATCATGGACGGTTCGTTCGCCAACCAGGTCCTGGCCCAGATCTTCCTGTTCGAGCAGAAGTTCGCCGAGCTGCCAGCCGCCAAGAAAGCCGAGCGCCTGACCGTTGAAGTACTGCCGAAGAAACTCGACGAAGAAGTGGCCCTGGAAATGGTCCGCGGCTTCGGCGGCGTGGTCACCCAGCTGACCCCGCAACAAGCCGAGTACATCGGTGTGACCGTCGAAGGCCCGTTCAAGCCGCACGCCTACCGCTACTGATAGGCGGCCCGAGTGCCAGGCACTTCGCCTGGCACTTGCAGGCAGCGCTTTGCAACGATGCCCGAGCCAGGCCGGCCCACACCGCCCTGGCTTTTATTTGCAGTTGCCAGCCGCGCTGGTAGCTGAAGGAACTAGAGATGTCACAAGAACGCCGCTACAGTTTCGAGTTCTTCCCCACCAAGACCGATGCCGGCCACGAAAAACTGATGGGCGTTGCCCGCCAGCTGGCCAGCTACAAACCGGACTTCTTCTCCTGCACCTACGGTGCCGGTGGCTCGACCCGTGATCGCACGCTCAACACCGTGCTGCAGCTGGAAAGCGAAGTGAAGGTGCCGGCCGCCCCGCATCTTTCCTGCGTCGGCGACAGCAAGGAAGAGCTGCGCACCCTGCTGGCCCAGTACCAGGCTGCCGGCATCAAACGCATCGTCGCCCTGCGCGGTGACCTGCCATCCGGCATGGGCATGGCCAGCGGCGAGCTGCGCTACGCCAGCGACCTGGTCGAGTTCATCCGCCAGGAAACCGGCAACCACTTCCACCTGGAAGTGGCCGCTTATCCTGAAATGCACCCGCAGGCGCGCAACTTCGAGCACGACCTGGCCAATTTCGTGCACAAGGTCAAAGCCGGTGCCGACAGCGCCATCACCCAGTACTTCTTCAACGCCGACAGCTACTTCTATTTCGTCGAGCGTGCACAGAAGCTGGGCGTGGACATTCCTGTGGTGCCGGGCATCATGCCGATCACCAACTACAGCAAGCTTGCCCGTTTCTCCGACGCCTGCGGTGCCGAGATTCCACGCTGGATCCGCAAGCAGTTGGAAGCCTACGGCGATGACACCGCCAGCATCCAGGCATTCGGCGAAGAAGTGATCACCCGTATGTGCGAACAACTGCTGCAAGGCGGTGCACCGGGCCTGCACTTCTACACCCTGAACCAGGCCGAACCTAGCCTGGCTATCTGGAACAACCTGAAGCTGCCTCGCTGAAACAAATTGGCAACATCTGTTTAAGGAATGATTAAGGCTTTGGTCCTAGACTAAAGCCTTATTTTTTCTGTGGACAGACAGGTTTGCCTGATATGCAAGCACGTTCGCCTTCACGCCCTCAGCTCGTTTATCTCGCCTTCGGCCCGGCCACCTATCATCAGGAAGCCTGCTTCAGCATCGCCAGCGCCCTCACCCGCCTGGGTGAAACCTCAGGCGCAACCCTCGACATTCAGGTCTACACCGACAACCCAGAGCCCTACGGCAATCTACCCGCCACCGTGCACGTGCTGGATGAGGCGACGCGCAAGGCCTGGAACCAACCCCACGGCTATCATTTTCGCAGCAAGCACGTAGTACTGCGCCAAGTGCTCGAACAGCACCCGCTCGCCGTGCTGATCGACACTGACACATTCTTCCGCACCTCGCCGCTGCAGCTGTTCGAGCGCGTAAAACCGGGCCAGTTGCTGTGCAACGCCATCGGTGCGCCCTACGGCGCAAATCGCCAGACTGTGCTGTACAAGGGCCTGCGCACCACTCTCCAGCAGCGCGGGCTGGCCGACGACCAGATGCCCATGGTCAACTCCGGTGTCATCGGCCTGACACAAGCTGATGCGCAGGTACTGGAGCGCTCCATAGCGATGATGGACGAGTTCTATCCCCTGGTACCCACTGCCTACACACTCGAAGAATTCTGCCTGGCGACGGCCGCCTACCGCACCCTCGCGCTGGCCGAGTGTACCGATGTGATCCACCACTACTGGAGCCGTAAGCAGCAGTTCCGCGCGAAGATCCAGGCCTGGCTGCGCAAGCATGGCGATCAGCCGCTCAGCGAGGCGGCGCAGGCCGACGTGCTGCTGGTCAACGATCAACTGCCCCGCCCTCCTGCCCTGCACCGCCTGGGCTGCAAAGCCCTGACCCTGACTCTGCCGAGCCAGGAGCGCCAATTTGCCAGGGAGCTACTGTATGGCTGTTACCCTTACACGAATGAGTTCGACCGTGCCTGTGCACCAGCCTGGTGGGACAAAGCACTGGAAAACTACATACAGCGCCAAGGTCGCATGGAGCCCGACCAATTGCGTCGCTGCCTGCGCCACCCTGGCATGCGGTTGTCGCTAGGCTCACGCCGCATGGAAGTCGAAGGTCACTTGCTCAAGGCAGCACAGCACTGAGCGCTGCTCTTCACTGGCCTTGGTCAGATCGAGCGCGTAATCTTCGGCCATGCCTGACGTAGCCCGCCTCATCTGCCTGCTGTTGCTTGCCTGCCTGAGCCCCACGGCCCTGGGCGAACGTCTGCGCCTGGTCACCGATGACTGGGCCCCATACGCCTACCAGGACAACGGCCAACCCAAAGGCATCGACTACGAAGTCACCACAGAAGTGTTCAAGCGCCTGGGCATTGAGGTGGAATGGCAGTTCCTGCCCTGGAAGCGGTGTCTGGCCATGGTTGAGCAAGGCCTGGCCGACGGTGTGATGGACATTTTCGAGACCGACTCGCGCAAACCCTACATGGTCTACCCCACAGAGCCCATGTCGGACGTTGAGTTCGTGCTGTTCCAGAAGAGCACGCGCCGCCACCCCGTGACACGGTTGGAAGACCTGAGCGGGCTGACCGTGGGTACCTCGCCCGGCTATACCTATGGCACCCCCTTCAGCGAATCACCGCATTTTCGCCGAGAGGCAGCGCCTACCCACGAGGCCAATTTCGGCAAATTGATGCTTGGCCGCATCGACCTGCTGGTGACCGACCGCCGAGTCGGGCGTTACCTGCGCAAACAACTGGGCCTCGAACAGCAGGTCGAGGAGCTGCCGCTGGTGATCAATCGCCAGGCGCAATATCTGGGTTTGGCCAGGAAACCCGGGCGTGAGGTGCTGGCCAGAGATTTCGCCGAAGAACTGCGGCGCTTCAAGCAAGAGCCAGCCTACGCCGCGATCAACAACCGCTACATCGACGACTCCGACAATATTCCTCGCGCCGTTGAGCAGCAGGAAAGCAGCACGCTGCGTTAGCTCTGTTATACTCGGGCCTTCCCGCCCGGCTCACGCCCGGACGCTCGGCCTCGCAACAGGCATCCTGATCGGTAACGACGCCCCTTCGCGCTCGCCCTCCGCTGCCCGGATGCGCAGTGAAAGCCCAGCTGGACCGGACGCGATCGCATCCCACCGATGCCCGTCGCGCCAGGCAGAATATCCCAACGGGCCCAGCCCCCACGAGAACAGGATTGCCCATGTCCTTTGCTTCCCTCGGTCTCTCCGAGGCTCTTGTCCGCGCTATCGAGGCAGCGGGCTACACCCAGCCGACTCCGGTGCAACAGCGGGCCATTCCCGCCGTGTTGCAAGGCCGCGACCTGATGGTCGCCGCTCAGACAGGTACTGGTAAAACCGGCGGTTTCGCACTGCCGATTCTTGAGCGTCTGTTCCCGGGTGGCCACCCCGACAAATCGCAACGCCATGGCCCGCGCCAGCCTCGCGTGCTGGTGTTGACCCCGACTCGCGAGTTGGCGGCGCAGGTGCATGACAGCTTCAAGGTGTATGCCCGCGACCTGTCCCTGGTCAGCGCCTGCATCTTCGGCGGCGTTGGCATGAACCCGCAGATCCAGGCTATTGCCAAGGGTGTGGATGTGTTGGTGGCCTGCCCCGGCCGCCTGCTCGACCTCGCCGGCCAAGGCAAAGTCGACCTGGCCCACGTGGAAATCCTGGTCCTCGACGAAGCCGACCGCATGCTCGACATGGGCTTCATCCACGATGTGAAGAAGGTGCTGGCCCGCTTGCCGGCCAAACGCCAGAACCTGCTGTTCTCGGCCACCTTCTCCAAAGACATCACCGACCTGGCCGACAAGCTCCTGCACAACCCGGAGCGCATCGAGGTCACGCCACCGAATACCACGGTCGAGCGAATCGAACAGCGCGTCTACCGTTTGCCAGCCAGCCACAAGCGCGCACTGCTCGCGCACCTGATCACTCTGGGTGCCTGGGAGCAGGTGCTGGTCTTCACCCGCACCAAGCACGGTGCCAACCGCCTGGCCGAGTACCTGGAAAAGCACGGCCTGACCGCCGCCGCGATCCACGGCAACAAGAGCCAGA
The DNA here is from genome assembly GCF_034387475.1 of Pseudomonas sp. Teo4. NCBI lineage: Bacteria > Pseudomonadati > Pseudomonadota > Gammaproteobacteria > Pseudomonadales > Pseudomonadaceae > Pseudomonas > Pseudomonas sp. Teo4. The sequence continues at coordinate 552,369 of NZ_JAXCIL010000002.1, forward strand.
ATGCCCGCACCAAAGCCCTGGCCGACTTCAAGGCCAACAGTGTGCGCGTGCTGGTCGCTACCGATATCGCCGCCCGCGGCCTGGACATCGACCAACTGCCCCATGTGGTCAACTTCGAGCTACCCAATGTCGAGGAAGACTACGTCCACCGTATCGGCCGCACCGGCCGTGCCGGGCGTTCGGGCGAGGCCATCTCCCTGGTTGCGCCGGATGAAGAGAAGCTGCTCAAGAGCATCGAGCGGGTCACCAAGCAGAAGATTCCGGATGGTGACCTGATGGGCTTCGACCCAAGCCAGGTGGAGGCCGAGAAGCCCGAGACTCGTGAACGCCCGCAGAATAGCGGCCGTGGCGGTCGCAACCAGCAGCCTCGCGGCGAATCCACCAAAGAAGGCAGCGGTGGCCGTAAGGACAAGGGCAAGGACAAAGGCAAGACCAAGCAACAGGCATCGGAAAAGTCTGCCGAGAAGGAAAAGACTGGCGAGCGCCAACAACAGCCGCGCAAGCCACGTGACAAGAAGCCTCGCCAGAAGCAGGCGAGCAACGCCAGCGCACCGCAGGCGCCTGTTGACCGTGATCCGGAAGAGTTCCTGGATGACGATATCGACAACTTCGGTAACCGTGCTGACTACGTCAGCCCGTACCAGAACGCCAAGAACCAGGGCCGTAATCGTCGTCCAGGCGGCGGTGCCGGCCAGAGTCAGCAACAAGGTCAGGGTCAAAGCCCGCGTAGCAACAGTGGTGGCCAAGGCCGTAACGGCGGCCAGCAGCGCAATGCCAGCGGCGAGAAGCGCCCACCGCGCAACAACAATGGTGGTGGCGGTGCCCGCCGTGACGGTAATGCCGGTGGTGGTCGCAACCGCTCGGCCGGTCGCAGCGATAACACCCGTCAGGAACCGGCAGTACGCAGCCCGCGTGAGCCGCAAAACCAACCGGTGATCATCCGCAAGGAATCCAAGCTCGACCGTTACCCGACGCCTGAGCAACTGGATGAGCTGCCGAGCCGTCCGCGCGGCGAGCGCCCTGCGCTGTTGACCCGTAATCGCTGACTTCAAGCCCCGCAGCGCCAAATGAAAACGCCGCCCACTCGGGCGGCGTTTTTCATTGTGACAACTGCAGCTTACTTCTGCTTCACACCTTCGACACTGATATCCAGATCCAGGGTCTGCGAAGTAGCACCCGGGCCTTTGATACCGAAATCGTTCAGGTTCAGCGTGGTGGTGGCGTTGAAGCCAGCGCGCTCACCGCCCCATGGGTCCTTGCCTTCACCGTTGAAGGTGGCCTTGAAGGTGACAGGCTTGGTCACGCCGTGCATGGTCAGGTCACCGGTCACATCAGCGGTTTTTTCACCGGTGGATTTGACGCTGGTGGAAACGAATTTGGCTTCTGGATACTTCTTCACGTCCAGGAAGTCTTTGCTGGCGATGTGCTTGTCACGCTCAGCGTGGTTGGACCACAGGCTGGCGGTCTTCAGGTCGACAGTGATCTTGCTGGCTTCAGGCTTCGCGCTGTCCCAGGTGAAGTTACCGTCGAAGTCCTTGAAGGTGCCGTGGATGAAGCTATAGCCCAGGTGGCTGATCTTCCAGTCGACGAACGCGTGCTGGCCTTCCTTGTCGATCTTGTACTCGGCAGCCATGGCCTGGCCAGCGGAGATCAGAGCGGTACCGAGCGCCAGAGCGGCAAAAGTCTTTTTCAACATCCTTTCTTTCCTTTGCAATTGAGGTTGAGAGTCAAGCTTTGCGGCCCAGCATGCGGGTCAGGGTCGCGTCACGGTCGATGAAGTGGTGTTTCAGCGCTGCCAAGCCATGCAGTACGGCGAAGATCACCAGCCCCCACGCCAGGTACAGATGAATCTCGCCAGCCAGGTCGGCTTGGTCAGGCAAATCACTGATCAAGGCCGGCACTTCGAACAGGCCGAACACCGGAATGCCGACGCCGTCGGCGGTGGAAATCAGGTAACCGGCGATCATCACCGCGAACAGCCCCAGGTACAGTGCCAGATGGCCCAGCTTGGCGGCCACTCGCGTCAACGGCCCATGGTTGGCCGGAGCCGGAGGCGGTGGGCTGATGAAGCGCCACACCACGCGCAGTACCATCACCGCCAACAACACCAGGCCAATGCTCTTGTGCAGGTCAGGGCCAGATTTGCGCCACGGGCTGTAGTAGTCGAGCCCGACCATCCACAAGCCCAGGCCAAACAGCCCGAAGACCGCCAGGGCCACGCCCCAGTGCAGGAAAATGCTGACCACGCCGTAACGAGCGGGTGAGTTGCGCAGTTGCATGTTGACGTGTTCCCCCGTGAAAGCTGTGCACAGACTAACGCGTGACGTATCGAAAAACAGCGGAAAAAACTGCTAGAAACAAACAAGAAAACTGATAGCTATTTTCCACAAAGACCGTTAAGGGAACGTTAACGATAATTGGACAGCCTTCCCGCTATGACTGCAGTTTCTGCTCTGCGAGGCTCACTGGGCTTATTCCATTAGCCATCGAGGTACAAACACATGAGCAAGCACTGCTTCATTCTCAAAGAAATAGAAGTACACAGGTTAGACGATACTGCAGGTCTTCACCTGAACCTGAACAAAGGTGATCAGATAGCCGTTCCCGTCGACGGCGAGCCCGAGCAACATAACATTCTGAGGAAGCTTTACTTGATCGCAGAGGATTCGTACCTGTATTACCTGGGCTACTACTGAGGGATAGACGCTTCAGCGTCCTCGCCCCACAGCGCTCAAGACTGTAGGGCGAGTCGAAGTTTCAGTGTTTAGTCTGCCTTGGCCTGAGTATTGGCCACAGACTTCTTGGCGGGCTCGGACTTGGCAGTCGCTTTCTTCACCGGAGCAGGCTTGTGAGCCGTCTTGTGCGCGGAGGTCGGCTTGGCCGGCGCAGCCTTGGCAGCAGGTTTTACCTCAACGGGCTTGGCCGGCTCTTCCTTGGCCACAACCGCTGGCGCAGCTGGAGTCGGCGCTGTGACCGGTGCAGCCGTTTCGGCTTTGGTCACAGGCGTGGGCTTGGCTTCGACCTTGTCTCCCCCGCCAAACAGACGCGAGAAGAACCCGCCCTCTTTTTTCGCCGCCACAGCACCTGCTGCGGCCGCCGCTGCAACAGGTGCCGCCTTGGCCGGGTCGAACGACTTGCCTGCCAGCAGGTCCTGCACCTGACTGGCGGCACGCTGACCACTGCGCAGGGCGCCCTCCAGGGTACCTGGGTACAACGCGTCGGTGTGCTCACCGGCAAAGGTGATGCGCTGAACTGGACGCTCCCACAGGCGCCAGTACTTGCTGATCTGGCCTGGACCATAGGCGAGGTAAGCACCACCCGTGTTGGCATCGGTGCTGTAGCGCTTGAGCTCATAGCCGGTGAACGAACCGCGAGCCTGAGGGTAGAACGCATGCAAGCGGATCAACACCTGGTCGACCATCTGCTTGTCGCCAAATGCCTGCAACAGGCGGGCATTGTCGCCGGACAAGTTGATAACTACGTTGGCACCGCCCTTGAGCGCTGGCTCGATCCAGAGCATGCCGAGGCCGACGTTGCTGAAGATTTCACCCGACATCCGCGCCTTGCTTTCCCACACGGGCTGCTTGAACTTGAGCATCAGCTGGTCGCGCCAGCCATAGTTGGTGCCTTTCAGAGCCGCCATGTGCTGGTTGTCGAGGCCCGGCGTCATCTGAATCTTGGCCAGGGCGCGCAGGGGTACGGCCATCACCAGGTAGTCGGCCTGGTAGCCGACGCTACCGACCTTGACCGTCACACCGTCCTTGTCCTGCACGATGGAGGTGACCGGCGAGCTGGTCTTGATGGTCTTGAGCTGCTTGACGAAGGCCTGCGCCAGCACCGGGCTACCACCCGGCAGGCGGGCAGCGCGCAGGTCACGGTCACTCACTCCGCGATAGACACGGTTCTGCTGCGCGAAATAAAGCAGCGACAGCCGCGACGGCTCATCGTAGCGGGTACGAATCTGCTGGTTGATCAGTTGCCGTGCAGTGGTCGGCAGTTGCAGCTTGTCGAGCCAGGTGGACACGTTCATCTGGTCGAGGGCGAACAGCGTGCTGGTAGCCTGGGGATTCAGCGGATCGTCAATCGAGCGAGCCAAGTCATCGAGGGTCTTCTCGTAGCGCTTGATTGCCTCGGCAGTGGCCGGCTGCTTGGTAGCCAGGTCAGCGGCATTGAAATACACGCCGTCAATCAGATAGCCCGGTGTACGCACGAACTCCGGCGCAGGCAGTGTTTCAAGCTTGAAACGGTCCAGGTACTGGTTCAGCACCGGCTGGGCCTTGCTGTTGCCGATCCACTCGCTGGTGGCCAGGCCCGAGCGACCGCCCATGCCCGACTTCGCCTCCAGCAGGGTCACCTGCCAGCCCTTGTTCTGCAGCTCATAGGCCGCGGTCAGGCCTGCCAGGCCGCCACCCACGACGATTGCCGAAGGTGTCTTGTCCTTTGCCAGCGCGGCACCGCTGGACACACCAATCAATACCAACGCGCACAGGCGCACCCAAGCAGCGGCCATATCGGCGAACTCCGAGTAAGAAGCAAAAGAATAGGGAGAGGCAGGAATGCCCCGAGGGAGATGCGTTAAGAATACGTCAGGTATGCGGACCCTGCCAGCTCAGTGACATCAAGTCCTTTTGGCAACTGATATTTTTGTCAGTAGCCAGAATGCGCGGTGCCAGGCAATGCTGCCCCATGGCCGGTAGAGAGGACCCGCGCATGACCTATGAGGAGCACTTCCAGCACGTCGAACGGCAGTTCTTGTGTCGCAGGCAGGCCTTGCGTACACCCTCGGGCCTGAGCATACGTTCCAACTGCACCTCATGGGCGGGTTTTCACGAAGCCTTCAAAGGCGAAGAAGGCACCGAACTGGTGATCGGTGAGCACTGTGACGTGGAGATTGCGTTCAGCCAGGAAGTGGAAACCTTGACGCTTGAATACTATGTCGTCAGCGACGACCACTTCATCGATGTCCAGATGCTCCTGGACACCGAAGGGTGCGACTACGACCTGATTGCGTTGCCGCCTCGCAACTTCTACTGGCTGACGCTTTCAGGCAGCGGCTACACCGAATACATGCCTGGCCCTGTCGCCACCACGCCCTACCAGCAGATGATTTCCGGTCCCTTCCGACGCTTGACCATCTCCACTTCGCAGGCCGGCACGGTGCACATCCGCAAGCTGGCCTGGACGCGCACCAGTCGCCATTGAACACCAGCGGTTGTCCTGCCCTGCGGCATTGCTTAGGCTTACGCGGTCAAACCAAGCTGCAATGCCAGGAGAAGTGCCCATGGGCCTCAACGATCAGTGGATGCAACGCGACCTGAAGGTCCTGTGGCACCCCTGCACCCAGATGAAAGACCACGAGCAGCTGCCGCTGATCCCGATCAAGCGCGGTGAAGGCGTATGGCTCGAGGACTTCGAGGGCAAGCGCTACCTGGACGCCGTCAGCAGCTGGTGGGTCAACGTGTTCGGCCACGCCAACCCGCGCATCAACCAGCGCATCAAAGACCAGGTCGACCAGCTCGAACACGTCATCCTGGCCGGTTTCAGCCACCAGCCGGTGATCGAGCTGTCCGAGCGCCTGGTCGCCATGACACCCGCCGGACTCGACCGGGTGTTCTATGCCGACAACGGTTCTTCGTGCATCGAAGTGGCGTTGAAGATGAGCTTCCATTACTGGCAGAACATCGGCAAACCGGCGAAGAAACGCTTCGTGACCCTGACCAACAGCTACCACGGCGAAACCATCGCCGCGATGTCGGTGGGTGACGTGCCGCTGTTCACCGAAACCTACAAGGCGCTGCTGCTCGATACCATCAAGGTGCCCAGCCCGGACTGCTACCTGCGCCCGGAAGGCATGAGCTGGGAAGAACACTCGCGCAACATGTTCGCGGCCATGGAGCAGACCCTGGCCGAGCATCACGAGACCCTCTCTGCAGTGATCATCGAGCCGCTGATCCAGGGCGCTGGCGGCATGCGCATGTACCACCCGGTCTACCTCAAGCTGCTGCGTGAAGCGTGCGACCGCTATGGCGTGCACCTGATTCACGACGAAATCGCCGTGGGCTTCGGCCGCACCGGCACCATGTTCGCCTGCGAGCAAGCCGGTATTCGCCCGGACTTCCTGTGCCTGTCCAAGGCCCTGACCGGCGGCTACTTGCCGCTGGCCGCCTGCCTGACCACCGACATCGTGTACCAGGCGTTCTACGACGATTACCCGACCCTGCGCGCCTTCCTCCACTCGCACAGCTACACCGGCAACCCGCTGGCGTGCGCCGCAGCCCTGGCGACCCTGGACATCTTCGAGCAGGACAACGTGATCGAGGCCAACAAGGCCTTGGCCACACGCATGGCCAGCGCTACCGCGCACCTTGCCGACCACCCGCATGTGGCTGAAATCCGCCAGACCGGCATGGCCCTGGCCATCGAGATGGTGCAGGACAAGGCCGGCAAGGTCGCCTACCCCTGGCAGGAACGCCGCGGCCTGAAGGTGTTCGAGCATGCGCTGACCCGCGGCGCGCTGCTGCGCCCACTGGGCAGCGTGGTGTATTTCCTGCCGCCGTACGTGATCACCCCGGAGCAGATTGACTTCCTGGCCGAGGTGGCCAGCGAAGGCATCGACATTTCGACACGCGACAGCGTCAGTGTCGCGGTACCGGCCGACTTCCATCCAGACTTCCGCGATCCGGGCTGACCTTGCATCTCGCCCCGCCCCTGTGAAAGCGGGTTTACCCGCGAATGCGATGGTGAGTTCACTGCCGTATTCGCGGGTAAACCCGCTCCCGCAGGGAGATTAGTACCCTCAACACTCCGAGCAGAACCATGAGACTGTCCCGCTTCTTCATCGACGCCCCCTTGAGCCTAGGCGAGCACGACCTGCCCGAAGCCCAGGCCCACTACATTGGCCGCGTGCTGCGCATGTCGGCTGGCGATGCCGTGCAATTGTTCGACGGCAGCGGCCAGGAGTACCTCGGCCAGCTGCTGGAGGTGGGCAAGAAAAGCGTGCGCGTGAGCCTCGACCAGGCCCTGCCCGGCCAGGCCGAATCGCCCTTGCACATCCATCTGGGCCAGGGCCTGTCCCGTGGCGAGCGCATGGACTGGGCGATTCAGAAGGCTACCGAACTTGGCGTCAATGAAATCACCCCGATCGTCAGCGAACGCTGCGAAGTGCGCCTGAAAGATGAGCGCGCCGACAAACGCCTGGCCCACTGGCGCCAAGTGGCCATCAGCGCCTGCGAGCAGTGTGGCCGCTCGACTCTGCCGATCATTCACCCGCCCGTGACCCTCGCCGAATGGCTCAAGGGCACCGAAGCCGACCTCAAACTGGTCCTGCATCCAGTGGCAGAACCGTTGACCAGCCACGCCAAGCCCTCGCGTCTGGCGTTTCTGATCGGCCCTGAAGGCGGCCTGAGCGAAGCTGAAGTCGACCAGGCCAAAGCCGCAGGCTGCCACGCCGCCCGGCTCGGCCCACGCGTGCTGCGCACCGAAACCGCGCCAGTAGTGGCGTTGTCGGTGGCACAGCAGCTGTGGGGCGATTTCTAACGCACGTAGAACGACACGGCGATGAAGTGCATAAGGCTGCCGGCGATCACGAACAGGTGCCAGATGCCATGCCAGTGGCGAAAGCGACTGTCGAAGGCGAAGAAGATGATGCCCACGGTGTAGAACACCCCGCCGGCCGCCAACCAGGCGAAGCCGGCGCCGCCCAGGCTGTGCAGCAGCGGCTTGACCGCCACCAGGACGATCCAACCCATCACTGCATAGATGATGATCGACAGGATCCGCGCCTCGGAGCGCGGCTTGATCTCCTGCAGCATGCCCACCACCGCCAGGCCCCAGACCACGCCGAACAGGCTCCAGCCCCAAGGCCCACGCAAGCTGACCAGGCAGAACGGCGTATAGCTACCGGCGATCAGCAGGTAGATCGATAGGTGATCTAGCTTGCGCATGATCACTTTCGCTCGTCCGCGCGTGCTGTGGTAAAGCGTGGAAATGCTGTAAAGCAGCAGTAACGTGCCGCCATAAATGGAGAAGCTGACGATCTTCCAGGGGTCGCCCTGCAGCCCCGCCACCACGATCAGCCAGATGGCGCCGATGCAGGCCAGCACGGCACCGACCAGATGCGTCCAGGCGTTGAAGCGTTCACCGTAATACATGCAAACACAGACCTCCCATGGCAAGCAGGGTTCCTGATGGAGCTGGTTCCGGCCTTTTCGCGGGTAAACCCGCTCCCACATCTTGGACTGCCCCCAAGAAGTTGGACACAAATCCAACCCTTTGGGGCAGTCCATCTCAAGGACTGTGGCGAGCCCGTGGGAGCGGGTTTACCCGCGAAGAGGCCATCAGCACCACCATCCTACCCAGCGGCAGGTTGCAGTTCTGCGTCACGCACCAGCCGCTCCAGCGCCCCCAGGTCAGGCACCCGCGCCACCTGCTCGCCCACCTGCACCGCTGCCAACTCCAGGCTGCCCAGCGCCACATCCACATAGTTGAGCTGGCTGTCGAGCTTGCACGACCGGGGAATGTCCTGCAGCAACACTGCCAGGTAACGCAGCCCGGTGTCGCCCAAGGCATTGAGCACGACGATACGCGCCCGCTCGCCACATGGCGTTTCGCCGCCACAGGCTGCTTCGAAACCGATCAGCGGCAAGTGCTGCTGACGCCAGTCGATCCAGCCAAGGTGCCATGAAGGCTCACTCCGCTCACACGGCAGCGAGCGCCGGCCAAGCAATTCAGCCACGGCCACATTGGGCAACACCAGGGTGCGGTCTCCCAGCGGCAGCAACAGCCCAGTGAGGCTGCTGCGCTGGCCGGCGATCAGCTCAAGCATGGTTCTGGCTCCAGTGGGCAATGCTCTGCAACAGGACCGACTCCTGATACGGCTTGCCCAGGTACTCGTTAACGCCGATGGCCATGGCCCGGTCACGGTGTTTCTGCCCGGTCCGTGAGGTGATCATGATGATGGGCAGGTCTTTGAGCCGTTCATCCCGGCGAATGCGGGTCGCCACTTCGAATCCGTCCATGCGTGGCATCTCGATATCCAGCAGCAATACGTCCGGGCGGTGCTCTTCGAGCTGAGCCATGGCATCGACACCGTCCTTGGCCGTCAGCACACTCATGCCATGACGCTCCAGCAACCGGCTGGTGACCTTGCGCACGGTGACCGAGTCGTCCACCACCATCACCAGCAACGCCCGCCGAGGCGCCGGGCCAAACAGCTGGCGCTGCGCATCGCTGCCGCCCGGCAGGCGTGCCAGGCGCCGTTGTTGCCCACGCAGTTGCCCCAGCAGGTCGAGAATCAGCACCACGCGGCCATCACCGAGCAGGGTCGCCCCAGAAAGCCCCGCCACTGCAGCAAACTGCGGCCCCAGGCTTTTCACCACGATCTCGCGGCTCGGCGACAGGCTGTCCGCCTGGATGGCGAACGACTGCTCCTGGGAGTGAACCAGCAACACCGGCAGCGGCACGCTCTGACCCAACAGGTTGGGCCGTGCCACGCCCTGCAGCAATTCGCCCAGATAGCGCAGCTCGTAAGCATGGCCGGCATACACATAGCGTGGCGTGCCCAGTTGGTAGCAGGCATCGAGCTCCGCTGGCGGCACCCGGACGATACCTTCGATGGTGTTGAGTGGAATGGCGTACTGCTCTTCGCCCAGGTGCACCATCAGGGCGCGGTTGATCGAAACCGTGAACGGCAAGCGAATCAGGAACCGCGCCCCTTTGCCCTGGGCCGACTCGATGCTCATCGAACCGCCCAGCTGCTTGACCTCTTCGTGGACCACATCCATGCCCAAGCCACGCCCGGAAATCTGGGTGATCTTCTCGGCCGTGGAAAAACCGGGGCGCAGGATGAACTGCAGGATTTCGTGGTCACTCACCTGCGCCTGCGGGTCTAGCAAGCCACGCTTGATTGCCTTGCGCCGCACGGCTTCCAGCGGTACGCCGGCGCCATCGTCGGTCATTTCGATGACGATGTCGGCGCCCTCGTGAAGCAGGTTCAGGTGAATGGTGCCCTGCTCCGGCTTGCCAGCGGCCAGGCGTACCTCGCGTGACTCCAGGCCATGGTCCACGGCGTTGCGCAGCATGTGCTCCAGCGGCGCCACCATGCGCTCCAGGACACTGCGGTCCAATTCGCCTTCAGCATTGCCGACCACCAGTTCCACCTGCTTGCCCAGCTCGGTTGCCACTTGCCGTACCACCCGCTGCAGGCGCGGCACCAGCCGCTCGAACGGCACCATCAACGTCGCCGTCAAACCTTCTTGCAGCTGGCTGGCCACCCGCGCCTGCTGCTGCAGCAAGCTGTAGGCTTCCTGGGCGCGCTGGGCCAAGGTCTCCTTGAGGTCGAGCAAGTCTGAGGCAGACTCGAACAGTGCCCGCGACAACTGTTGCAGCTGGGAGTGGCGGTCCATTTCCAGCGGATCGAAGTCGTCGTAGGCGTCACCTTCGATTTGCTGGCGGCTGGAAATCCGCCCCTGGGTCTCGATATCCAGACGCAGCAGCTGATCGCGCATGCGCTCCAGCGTGGTCTCCATTTCGTTCAGGGCGAACTGCGCATCGTTGACCTGCTGCTCGATGCGCCCGCGGATCACCGAATGCTCACCGGCCAGGTTACCCAGCTCGTCGAGCAACTCGGCATCGACCTTGACCATGTCACCCGCCGCCCGCTCGGGCGCCGCGGCAGGCGCCTCGGCCGGCGTCGCTTCGGCTTGCGCCTGGCCAGCGGCGCTGTCGGTCAGGGCTGCACTGCTGAAGTTGCGGATATAGTCGATCAGCGCCGTGGCCGCATGCAGCGGCTGCCCCAGGCGCACGGCATCGAGCATGTGCGCCAGGCGGTCATGGCAATTCTGCAGCAAGGCGAACAACGGCGGGCTCGGCGGCAGGCGCCCGGCAGCGAGCAGCTCGTAAAGGAATTCCAATTCATGGGCCAGGTCGCCGATGGCGGCGATCTCGACCATTCGCGCTCCACCCTTGAGGGTGTGCAGGTCACGCAGCAGGTTGTCCACTTCGACGCTGCTGCGCGGGTCAGCCTGCCAACGCGCCAAAGCCTCGGCAGCGCTTTCGACGATGTCCGAGCTCTCTTCCAGGAATACTTCCAGCAGCTCCTTGTCGCCCGGGCTGTCTGCCTCTTCGACAGCAGGCTCGCTGCTGACCGGTAGCGGTGCATGGCGCACTTCGCGCATTTCACCCAGCAGCTCGACCGCCGAAGCAGGCGCCTGGCCCTGACGCAGGCTGTCGAGCATCTCGCCCAAGGCAACATGGCCACGGCGCAGCAGCGTGATCAACCCTGCGCTTGAGCCCAGGCGTCGATCGACCAAGGCCTCATAGAACAGGCCCAGTTCCTGGGCCAGCCGCTCCACCGCGCCGACCGCTGCCATTTGCGCGGCGCCCTTGAGCGTCTGCATATCGTGCTGCAGGGACGAAAGCGTAGACAGGTTGTCCGGCTCCTGGCCCCATTGCTGCAGGGCCTGGTCGGCACTGTCGAGGATGTCCCGCGCTTCTTCGAGGAACAGTTGCGCCAACAGCGGGTCGTCCAGGTCCACGCTGGGAGGCAGTGGCGTGACCGCTTCGCTCCCCACCAGGCCGGTGGCATCAGGCGCCAAAGCCTCGGCCAGCAGGCCGCGCAACGCATCGATCCGCTCCGGCCTGGGCGTGACCTCCTGGCCCGCCGCCACTTCATCGAGCATGTCGATCAGCGCCTCGTGGGCCTGCTGGGCCTGGGCGAAGAAACGTGCGTCCGGCGCCAGGCTGCCCTCTTCCACCGCGCCGTAGAGGTCCAGCAGCGCCTCGCAGACATCGTCCATCTGCCACAGGTCAGCCAAGTGCGCGCCGTGACCCAGGGTGGTCAACTCATCCAGCAGGGTGTCCAGCTCTTGCCGCTGGCCGGGATGTTCCTGCCAACGCGAGAGCAGCGATTCGGCATCGAGCAGGATATCCATGCCTTGCCCCAGGAAACTGGCGATCAGTTGCGGGTCACGCTTGCTCCGGCGCGCATGCTGCGGGTCTTCATGCAAGGTGGCCAGGCGCTCGTCTACCTGTTGCCCGATCTGTTCGATCAGTTGCGCCGCCCCCGCAATGGCCGCCAGAGGTGTGCTGCCCAATTGGGCCAGGCCCAGGTGGAACAGGGTACGCGCCGCTTCCAGCCATTCGAGCTCCGCGACTTGCAGCGGCAACTGGTGGCCCTTGTACTCACGAACCAGTCGGTCGAATGCAGTGGCCAGCTCGGCAATCGGCATGACGCCCGCCATGGCGGCGCTGCCCTTCAAGGTATGCAACGCACGCTGCAGGGCGTCGCTTACCGGCGTGTCGCGGCCCGCCGCTTCCTGCAGGAAGCGGTCCAGGCTGGACAGGTGCCCTTGTGCCTCGTTGCGGAAGATCTCCAGTAATTGCGGGTCGAGGCCATCGACCTCGGCGCTGGTGGGCGCATCGTTCTCGGCCAGCGCATGCAGGTGGCTCGCCAGTTGCTCGATCTCGGTCAACTGCGGCAACTGCCCTGCGGCAAAGTCGGCCAGCAGGTCAGGCAAGTGGACGAACACCCGCTGCAAGGCCACCACGGCCTCCGGCACCAGCGCAATGCGCCCCTCGAGCACGCGGTTGAGCAGGTGCTCGGCCCCCCAGGCCAGCTCGGCCACCGCCTCGGCATGAACCATGCGCCCGCTGCCCTTGAGCGTGTGCAGGGCGCGACGCACTTCCATCAAGGCTTCACGCAGGTGGTTGTCGGCCCGCCAGCGCAACCAGTGCCGTTCGATTTCAGGCAGCAACTCGCCGGCTTCTTCGAGGAATACCTCGCGCAGCTCGTCATCGATGCCGTCGCTGCCCCCCGCCTGGTCGGTGTCCGTCACCAGCAACGTGCACTGCACCCCCAGCGCCGCCAGGCTGGCGCGCGCCATGTTGATGAAGGGCTGGCCATCGGCCAATGGATCGGCTACGCGCCACTGCAGGTAGCATTCGCCAGCACTCAGTGCTTCAGCCAAGTGCGTGAGTTCATCCGTGGGGGGTTCGATATCCAGATGCTGCAACCAGCCCTGGACGTATCCTGCACAACCGGCGAACACCTCGGCGGCAACCGGCAGCATCAGCATCGACAAGGCGCCGCGCACCTGCTGCAGCAAGCCCGGCAAAGGCTGCAGGCGTTGCCGTGGCCAGCCGGACTCCAGGCAGTCGCCGATCAGGTCCTTGGCCTGCTGCACCACGGACAGCGACTCGCTCAGCACCAACTGACGGATTTCGGCCAGGTCCGAGCCTGGCAGGCCACCTTGACCACCCTCTTCCAGCGGGCCAACCATGCCGTTCAGGGAGGCCTCGACGTACAGCAAGGCACCCGCCACATCCATCAGCACCGCGTCATCCACCACACGCTCGCCCCGGGCCAGTGCCTGCAGGGCCAACACCTGGTCGATGATCACCCGCCGTGGTTGCTGGAAGCCCAGCACCGCCAAGGTGTCGGCGACGTGGCGCAAGGGCGCCAGCAGGTCTTCCAGTTGTTCGCTGTTCTGACGGTCTCCACGTACGAAATGGTCCAGACGCTCCTTGATGCGCATCAGGTCATCGCACAACGCCGTCACTACCGAACGCAACGCATCGCGCCCCGGCCCGGCCTGCATCTGCTCACGCCAATTGCCCAGCGACAGGTCGAGGTTGGCCAGGTCGTCTGCCCCGGCAAAACGCTCGATGGCCCCACCGATCAGGCTGCCCTGGGCCAGCGGGTCGACACCACGACAGACGCGCAACTGGTTGAGCAAGGGCAGCATCACCAATGGCAGGTCATGCCGTGCGCCACGCAACCGTTCCAGGTAGGACGGCAACTGCTCCAGGCCACGGAAAACTGCACCCAGGCACTCGCCGCGCGGGCTGACCTGGCCTTCCGCAAGGGCCCTGGCCAGTAGTTCCAGTTCTTCTGCCAGGTGCGCCGCACCACGCAATTCGAGCATGCGCAGGCAACCGTGCACCTGGTGCAGGTTATCGACGACGAACGCCAGTATCGACAGGTCGCCCGGCTCCCCGGCAAAGCGCTCCAGGGCCTGGCGGGCCTGACCAAGGCAATCGAGGATGGCCGCCTTGGTCCAGGCCAGGGCAACCGTGTCGTGACGTTCGGGGGTGACTGCGGCTGACGCCATGGACAACTCCTCAGCGCGGCTCGGCAGGTGCCGGCAGGGTGAAGCCGGACACCGAGCGACGCATCTCGCTGGCCATGCGTGCCAGGTGTCGGATGCTGTCGGCCGTGGCGCCGGAGCCGGCGGACGTCTGTGCGGTAATCTGCTGGATCACCGCCATCGTGTGGGAAATCTGCCCCGCCGAAGACGTCTGCAACTGGGCCGCATCGGAAATGCTGTGGATCAGTTCCGCAAGGTTCTGCGACACGCCCTCGATCTCGGCCAGCGCCACCCCGGCGTCTTGCGCCAGACGCGCACCGCGCACCACTTCGGCGGTGGTCTGCTCCATCGAAATGACCGCCTCGTTGGTGTCGGCCTGAATGGTGCGCACCAGCGCTTCGATCTGCCGCGTCGCCGAAGAAGAACGCTCGGCCAGTCGCTGTACCTCGTCGGCAACCACCGCGAAACCTCGGCCAGCTTCACCCGCCAGCGATGCCTGGATGGCCGCGTTGAGGGCAAGAATGTTGGTCTGATCGGCAATATCGTCGATCAGGCTGACGATATCGCCAATTTCCTGGGAAGACTCGCCAAGACGCTTGATCCGCTTGGCGGTGTCCTGGATCTGTTCGCGAATGTTGTCCATCCCATTGATGGTGTTGTGCACCACCTCGTTGCCCTTGTTGGCGATGGCCACCGAACGCTCGGCCACCTTGGCCGACTCGTAGGCATGGGCCGACACCCGGTCGATCGACTCGACCATGTCGCCCACCGCTTCAGACGCTTCGCTGATCTGCTCGGCCTGGTGTTCCGAGGCCTTGGCCAGCTGGCGTGCGGTGTTCTGCGTGTCCTGTACCGCTGCGGCGACCTGTTCGGCGCTGTGGTTGATGGTCGCCACCAGATCGCGTAACTGGTCCACGGAATAGTTGATCGAGTCGGCGATGGCGCCGGTAAAGTCTTCGGTGACCGACACGGTCACGGTCAGGTCGCCGTCGGCCAGTTCTTCGATCTCGTCGAGCAGACGCATGATCGCCTGCTGGTTGCGCTCGTTCTTCTCTGCCGTTTCATGCAGCTGCCGGTGCGTGGCACGCACCATCACCAGGCCAATCAGAATGATCGACGCCAGCGCCAGCAGGCCCAGCACGTAGCCGCCGACAGTATCGAGGGTGCGCCCGCTGGCCAGGTTCTCGAAGCTGTTGGCCAGGTGCGAGGCTTCGTCCAGCAAGGTCTGCGACAGGCTGAAGATATTGCTGGCGGCTTCACGCACGCGGAACAGTTCGGGCGAGGTTTCGAGAATCTCGTCCACCGAACCGGCCACGAACTGGAACAGCTCGGCGATTTCAGCCAGTCGCGCCCGGGCATCGGCGTCTTCCACGCGGGTTACCTGAATCGCCGGATTGCCCCCGAGCATGCCTTCGAGCACCTGCCCGAAGCGGCTGGCATCGCGACCAAAGGCGTCGGCCGCCTGGGCTGCCGTGTCATCACCGGCCAACACGGTGTTGACCGAGCCAAGAATACGTTCGGCCAACAATAGCTGGCGCTGGGCGACCACCACCTGGTTGGCCGGGGCACCGCTCTGCAGCAGGATTTCCACGACCTTCTCGTACTCGACCTGCAACTGCGGCACGGTTTCGGCCAGGGTTGCCGCCACCTGGTGCAGCGACAGCACGGTCTGCTCGCTGGCAAGGATGGTATCGGTGTTCTTGCGCAGGTTGTCCCAGTCCTGGCGCACCGCCTCCATCTCGTCACGCACAGTGGCGGGGGCTGCCGGCAAGCCGGTGGACTTGTCACCCTCGCGCAGGTAGCTCCAGCGCCGTTCGAAGTCGTTGCGCGCATCGGACAGCAGCTTGAAGGCCAACGCCTTGCCGGCCGCCGCTTCGGTGGCGTTCTTGGCAATACGCTGCGACAACACGCGCAACTCGCCGGCATGGCCGATGTACTGCTTGTCGTGGTTGGACTGGGTGTTGAGGTAGGCGAAATTGGCGAACAACAGGATGATCGACAGAATCAGCACCACGAACAGCACGGTGATCTGCGCGCTGCTGCGTGTGCGCTGGGTCACTGGGGGTGGAGTGACGCTGGTGGCCGGCTTGCTCACGTTCGAAGGTCCTATAACGCCACATCAAGAAAGCCCGGGGCCTGGGCCAGGGCAAAGGGGCTGAAAATGGCCCAGTTGCGCTCACGGGGGAAGTGCCCCTGAACGAAACGGGCCGCAGCGCGCAGCAGCGGCTGCGGCGGCGACAGTTCAAGGCTGCTCAACGCGAAGTGCTGCAGCCCCAGCACTTCGTCCACCAGCAGCCCGACGAACAGGTCTTCGTGGTCCAGCACCAGCACCCGGCGTTGCTTGCCCGGTGCTGCCGGGCCCAGGCCGAAGAAACTGCTCAGGTCCATCACCGGCAACAGCCGGCCGCGCAGGTTGGCCACGCCGCACACCCACGGCTGCACACCCGGCACACGGCTGCTGCGGGGTTCACGAAGCACTTCGGCCACTTCGCCCATGGGGGCCACGAACCATTGCCCGGCGATACGAAAGCCGATGCCGCTCCACTGTTGCAGCCGGGTGTCCTGAGGCGGCTGGTCGGCCACCAGCAGACGGCAGCGCCGGTCGATGTCCAGCAGCAGCTCGAAGGCGGTCAGCGACGCGCCTTGCGGGCGGGTGGTCAAGCGCCCAGCACTTCTTTGAGCTTGGCGATCAGCGCATCTTCTTCCACAGGCTTGGTCAGGAAGTCACGGGCGCCCTGGCGCGTGGCCCAGATGCGGTCGGTTTCCTGGTCCTTGGTGGTGACCACGATCACTGGAATGGCGCTGGTTTCCGGGTCTTTGCTGAGCTGGCGGGTGGCCTGGAAGCCGTTCATGCCAGGCATGACGATGTCCATCAGCACCGCCTCGGGTTTCTCCTGACGGGCCAAGGCAACGCCATCGGCGCCGTTGCTGGCCTTGAGCACCTGGTAGCCGTGTTTCTCCAGCCATTCGGTCAATCGGTACATCTCTGTCGGCGAGTCGTCGACAATCAGAACTCGGGCCATGCTGATTCCCCATCAGGACAATAAAAACGGCGCCATGGCGGGCGCGGTCAGGGTGCTTGTTGTTCGGGCGCGGCGAAACCAGGGACGTGCGCCCTGATCGCATCGAGCAGCTCTTCCTTGCTAAAGGGTTTGGTCAGGAACTGGTCGGAGCCGACCACCCGGCCACGGGCCTTGTCGAACAGGCCGTCGCGCGACGAAAGCAGAATTACCGGGATGTCCCTGTAGGCGCTGTTGTGCTTGATCACTGCGCAGGTCTGGTAGCCGTCCAGGCGCGGCATCAGCACATCGACGAAGATGATCTGCGGCTGGTGGTCGACGATCTTGGCCAGGGCATCGAAACCGTCGCTGGCGGTGATGACCTCGCAGCCCGCTTCGCCGAGCAACATCTGCGCAGTGCGGCGGATCGTGCGGGAATCATCGATCACCATCACCTTCAGGGGTTGTTCCATAAATGCCTACCAGTGGAAGTTAGCTGCAAGTGGTGCGGCCATCGCCGGCAAGCCGGCTCCTACACTGTGGGAGCCGGCTTGCCAGCGATGGGCTGCGCAGCGGCCCCTACACAGATGCCACAAAGTGCTTGCAGCTGCACTTTTAGCACACTCCGGGAGGCCATTCCATCTGCCGCACCCCTTGACCAGCCGCGTTCCCGGCGCCACCCTGAGCCACTTTTCTTTCGATCCATCGCGGCCCGCTGCCGCCAAGAGGAACCACCCCATGAGCGTTCGCCTCGGCATTGTCATGGACCCCATCGCGTCCATCTCCTACAAGAAGGACAGCTCGCTGGCCATGCTGCTGGCCGCCCAGGCCCGCGGCTGGAGCCTGTTCTACATGGAACAGCGCGACCTGTACCACGGCGAAGGCAAAGCCCGCGCACGCATGCGCCCGCTCAAAGTGTTCGCCGACCCGGCCCGCTGGTTCGAACTGGGCGAGGAGCAGGACAGCCCTCTGGCCGAGCTGGATGTGGTGCTGATGCGCAAGGACCCGCCGTTCGACATGGAGTTCGTCTACAGCACTTACCTGCTGGAGCAAGCCGAAGCCGAAGGCGTGCTGGTGGTCAACCGTCCCCAGAGCCTGCGCGACTGCAACGAAAAGCTCTTCGCCACACGCTTCCCGCAGTGCATGGCGCCTACCCTGGTCAGCCGCCGTGCCGACATCCTGCGTGAATTCGCCGCCACCCATGGTGACGTGATTCTCAAGCCGCTGGATGGCATGGGTGGCGCGTCGGTGTTCCGCCACCGTCCGGGCGACCCCAACCTCTCGGTGATCCTCGAGACCCTGACCCAGCACGGCGGCCAGCAGATCATGGCCCAGGCCTACCTGCCCGAGATCAAGGACGGCGACAAGCGCATCCTGATGATCGATGGCGAGCCGGTCGACTACTGCCTGGCGCGCATTCCAGCCAGTGGCGAAACCCGTGGCAACCTGGCCGCCGGTGGCCGTGGTGAAGCCCGCCCGCTGACCGAACGTGACCGCTGGATTGCCGCCCAGGTCGGGCCTGCCCTGCGTGAAAAGGGCCTGTTGTTCGTCGGCCTGGATGTGATCGGCGACTACCTGACTGAAATCAACGTCACCAGCCCGACCTGCATCCGCGAGATCGATGCCGCCTACAACACCGACATCGGCGGCAAGCTGATGGACGCCATTGATCGCCAGTTGAAGGCGCGCTGACCGCCGACACGCGGCAAATACGCGGAGTGGGGTATGATGCCGGTCCTTTAGACCTGAGCTGCTGCCCCGCCTCGCGGTTGCTGGATACCCGATGACGCTGCCCGCCGACATCCCCGCCGACCTGCTGCCACCCCGCGTTCGCCCGGTGGACCGGCTCGGCTTTACCTTGTTCCTGGCTGCCCTGGTGCACCTGGCGCTGATCCTTGGCGTGGGCTTCTCCGTGGTCGAACCGGCGAAAATCCGTCACACCATGGACTTCACCCTGGCCACCTTCAAGAGCGAGAAACCGCCCGAGAAGGCCGACTTCCAGGCACAGAACGACCAGCAAGGCAGCGGCACGCTGGACAAGAAAGCGGTGCCCAAGACCACCGAGGTCGCGCCGTTCCAGGACAGCAAGATCAACAAGGTCACGCCACCGCCGGCGTCCAAGCCAGAAGTGGAGCCGCCGCCCGCACCGCAAAAGTCCGCCGTGGCCACCAAAGCGCCAAAACCGCAGAAGGTCGAGCCCAAGCCCAAGGAAAGCAAACCGCAGCCCAAGCCTGCAGCGCCGACGCCGGACTTCGACAGCTCGCAGCTTTCCAGCCAGATCGCCAGCCTCGAGGCCGAGCTGTCCAACGAGCAGCAGATGTACGCCAAGCGCCCGCGCATCCACCGCCTCAATGCCGCCTCGACCATGCGCGACAAGGGTGCCTGGTACAAAGAGGAATGGCGCAAGAAGGTCGAGCGGGTGGGCAACCTGAACTACCCAGATGAAGCGCGTCGCCAGCAGATCTACGGCAACTTGCGGATGATGGTGTCGATCAACCGCGACGGCTCGCTGTACGAGGTGCTGGTGCTGGAGTCGTCCGGGCAGCCGGTGCTGGACCAGGCCGCGCAGCGCATCGTGCGGCTGGCGGCGCCGTTCGCGCCGTTTACCGGCGATTTGGCGGAGTTTGACCGGCTGGAGATCATCCGGACCTGGCGGTTTGCCCGTGGGGACCGTTTGTCCAGTAACTGATTGGTTATTTGGGGCCGCTTCGCGCCCCATGAACCTGACACACACAGCACCTTGTCAGCCTCGCCACCTGGCGCCACACTATCCCCCATGAAAACCCTCACCCCGAGCTACCTCAAGCATCAGTTCCTGATCGCCATGCCGCACATGACCGATCCGAACTTCGCCCAGACCCTCACGTACATCGTCGAGCACAACGCCAATGGCGCCATGGGCCTGGTGGTCAACCGACCACAGGAGCTGAACCTGGCCGACATTCTCGAGCAGTTGCGCCCGGACGAGGAGCCACCGACCAGCACCCTGCAGGTGCCGATCTACCAGGGTGGCCCGGTACAAACCGATCGCGGGTTCGTCCTGCACACCAGCGAATGCAGCTTCCAGGCCACCGTCGCCCTCGACGGCCTGTCGCTGACCACCTCGCAGGACGTGCTGCTGGCCATCGCCGCCGGGGTGGGCCCGAAACAAAGCCTGATCACCCTCGGTTACGCAGGCTGGGAGGCCGGGCAACTGGAGGCGGAACTCGCGGACAACGCCTGGCTCAACTGCCCGTTCGACCCCGAGATCATCTTCGGCCTGGCCAGCGACCTGCGCCTGGACGCCGCCGCCGCCAGCCTGGGTATCAACCTCAATCTGCTGACCAGCCAGGCGGGCCACGCCTGATGGCCGAACTGCGCCTGCTGCTGGGCTTCGACTACGGCAGCAAACAAATTGGTGTGGCCGTGGGCCAGGTGATTACCGGACAGGCCCGCGAGCTGTGCGTGCTCAAGGCACAGAACGGCGTACCGGACTGGAACCAGGTCGAGAAGCTGATCAAGGAATGGAAACCCGACGCCATCGTCGTCGGCCTGCCGCTGAACATGGACGGCACGCCCAGCGACATGAGCGAGCGTGCCGAAAAGTTTGCCCGCCGCCTCAATGGCCGCTTCAACCTGCCCGTGCACACCCACGATGAGCGCCTGACCACCTTTGAAGCCAAAGGCGAGCAGATGGCCCGTGGCGGTCGACATGGCAGCTACCGCGACAACCCAGTCGATGCCATCGCCGCTGCCCTGCTGCTGCAAGGCTGGCTGGAGGCCAACACTTAAATCCGCTTTGCCGCCGGGCTAACCCGGCGCCCTCCCAAGGAGCACGCAATGAGCCTACCCAATCCCGCCGAGCTGATCCGGCAGATGGCTGTCGACCTTCGCGCCCACCTGGCCCGCCGCGCCATTACCGAACCCCGTTTCATCGGCATCCGCACCGGTGGCGTCTGGGTGGCCCAGGCCCTGCAGCAGGAGATGGCCGATACCAGCCCATTGGGCACACTTGACGTGTCCTTCTACCGCGACGACTTCAGCCAGAACGGCCTGCACCCGCAGGTGCGCCCGTCCGAGCTGCCATTCGAAGTCGAAGGCCAGCATCTGGTGCTGATCGATGACGTGCTGATGAGCGGTCGCACCGTGCGCGCCGCCCTCAATGAACTGTTCGATTATGGCCGTCCGGCCAGCGTGACACTGGTCTGCCTGCTCGACCTCGACGCCGGCGAATTGCCAATCCGCCCGAACGTGCTCGGTGCCACCCTGTCGCTGGCCCCCAATGAGCGGGTAAAATTGACCGGACCCGCACCGCTCGCCCTCGAGCGCCAGGACCTCGCCACCGCTTCCGCCCTTTAAGAGTCCCCCGCGATGACGCCAATCGACGCCAAGCGCCCGCTGCAGCTCAATGATCAGGGCCAGCTGCGCCACTTCCTCTCGCTCGACGGTTTGCCCCGCGAACTGCTCACCGAGATCCTCGACACCGCCGACTCCTTCCTGGAAGTCGGCGCCCGGGCCGTCAAGAAAGTCCCGTTGCTGCGCGGCAAGACCGTGTGCAACGTGTTCTTCGAGAACTCCACCCGTACCCGCACCACCTTCGAACTGGCTGCCCAGCGCCTGTCGGCGGATGTGATCAGCCTCAACGTGTCGACATCCTCGACCAGCAAGGGCGAAACCCTGTTCGACACCCTGCGCAACCTTGAGGCCATGGCCGCCGACATGTTCGTCGTGCGCCACTCCGACTCCGGTGCCGCGCACTTCATCGCCGAGCACGTGTGCCCGGATGTCGCGGTGATCAACGGCGGTGATGGCCGCCATGCGCACCCGACCCAGGGCATGCTCGACATGCTGACCATCCGTCGCCACAAAGGCAGCTTCGAGAACCTGTCGGTCGCCATCGTCGGCGATATCCTGCACTCGCGCGTGGCCCGCTCGGACATGCTGGCGCTCAAGGCCCTGGGCTGCCCGGACATCCGCGTCATCGGCCCGAAAACCCTGATTCCGATCGGCATCGAGCAATACGGCGTGAAGGTCTACACCGACCTGGCCGAAGGCCTGAAAGATGTCGACGTGGTGATCATGCTGCGCCTGCAACGTGAGCGCATGGCCGGCGGCCTGTTGCCCAGCGAAGGCGAGTTCTACCGCCTGTTCGGCCTGACCACCGCCCGCCTGGCCGGCGCCAAGCCCGACGCCATCGTCATGCACCCGGGGCCGATCAACCGTGGTGTGGAGATCGAGTCGGCGGTGGCCGACGGCAAGCACTCGGTGATTCTCAACCAGGTCACCTACGGTATCGCCGTGCGCATGGCCGTGCTGTCCATGGCCATGAGCGGGCAGAACGCGCAACGTCAATTCGACCAGGAGAACGCCCAGTGACCATCAGTATTCTTGGCGCCCGGGTCATCGATCCCAAGACCGGCCTGGACCAGATCACCGACCTGCACCTGGACGGTGGTCGCATCGCCGCTATCGGCGCAGCCCCCGCGGGCTTCAGCGCCAGCCGCACGATTCAGGCGGACGGCCTGGTCGCCGCGCCCGGCCTGGTCGACCTGGGCGTTTCGCTGCGCGAACCGGGTTACAGCCGCAAAGGCAACATTGCCAGTGAAACCCGTGCGGCCGTGGCCGGTGGCGTGACCAGCCTGTGCTGCCCGCCGCAGACCAAGCCGGTACTGGACACTTCGGCAGTGGCCGAGCTGATTCTCGACCGCGCCCGCGAGGCCGGCAACAGCAAGGTCTACCCGATCGGCGCCCTGACCAAGGGGCTGGAAGGCGAACAGCTGGCCGAATTGGTGGCCCTGCGCGACACCGGCTGTGTCGCGTTCGGCAATGGCCTCAAGGAAATCCCCAACAACCGCACCCTGGCCCGCGCCCTGGAGTATGCCGCCACCTTCGACCTGACGGTGGTGTTCCACTCCCAGGACCGCGACCTGGCCCAGGGTGGGCTGGCTCACGAAGGCGCCATGGCCAGCTTCCTTGGTTTGCCTGGCATTCCGGAAACCGCTGAAACCGTGGCCCTGGCGCGCAACCTGCTGTTGGTCGAGCAGACCGGCGTGCGTGCGCACTTCACCCAGATCACCAGCGCCCGTGGCGCACGGCTGATCGCCCAGGCGCAGCAGCTGGGGCTTCCGGTAACCGCTGATGTGGCGTTGTACCAGCTGATTCTCACCGACGAGTCGCTGCGTGATTTCTCCAGCCTGTACCACGTGCAGCCACCGCTGCGCACCGCCGCCGACCGCGACGGCCTGCGCGAAGCGGTGAAGTCGGGCGTGATCCAGGCGATCTCCAGCCATCACCAGCCCCACGAGCGTGACGCCAAGCTGGCCCCGTTCGGTGCCACTGAACCGGGCATCAGCAGCGTCGAGCTGTTGTTGCCGCTGGCCATGACACTGGTGGAGGATGGCTTGCTCGACCTGCCGACCCTGATGGCTCGACTGACCAGCGGCCCGGCTGCGGCCCTGCGCTTGCCGGCTGGCGAGCTGAAAGTGGGTGGCGCGGCCGACCTGGTGCTGTTCGACCCGGAAGCGTCGACGGTTGCCGGTGAGCAATGGTTCTCCCGTGGCGAGAACTGCCCGTTCATCGGCCACTGCCTGCCAGGCGCGGTACGTTATACCTTGGTCGATGGGCATGTCTGCCACGAGGCCTGATTAAGCCCCTGGGCCCCATCGCCGGCAAGCCGGCTCCCACAGGGAAACCACTGCTCTAACGGCCTGTGGTATTCCTGTGGGAGCCGGCTTGCCGGCGATGGGGCCAGCACAGCCACCGACAACCACTCATCCCCCAAGGTTGAAATCCTTCCCCCCACCCCCATATGAGTCTGCATCAGGCACTTTCGCCCCGCTGCGTGGAGACTCTCCCCTTGACCACCATCGTTTCTGTCCGCCGTAACGGCAAAGTCGTCATGGGCGGCGACGGCCAGGTATCCCTCGGCAACACCGTGATGAAAGGCAACGCCAAGAAGGTCCGTCGCCTGTACCACGGCCAGGTCATCGCAGGCTTCGCCGGTGCCACCGCCGATGCCTTCACCCTGTTCGAACGCTTTGAGGGGCAACTGGAAAAACACCAGGGCCACCTGATCCGTGCTGCCGTAGAACTGGCCAAGGAATGGCGTACCGACCGCTCGCTGAGCCGCCTGGAAGCCATGCTGGCAGTGGCCAACAAGGATGCCTCCCTGATCATCACCGGCAACGGCGATGTGGTCGAACCCGAAGACGGCCTGATCGCCATGGGTTCCGGCGGCGCCTACGCCCAGGCCGCAGCCCGCGCCCTGCTGAACAAGACCGACCTCTCGGCGCGCGAAATCGCCGAATCTGCCCTGAACATCGCCGCCGATATCTGCGTGTTCACCAACCACAACCTGACCATCGAGGAGCAGGACCTGGCCGAGTAATCAGTTGTTTTGGCGTCCCGCCCATGGCGGGACTTTTCCACACTGATCACACCGTCCAAGGACCATTTTTGATCATGTCCATGACCCCCCGCGAGATCGTCCACGAACTCAACCGCCACATCATCGGCCAGGACGACGCCAAGCGCGCCGTGGCCATCGCCCTGCGCAACCGCTGGCGGCGCATGCAGCTGCCTGCCGAGCTGCGTGCCGAGGTGACCCCGAAGAACATCCTGATGATCGGCCCCACCGGCGTCGGCAAGACCGAAATCGCCCGTCGCCTGGCCAAGCTGGCCAACGCACCGTTCCTCAAGGTCGAAGCCACCAAGTTCACCGAGGTGGGTTATGTTGGCCGTGATGTCGAGTCGATCATCCGCGACCTGGCCGATGCCGCGCTGAAGATGCTGCGCGAGCAAGAAATCATCCGCGTGCGCCACCGCGCCGAAGATGCCGCCGAAGACCGCATCCTCGATGCCCTGCTGCCACAGGCCCGAGTCAGCAGCTTCGCCGAAGAAGCCGCGCAGACCAGCACCGATTCCAACACCCGCCAACTGTTCCGCAAGCGCCTGCGCGAAGGCCAGCTGGACGACAAGGAAATCGAGATCGAAGTGGCCGAGTCCATGGGCGTCGAGATTGCCGCGCCGCCCGGCATGGAAGAAATGACCAACCAGCTGCAAAGCCTGTTCGCCAACATGGGCAAGGGCAAGCGCAAGGCGCGCAAGCTCAAGGTCAAGGAAGCGCTGAAGATGGTTCGCGACGAAGAAGCGAGCCGTCTGGTCAACGAGGAAGAACTCAAGGCCAAGGCCCTGGAAGCGGTCGAACAACACGGCATCGTGTTCATCGACGAAATCGACAAGGTTGCCAAGCGTGGCAACGTTGGTGGTGCCGATGTATCCCGCGAGGGTGTGCAGCGCGACCTGTTGCCACTGATCGAAGGCTGCACCGTCAATACCAAGCTGGGGATGGTCAAGACCGACCACATCCTGTTCATCGCTTCGGGTGCGTTCCACCTGAGCAAGCCAAGCGACCTGGTGCCCGAGCTGCAAGGCCGTCTGCCAATTCGCGTGGAACTCAAAGCGCTCACGCCTGAAGACTTCGAACGCATCCTGCAAGAGCCGCACGCCTCGCTGACCGAGCAGTACGCCGCACTGCTGAAAACCGAAGGCCTGAACATCGAGTTCGCCGCCGACGGCATCAAGCGCCTGGCCGAAATTGCCTATCAGGTCAACGAAAAGACCGAAAACATCGGTGCCCGCCGCCTGCATACCCTGCTTGAGCGCCTGCTCGAAGAGGTGTCGTTCAGCGCTGGCGACCTGGCCAGCACTCACGATGAGACGCCGATCAAGATCGATGCGGCTTATGTGAACGGCCACCTGGGTGAGCTGGCACAGAACGAAGACCTGTCGCGCTACATCCTGTAAGACTGGCTGCGGCTGCTTCGCGGGTAAACCCGCTCCCACAGGATCACCACAGTGGCAAAAACTGTGGCGAGCCTGTGGGAGCGGGTTTACCCGCGAATGGGCCCTTGAATCCCTGCACCGGAAGCTGGAAGCTAGCGCCATCAGCTCCCAAGAGATTCATCCCATGGCCCGCCTGCCCACCGCCATCAACCTGCACAAAGCCTCCAAGACCCTCAGCCTTACCTACGGCCCCGAAGAGGTCTACCACCTGCCCGCCGAGTTCCTGCGGGTGCACTCCCCCTCCGCCGAGGTCCAGGGCCACGGCAATCCCATCCTGCAATTTGGCAAGATCAACGTCGGTTTGGTCGGCTTGGAGCCGGCTGGACAATATGCACTGAAATTGACCTTCGACGATGGCCATGACAGCGGATTGTTCACTTGGGAGTATCTGGAGCAGCTGTGCCTGCGCCAGGAGCAACTCTGGGCCGAGTACCTCGACGACCTGCACAAAGCCGGAAAATCTCGCGACCCCGCAGAATCCGTCGTCAAGCTGATGCTCTAGCTCAATAGTCCTACGCATTAGAGCGCATTTTCTAATCTCATCTGCTTGAATGCCTAATTGACAGCCCGCTACGGGTTGTCTTGCGCATTACATGAAAGTCGGGTAACCAATGGAGCTGGCAAGTTCCCTGCATCGCAATGTGTGCGTTCGGGGGAGAGGCTGGTTGTTGTAGAGGTCGCGAGCGAAAGCAGGCTGTCTTCACACGCAGAATCCCCGCAGCTCATCACCGACACGCATCCGGTCGCGGTACCGCTGTTCCTTATCACTGGTCACCCGAGTAGTAGTACCGGGCTTTCTTCCGTGCACCTGTCATGGAAACCGGTACGCGTCTCAGGACAACGGAGCGTCGTAGATGAGTAACAAGAACAACGATGAGTTGCAGCGGCAAGCCTCGGAAAACACCCTGGGGCTGAACCCGGTCATCGGCATCCGCCGCAAGGACCTGCTGAGCTCTGCCCGTACTGTGCTGCGTCAGGCCATGCGCCAACCGCTGCACAGCGCCAAGCACGTAGCGCACTTTGGCCTGGAACTGAAAAACGTGTTGCTGGGCAAATCCGCCCTGAAACCGGAAAGCGACGACCGTCGCTTCACCGACCCGGCCTGGAGCAACAACCCCCTGTATCGTCGTTATCTGCAGACCTACCTTGCCTGGCGCAAGGAACTGCACGACTGGATCGGCGAGAGCGACCTCTCCCCGCAGGACATCAGCCGCGGGCAGTTCGTCATCAACCTGATGACCGAGGCCATGGCGCCCACCAATACCCTGTCCAACCCGGCAGCGGTCAAACGCTTCTTCGAAACCGGCGGCAAAAGCCTGCTGGACGGCTTGTCCAACCTCGCCAAAGACCTTGTGCACAATGGCGGCATGCCCAGCCAGGTGAACATGGAAGCGTTCGAGGTGGGCAAGAACCTGGGTACCAGCGAAGGCGCGGTGGTCTACCGCAACGACGTGCTGGAGCTGATCCAGTACAGCCCGATCACCGAGCAGGTGCACAGTCGCCCGCTGCTGGTGGTGCCACCACAGATCAACAAGTTCTATGTCTTCGACCTGAGCCCGGAAAAGAGCCTGGCGCGTTTCTGCCTGCGCTCGCAGCAGCAGACCTTCATCATCAGCTGGCGCAACCCGACCAAGGCCCAGCGCGAATGGGGCCTGTCGACCTACATCGACGCCCTCAAGGAAGCGGTGGACGCAGTGCTGTCGATTACCGGCAGCAAGGACCTGAATATACTCGGCGCCTGCTCCGGCGGCATCACCTGCACCGCGCTGGTGGGCCATTACGCCGCGCTCGGCGAGCAGAAGGTCAACGCCCTGACGTTGTTGGTCAGTGTGCTGGACACCACCGTCGACACCCAAGTCGCACTGTTCGTCGACGAGCAGACCCTGGAGTCCGCCAAGCGCCACTCCTACCAGGCCGGGGTACTCGAAGGCAGCGACATGGCCAAAGTGTTCGCCTGGATGCGCCCCAACGACCTGATCTGGAATTACTGGGTCAACAACTACCTGCTGGGCAACGAGCCTCCGGTGTTCGACATCCTGTTCTGGAACAACGACACCACGCGCCTGCCAGCCGCCTTCCACGGCGACTTGATCGAAATGTTCAAGAACAACCCGCTGACCCGGCCCGAGGCGCTGGAAGTGTGCGGCACGGCCATCGACCTGAAGAAGGTCCAGTGCGACATCTACAGCGTTGCCGGCACCGCCGACCACATCACCCCCTGGCAGTCGTGCTACCGCTCGGCGCACCTGTTCGGCGGCAAGATCGAGTTCGTGCTGTCCAACAGCGGCCACATCCAGAGCATTCTGAACCCGCCGGGCAACCCCAAGGCGCGTTTCATGACCGGTGCCGACCGCCCGGGCGACCCGCTGGCCTGGCAGGAAAACGCCGACAAGCATGCCGACTCCTGGTGGTTGCACTGGCAAAACTGGCTGGGCGAGCGCGCTGGCGAACTGAAGAAAGCACCGACACGCTTGGGCAACCGGGCCTATGCGGCCGGTGAGGCATCTCCAGGCAGCTACGTTCACGAGCGTTGAGTTGCATCGCCGTGGCCACCGCAAGGTGAGCCACGGCGCTACTTTCACCACAGAGTCATGCGCATGCCGCCACCCTACATATTCAGGACCGTCGAACTGGACGACCAGTCCATCCGCACCGCCGTCCGGCCAGGCAAGCCGCACCTGACGCCGTTGCTGATCTTCAATGGCATCGGCGCCAACCTGGAGCTGGTGTTCCCGTTCATCGAGGCCCTGGACCCGGACCTGGAAGTCATCGCCTTCGACGTGCCCGGTGTCGGCGGCTCGTCGACCCCGCGGCGCCCCTACCGCTTTCCTGGCCTGGCCAAGCTCACCGCTCGCATGCTCGATTACCTCGACTATGGCCAGGTCAACGCCATCGGTGTGTCCTGGGGCGGAGCGCTGGCCCAGCAGTTCGCGCATGACTACCCCGAACGCTGCAAGAAGCTGGTGCTGGCGGCGACTGCCGCGGGCGCAGTGATGGTGCCCGGCAAGCCCAAGGTGCTGTGGATGATGGCCAGCCCCAGGCGCTACATCCAGCCGTCCCATGTGATCCGCATCGCACCGATGATCTACGGTGGTGGCTTTCGCCGTGACCCGGATCTGGCCATGCATCATGCGTCCAAGGTCCGTTCCGGCGGCAAGATGGGCTACTACTGGCAACTGTTCGCCGGGCTTGGCTGGACTAGCATCCACTGGCTGCACAAGATCAGCCAGCCGACCCTGGTGCTGGCAGGCGACGATGACCCGTTGATCCCACTGATCAACATGCGCCTGCTGGCCTGGCGAATTCCCAACGCCGAGCTACACATAATCGACGATGGCCACCTGTTCCTGATTACACGGGCGGGCGCCGTGGCCCCGATCATCATGAAATTCCTCCAGCAAGAACGCCAACGCGCAGTCATGCATCCTCGGCCCGCCTCTGGTGGCTGAGCAGCGCTCTGCGCTTTCGCTTGTGCGGGCGTGAAGGTAAACGGTTCAACGAGGGAGTGTTGGCATGAAAGACAAACCGGAAAGAGGGACGATCCACGTCCCCGCCACCAGCATGAATGTGCAGAACGCCATTCTCGGCCTGCGCGGTCGCGACCTGATTTCGACCTTGCGTCATGTCGGGCGTCATGGCCTGCGCAACCCGCTGCACACCGCACGCCATCTACTGGCCTTGGGTGGACAGCTGGGCCGGGTGATGCTCGGTGACACGCCTTTACAGCCCAGCCCTCGCGATTCCCGCTTCAGCGACCCGACCTGGAGCCAGAACCCGCTTTACAGCCGTGGCCTGCAGGCCTACCTGGCTTGGCAGAAGCAAACCCGCCTGTGGATCGAAGACAGTTCGTTGTCCGACGATGACCGGGCCCGGGTACATTTTCTGTTCACCCTGATCAACGACGCATTGGCGCCCAGCAACTCCCTGCTCAACCCCTTGGCAGTCAAGGAAGTGCTCAACACCGGCGGGCAAAGCCTGATACGTGGCGTGGCCCACCTGCTCGACGACCTGCGCCATAACGACGGCCTGCCACGCCAGGTGGACGAACGCGCCTTCGAAGTCGGCGGCAACCTGGCCGCCACCCCAGGCGCCGTGGTTTTCCGCAATGAACTGCTGGAGTTGATCCAGTACAAACCGATGAGCGAGAAGCAGCATGCCCGGCCACTGCTGGTGGTGCCGCCGCAGATCAACAAGTTCTACATTTTCGACCTGGGGCCGACCAACAGCTTCGTGCAGTACATGCTCAAGAGCGGGCTGCAGGTGTTCATGATCAGCTGGCGCAACCCAGACCCGCGCCACCGCGAATGGGGGCTGTCCAGCTACGTCCAGGCCCTGGAAGAAGCGCTCAATGCCTGCCGCAGCATCAGCGGCAACCGTGACCCCAACCTGATGGGCGCCTGCGCCGGCGGCTTGACCATGGCCGCGCTGCAGGGCCACCTGCAGGCCAAGCACCAGTTGCGTCGGGTCCGCAGCGCGACCTACCTGGTCAGCCTGCTCGACAGCAAGTTCGACAGCCCCGCCAGCCTGTTCGCCGACGAGCAGACCATCGAGGCGGCCAAGCGCCGCTCCTACCAGCGCGGCGTTCTGGACGGCGCCGAGGTGGCGCGTATTTTCGCCTGGATGCGGCCCAACGACCTGATCTGGAACTACTGGGTCAACAACTACCTGCTCGGCAAGACCCCGCCCGCCTTCGACATCCTCTACTGGAACGCCGACAGCACGCGCCTGCCCGCTGCGCTGCATGGCGACCTGCTGGATTTCTTCAAGCACAACCCACTGACCCACCCCGCCGGGCTGGAGGTGTGCGGCACCCCCATCGACCTCAAGCAGGTCGACCTCGACAGTTTCACCGTGGCCGGCAGCAACGACCACATCACCCCGTGGGACGCTGTGTATCGCTCCGCGCTGCTGCTCGGTGGCGACCGGCGCTTCGTGCTCGCCAACAGCGGGCACATCCAGAGCATCATCAACCCACCCGACAACCCCAAGGCCTATTACCTGGACAACCCGAAGCTGTCCAGCGACCCCCGCGCCTGGTTCTACGAAGCCAAGCGCAGCGACGGCAGCTGGTGGCCGCTGTGGCTGGAATGGATCACGCCGCGCTCCGGCCCGCTCAAGGCCCCGCGCCTGGAGCTGGGCAACAGCACTTATCCACCGCTGGGCCCCGCGCCAGGCAGTTACGTATTGGCACGTTGAGCACCAAGACCGGATGAAGACCCGCGACCGTATCCTCGAATGCGCCCTGCAGTTGTTCAACCAGCAGGGCGAACCCAACGTCTCGACCCTTGAGATCGCCAACGAACTGGGTATCAGCCCAGGCAACCTGTACTACCACTTCCATGGCAAGGAGCCGCTGGTGATTGGCCTTTTCGAGCGCTTCGAAGAGGAACTGATCCCACTGCTGGACCCACCGCTGGATGTGCGCCTGGACGCCGAGGACTATTGGCTGTTTCTGCACCTGATCGTCGAGCGCATGGCCCAGTACCGTTTTCTGTTTCAAGACCTTTCAAACCTGATCGGGCGCCTGCCGAAACTGGCCCGTGGCATCCGCAGCCTGATCAATGCACTCAAGCGCACGCTCGCGGCCTTGCTGGCCAGCCTCAAGGCGCAGGGACAGATCGTCAGCGAGACCCAGGCGCTGGGGCAACTGGTGGAACAGATCACCCTGACCCTGATGTGTTCGCTGGATTACCAGCGGGTACTGGGCCGGGAAGGCGATGTGGGGATCGTGGTGTATCAGGTGATGATGCTGGTGGCGCCACATCTGGAGACACCTTCCAGGGTGGCGGCGGAACAGCTGGCGGTGCGGTATCTGGAGGGGTGAAGCCTAACCCTCGGCGGGGCGCCCTTCGCGGGTGAACCCGCTCCCACAGGGCTATGTGCAGTCCATCCCTGTGGGAGCGGGTTTACCCGCGAACGGGGCGACGCGGTATCAGGCCAGGGTAGCCGTGGTCACCGGTGCCGACGGCGTGCTGCTGGCCGGGGCGGCGGTAGGCGCCAGTGCCGGGGTGGCGGCTGGTGCGGCGCTGGCCACCGGTGCCGCGGCCTTGGCGACTGCGGGCTTGGCCGGAGCCTTCTTCACTGCAGGCTTTTTCGCCGTAGCTGGTTTGGCAGCCGCAGGCTTGGCGGCCGGTTTCGCCGCAGGCTTGGCTGCTGCAGGCTTGGCTGCTGCAGGCTTGGCGGCAGGCTTGGCAGCAGCGGTTTTCGCCGCAGGCTTGGCCGTGGCCTTGGCCAGCGGCTTGGCCGCGGTCTTGGTGGCGGTGGCCTTGCTGGCCGCGCTACGGGACGAGATCGGGGTGACCGAAGCGCCGGTCAGTTTCTCGATCTGCTTGGTCAGGCTGTCCACTTGCTGGTGCAGGGCCTTGATCTCGTTGCGGCTCGGCACGCCCAGGCGCGAGATGGCGCTGTTCAGGCGTTTGTCGAAGGCCTCTTCGAGTTCACTCCATTTGCCCAACGCACGGTCCTTCACGCCAGACACGCGCGAAGTGGTCGACGACTTGGCGGTTTCGGCCACGTCTTCAGCGGTTTTCTTCGCCTGCTTCTCGGCCTTCTCGCCATCCTTCACCAGCGAGTCGAACAGTTTCGGGCCGTCCTGATCGATCTTGGAATAGATACCCAGCCCCGCCAGCCAGATCTTGCGGGAGTACTTCTCGATCCCGCCGACCCAGGAGCTGCCTTCTTTGTCGGAATTCTTCTTGCCAGCCATCCTGCTCTCCTTATGGTTTGTGCGCGACGCGCTCGAGCAGCTCATGCAGCTGTTCAAGCTTGATGGACAACGCCTCAACGTCATGTTTAGACGGAATGCCGAGACGATTCAAGGCGCGACCGACACGTGCGTCGAAGGCTTTTTCGATCTTGTCGAGTTGAACTTCGACCTTGCCACGTACCCGGCTGACTTCCTGGGCGGCTTCATCGATCTGGTTGTTGGCGGCGTCGAGCTCTTTGTCGATGGCTTTCTTGCCCCGTTTCTCGACGACTTCACCCGCCTTCACCAGCTCCTTGAAGTAGTCGGAGCCTTCCTGACCGACCCGGGCGTAGGCGCCGATGCCCGCCAGCCAGATCTTGCGCGCATAACCGCGCACTTCGCCCAGGGTGCCCAAGGCTTCGTCCTTTTTCTTCACATTCACTTTGGCCATGCTCTGTACCTCTTGCTCATGAGTGGAGAGGAACCGCCCATGGAGGTTGGGCTTGAGCATAAGGTAGGGAGGGAAATTAGAATCTTCACCCTAAGGTGAGCGGTGGTGCCGCCAACTCGGTGCATGGCACCGGTTGCGCCGGTGATCGCCGGCAAGCCGGCTCCCACACGGATACACCACCTTCGAGGGCTACGCGCTCACATGGCGATCACGCCAGGGCTTTGTCCAGCGCCCGCTCGATCTCGCTCTTGATGCTGGCGCCCATGATCGACAGCATCATGCCCAGCTTCAGCTCGACGCGAATGGTGTCCTCGCCGATATGCACGCTGCCATTGGCACCACTGCGCGTCACGTCGACGCGGTCACCGTTCCAGCTGGCCTTGAGGTCGTATTCGCGGGACAGCTTTTCCACCAGCGCTTCGGCCTTGGCGCGGGCGGCTTCGCGGCCGAGGGAGTGCTTGCGTTCAACGCTGATCTGGGTCATGCGGGCGATCCTGGATATGAGACATGCTGGCCATTATGCCCGTCCCCTACCCAAGGCACACCCCGCCAAGACAAATCCGCCCATTCACCCTAGAATGGCGGTAATTTTTTCCGGTGAAGCGATATGAACGACCAGCGCAAAGGCGAACACGCCGAACCCACCACCCATTTCGGCTACCAGGACGTGCCCGAAAGCCAGAAGGCGAAGAAAGTCGCCGAGGTGTTCCACTCGGTGGCCGCCAAGTACGACTTGATGAACGATGTGCTTTCCGGCGGCATGCACCGCTTGTGGAAGCGCTTCACCATCGAGCTGTCGGGCGTGCGCAGCGGTAACCGTGTGCTGGACATCGCTGGCGGCACGGGCGACCTGGCTGCCAAGTTCTCCCGTCTCGTGGGCCCGACCGGCCAGGTCGTGCTCGCCGACATCAACGAATCGATGCTCAAGGTCGGCCGTGACCGCCTGCTCGACCGTGGTGTGGCCGGCAACATCGAGTTCGTCCAGGCCGATGCCGAGAAGCTGCCGTTCCCCGACAACCACTTCGACTGCGTGACCATCGCCTTCGGCCTGCGCAACGTCACCCACAAGGACGAAGCCCTGCGCTCGATGCTGCGCGTGCTCAAGCCTGGTGGCCGCCTGTTGGTGCTGGAGTTCTCCAAGCCGACCAACAAGCTGATGTCCAAGGCCTACGACGCTTACTCGTTTGCCTTCATGCCACTGGCCGGCAAGCTGATCACCAACGACTCGGAGAGCTACCGTTACCTGGCCGAGTCGATCCGCATGCACCCTGACCAGGAAACCCTCAAGGCCATGATGGTCGATGCCGGTTTCGACCGCGTTACCTACCACAACATGACCAGCGGCATCGTTGCCGTGCATCGGGGAATCAAGCCCTGATGCTGCTGGCCGGGCTGCTCGCCAGCGTCGAACATGGCCTGAACCGCATCCTGCGCATGGACAGCACCGCCCTCCCGCGGCTGGCCGCGCTGGAAGGCAAGGTCATCGAAATCGACTGCCGCCAACCGGCCATGCAGGTATTCATCCTGCCGGACGAGGACGGCCTGATGCTTGCGGCCCATTGGCAAGGCGAGGTCGATTGCAGCTTGCGTGCCCCCGCGGGCAGCCTGGCCCAGCTGGCCCTGGCCAAGGACAAGAACGCCGTTCTGCACAGCCCGCAGGTCGAACTGCACGGTGACAGCGCCGTGCTGCTCGACCTGGTCGGTGTGCTGCAGGACCTGGAGCTGGACTGGGAGTTCGAGCTGTCGCGTTGGCTGGGCCCAGTGGCCACCTCGCTGCTCGCTGGCCACATTCGCCTGCGCGCACGCTGGACTCGCCAAGGCCTGACGCGCTTCAGCCAGAACCTGTCCGAGTACCTCGCCGAAGAGTCGCGCACCCTGGTGGGCAAGCGCGAAGCCGAAGCGGCTTTCAGCGAGCTCGACGCCCTGAAAGTCGACATAGAACGCCTCGAGGCGCGCCTGCAGCGCCTTTCCCGATCCCTTGATACCAGCGATAACGCATGAAGCTGCTTGCCGTCCGCCGTCTGTTGCGCATCCAGCGCGTCGTGATCCGCTACCGCCTCGATGATCTGCTGTTCGATCTGCCCCTGCCTTGGTGGCTGATGAGCCTGCGCCTGCTGATGCCCTGGCGCTGGCTGCCGCGCAAGCCCTCCGAGCTTAGCCGTGGCGCACGCCTGCGCCTGGCCTTGCAAGACCTGGGGCCGATCTTCATCAAGTTCGGCCAGTTGCTTTCCACCCGCCGCGACCTTCTGCCCACCGACATCGCCGATGAGCTGATGCTGCTGCAAGACCGCGTGCCGCCCTTCGACCCGAAGCGGGCGGTGGCGCTGATCGAAGAGCAACTGGGGGCCAAGGTCAACGATGTCTTCAGCCGCTTCGACGTCGAGCCGCTGGCCTCGGCATCGGTGGCCCAGGTACACGCCGCCCGCCTGAAAACCGGCGAGGAAGTGGTGGTCAAGGTGGTGCGCCCTGGCCTCAAGCCCGTGATCGCCCAGGACCTGGCGTGGCTGTTCCTGATCGCCAAGGGCGCCGAGCGGGTATCGGCCGATGCCCGCCGCCTGCACCCGGTGGAAGTGGTCAACGATTACGAAAAAACCATCTACGACGAACTCGACCTGCTCCGCGAGGCGGCCAATGCCAGCCAGTTGCGACGCAACTTCGAGGGTTCCGAGCTGATGTACGTGCCCCAGGTCTACTGGGACCTGTGCCGCCCCAAGGTGCTGGTGATGGAGCGCATCTATGGCGTACCGGTGACCGACATGGCCACCCTGGCCGACCAGCGCACCGACATGAAGTTGCTGGCAGAACGGGGCGTCGAGGTGTTTTTCACCCAGGTGTTCCGCGACAGTTTCTTCCACGCCGACATGCACCCCGGCAACATTTTCGTCAGCACAATCAAGCCGTGGAGCCCGCAGTACATCGCCATCGACTGCGGCATCGTCGGCAGCCTCACCGCCGAGGACCAGGACTATCTGGCGCGCAACCTGATCGCCTTTTTCAAGCGCGACTACCGCCGCGTCGCCCAGCTGCACATCGATTCCGGCTGGGTGCCGGCGCACACCAAGGTCAACGAGTTCGAGGCGGCTATCCGCACCGTGTGCGAGCCGATCTTCGAAAAACCACTCAAGGACATTTCCTTCGGCCAGGTGCTGATGCGCCTGTTCCAGACAGCCCGACGCTTCAACATGGAAGTGCAGCCGCAGCTGGTACTGCTGCAGAAGACCCTGCTCAACATTGAAGGCCTGGGCCGCCAGCTGTACCCCGACCTGGACCTGTGGAGCACCGCCAAGCCGTTCCTCGAACGCTGGATGCGTGACCGTTACAGCCCCAAGGCCGTGCTCGGCAACCTGCACGGCCAGGTCGAACAATTGCCGCACCTGGCCGACATGGCCCGTGACTTGCTCGAACGCCTGTCACAACCGCATTTGCATGATCCGCAGCTGCCAGAGCGCCGTCGCCAGGGCGACCGTTGGGCGCTGCGCCTTCTGGGCGCGGGCCTGCTCGGTGGTGGCGCGGTGCTGGCTATGGGCGCCGCTGAGAGCGCCAGCCTGGCCGCCCCTGCCGCCTGGCCGGCCTGGCTGATGCTGGCCGCCGGGCTTTACCTGATCGTGCGCCAATAGCCAGCCGCGTGGCTGGCTGGCACACTAGCGCAATGGGCCCGGCACAGGAACGGGCCCGGTTTTGGAGTCGACGATGAAAGACTGGCTGGACGAGATCAAGTGGAACAGCGATGGCCTGGTACCGGCAATCGCTCAGGACCACAAGACCGGACGCGTGCTGATGATGGCCTGGATGAACCGCGAGTCGCTGGCCCTCACCGCCGCCGAGCAACGCGCCATCTACTGGTCGCGCTCACGTGGCAAGCTGTGGCGTAAGGGCGAGGAGTCGGGCCATGTGCAGAAACTGCACGAAATGCGCCTGGACTGCGATGCCGACGTGATCATCCTGATGGTCGAGCAACTGGGCCATATCGCCTGCCACACTGGCCGCGAAAGCTGCTTCTACCGCGTCTATGAAGACGGCCAGTGGAAAACCGTCGACCCGGTCCTGAAGGACCCGCACGCCATCTACAGCGCAGGACACTGACATGAGCGACACCCTGAACCGCCTGGCCGAAGTGCTTGAAGAACGCAAGCAAGCCGCCCCCGACAGCTCCTACGTGGCCAGCCTGTACCACAAGGGCCTGAACAAGATCCTTGAAAAGCTCGGTGAAGAGTCCATCGAGACCATCATCGCGGCCAAGGATGCGGCTGTCAGCAAGGATTACAGCGATGTCATCTATGAAACCGCAGATTTGTGGTTCCATAGCCTGGTCATGCTCAGCGCGCTGGGCCAGCATCCGCAAGCAGTACTCGATGAACTGGAACGCCGCTTCGGGCTGTCCGGGCATGATGAAAAGGCCGCGCGTCAGCCTTCGGCCTGACCTATCGAATTCTAGGAGAGCATCATGGGTATTTTTGACTGGAAACACTGGATCGTCCTACTGGTCGTCGTGGTCCTGGTGTTCGGCACCAAGAAGCTGAAAAATTTCGGCAGCGACCTGGGCGAGTCGATCAAGGGCTTCCGTAAAGCCATGAACGAAGAAGAGAACAAGCCGGCCGAGCAGACGCCTCCGCCTGCCCAGCCCGTGCCGCCGGTACAGAATGCCCCGCAACAGGCCCAAGGCCACACCATCGAGGGCCAGGCCCAGCCGGTCCAAGAGCCACAGCGGAAAGACTGACCCATGTTCGGCATCAGCTTCAGCGAGCTGCTGCTCGTCGGCCTGGTCGCCCTGTTGGTGCTCGGCCCCGAGCGCCTGCCCGGTGCCGCCCGCACCGCAGGGTTGTGGATCGGCCGCCTCAAGCGCAGCTTCAACAGCATCAAGATGGAAGTCGAGCGCGAAATCGGCGCCGACGACATTCGCCGCCAGCTGCACAACGAGCACATCCTGCAGATGGAGCAGGAAGCCAGGCGCATCCTCAACCCACAGGTGCCGCCCGCCCAGCCGCCGGCCGCCACGCCTGGCGAGCAGCCTGCCGTGGCCACCACGCCAGCGCCTGCAACCACCGGCAGCACGCCTGAAACGCCTGAACAGCCCCAACCGCCGCGAGCCCCATGAGCGAAAATCCGGAACACGACCAGCCCATGCCGCTGGTTTCGCACCTGACTGAACTGCGCACCCGCCTGCTGCGCTGCGTTGCCGTCATTTTCCTGATCTTTGCCGGGCTGTTCTCCTTCGCCCAGCAGATCTACACCCTGGTGTCCGCGCCGCTGCGCGCTCACCTGCCGGCCAACGCGACGATGATCGCCACCGATGTGGCCTCGCCGTTCCTGACTCCGTTCAAGCTGACCATGATCGTTTCGCTGTTCCTGGCGATCCCGTTCATTCTCCAGCAGATCTGGGGCTTCATCGCACCCGGGCTGTACCGCCACGAAAAGCGCATCGCCATTCCCTTGCTGATTTCCAGCATCTTCCTGTTCTACGCAGGCATGGCCTTCGCCTACTTCCTGGTATTCCCGCTGATCTTCGGTTTCTTCGCCAGCGCCACACCGGAAGGCGTGTCGATGATGACGGACATTGCCAGTTACCTGGACTTCGTCATGACCCTGTTCTTCGCCTTCGGCGTTGCCTTCGAGATTCCGGTGGCAGTGGTGCTGCTGGTGTGGATCGGCGTGGTCGACGTGAAGTACCTGAAGAAGATCCGGCCCTACGTGATCATCGGCTGCTTCGTCGTCGGCATGGTCCTGACTCCGCCGGATATCTTCTCCCAAACCTTGCTGGCAGTGCCCATGTGGCTGCTGTTCGAGGTCGGCGTGCTGTGCGGCAGCCTGATCCGCAAACGCAGTCATGGCGAAGATGAAGCCGCCAACGACCACAACGACCAACCGCCAGCGACGCAATCGTGAACCTGCTGCTGCTTGAGGAGGCCGACTTCGTTTCGGCCGACCGCGTCGTCCTGGCTGATCGCCGATTTACTCACATGCAGGAGATCCACCGTGTTGCGGTGGGCGATAGCCTGCGCGTCGGGCGCATCAATGGCCTGATGGGAAAAGCTACCGTCGTGCGCCTGGAAAAGCACGAAGCGGAGCTGGATGTGAGCTTTGACCAGCCACCTCCGGCCAAGCTGCCACTGACCCTGGTGCTGGCCGTACCGCGGCCGAAGATGCTGCGCCGGTTGTTCCAGACCGTTGCCACCCTTGGCGTGCCCCGGCTGATCCTGGTCAACAGCTACAAGGTGGAGAAGAGCTTCTGGCAGACGCCCTTCCTCAACCCCGACAGCATCCGCGAAAACCTCATTCTCGGCCTTGAGCAAGCCCGTGACACGGTGCTGCCCGAGGTAATCATCGAGAAACGCTTCAAACCGTTCGTCGAAGATCGCCTGCCCGCCATCGCCGAAGGCACCCTCGGCCTGGTCGGCCACCCCGGCCCCTACCCTGCGTGCCCGCGTGCTGTCGAAGGCCCGGTTACTCTGGCGATTGGCCCCGAAGGGGGCTGGATCCCTTATGAAGTCGAGCTTCTTGGCAAAGCCGGGCTGGCCCCTGTGCAACTAGGTGATCGCATCCTGCGAGTTGAGACAGCCGTCACAGCCCTGCTATCGCGAATTTTCTGACACTTAAGCCAGAACCTTCCCTCCATCAAGTTTCCCCGGCGCAAGCCGATGTTCTAGCAACACAACAATAATCCGTGTTGCCAGTTAACCGGGGAGTCGATCATGTACCGTTGGTTTGCCCAATCGCTGGGAAATGTGAGCGTCAATCGCAAGTTGGGGCTGGGGTTCGGGCTGGTGCTGATGCTGACCTTGGCCATCACGCTGACCGGTTGGAAAGGCCTGGACAGCGTCATCGACCGAGGTGACAAACTCGGCAACATTTCGGTGATCTACCAGCACACCCAGGACCTGCGCATCGCCCGCCAGCACTATGAGCGCAAGCGTGACGAAGCCTCTGTGGGGGAGCTTGAAAAGGCCCTGACAAGCCTCGATCGCCAGGTTCAGCTGATGCTCGGCCAGATCGAACACCCGGCTGATCGCCAACGCCTGGAACAGCAGCGCGATGCCGTGCGTCTGTACCAGCAGGCTTTCAACGAGCTCAAGCAGGCCGGCCAACGCCGGGAAGCCAGCCGCAGCGTACTGGGTGATAGCGCCGACAAGGCTGCCGAGCTGATCGGCAAGGTCCAGCAACGCCTGCTGCAAGGCGGTGATATCAACCAGTACCAGTACGCCGTGGAAGTCAGCGCCCTGCTGCAGCAAGCTCGCTTCCAGGTGCGTGGCTACACCTACAGCGGCAATGCCGACTTCCAGCAAACCGCACTGAAGGCCATCGACCAGGCCATGGCCGAACTCAAGGCCCTGCCTGCCAAAGTAGGCGCCGAGCATGCCTCCAGCCTCGACGACGCGGCCACCGCACTGGCCGGCTACCGCGATGCAGTCAGCCAGTTCGGCACTGCCCAGGCGGCCAGCGAGCAGGCCCTTCAGCGCATGGCCGAGCAGGGCACGGTGCTGCTGCAGGCCAGCCAGGCAATGACCGCCTCGCAGACCGAAGTCCGCAATGCGGGCACCCAACAAGCCAAGGTCATGCTGGCCGCTGCCACCGGCTTGGCGCTACTGCTGGGCTTGTTGGCCGCCTGGGCCATCACCCGGCAGATCATCATTCCACTGCGCCAGACCCTGACAGCCGCTGAGCGTGTGGCCAACGGCGACCTGCGCCAGGACCTGCCGGTCGAGCGCCGCGACGAACTGGGCCAGCTGCAGGCGAGCATGCAGCGCATGACCCAGAGCCTGCGCGAGCTGATCGGTGGTATCGGCGACGGTGTCACCCAGATCGCCAGCGCCGCCGAAGAGCTGTCGGCGGTGACGGAGCAGACCAGCGCCGGGGTCAACAACCAGAAGGTGGAGACCGACCAGGTGGCGACGGCCATGAACGAAATGTCGGCCACCGTTCACGAAGTGGCACGCAATGCCGAACAGGCCTCGGAAGCGGCCCTGATGGCCGACCAGCAGGCCCGCGAAGGTGATCGGGTGGTCGGCGAAGCCATTGCCCAGATCGAGCGTCTGGCCAGTGAAGTGGTCAATTCCAGCGAGGCCATGAACCAGCTCAAGGCCGAGAGCGACAAGATTGGCAGCGTACTGGATGTGATCAAGTCGGTGGCCCAGCAGACCAACCTGCTGGCCCTCAACGCTGCCATCGAAGCGGCCCGTGCAGGTGAGGCCGGGCGCGGCTTTGCCGTGGTTGCCGACGAGGTACGCAGCCTGGCCCAGCGCACTCAGCAATCGACCGAGGAAATCGAAGAACTGATTGCCGGCCTGCAGAGTGGTACTGAGCGCGTGGCCAACGTGATGGACAGCAGCCGCGAACTCACCGACAGCAGCGTCGAGCTGACCCGACGGGCCGGCAGCTCGCTTGAGACCATTACCCGCACCGTGTCGTCGATCCAGGCCATGAACCAGCAGATTGCCACAGCGGCTGAGCAGCAAAGCGCGGTGGCCGAGGAGATCAACCGCAGCGTGATGAATGTGCGGGACATTTCCGATCAGACCTCGGCAGCCAGCGAGGAAACCGCCAGCTCCAGCGTGGAATTGGCAAGGCTTGGCACTCATCTGCAAGGGTTGGTGGGACGCTTCAGGCTGTGACATCCGTATAGGCCCAATCGCCGGCAAGCCGGCTCCCACAGGTATTGCGGCGACCTCAAGATCGTCGCGGACCCTGTGGGAGCCGGCTTGCCGGCGATCAGGCCACGACAGACATCATCGCCTTTCATACATCTCAAGCTGAACTTTCCTACGCAATTCTCAGGTCCAGTCCTACGCATGCTCTGCCGATGAGCAGGGATGTCATGCCAGCACTACGCCAGCACGACATCCCCCTCAACTGGACGGAGACATGCCATGTTCGGCTACCTCAACCGCAAGCTCGGCAACATCAGCGTCGCCGCGAAGCTAGCTCTGGGCTTTGCCGTGGTACTGCTGCTTACCTTGATCACCACGGTCAGCGGCTGGCGCGCCCTGGACGGTGCCATCAACCGCTCGGAACAGCTCAGTGAAATCAGCCTGATCAATGACCTGATCAAAGACTTGCGCGCCGAGCGCATCACCTTTCGCGTGCTCAGTGACGACACCAGCAAGACACGCATCGCCCAGATCCTCGAGCAACTCGAAAGCCTGCTGACCACCCTGCATCAGCGCAGTGGCGTGGATGCCTCACGCCAGATGCTTGCGCAGAAGCTGCAACTGCTGCAGCGATTGCGCGAGGACTTCGCCACCCTGCAACGCACTGTCGACAGCCGCCATACGCTGCGCGAGGCCATGGCCGTACAGGAGCAGAAGCTCAGCGAGGTGATCGACGAGCTACAGACCCAGGCCTTGCTGAAAATGCCTGCCGACAGCCAGCAAGGGGGCGTGCTGGGCCTCATGGACACGCTTAGCCGTCATATCGACGGCGCCAACCAACAGAGCCAGATGCCGGCCTACACCTTCTCGCCGCTGACAGACTTCGCCAAGGTCGGCGATACCGCACTGGATGCAGCCGACAAAGTCCTCGCACAGCTGCTCGACGGCCTTGCTCCGCTGGGGCTGTCACGTGCGCTGAAGGAGCAGCCCGGCATCGAACTGGCCAGGTACCGGGCCAGCCTGGACCAGTACCGCCGTGCCGCCCTGACAGCCGAGCAAATACAGCAGCGCATGGAAACAATGGGCGACGAGCTTGGTGCCACCAGCCTGGAATTGAGCCAACGAAAGATCGAGCAACGCGACAATGAGGCCCTGGCGGCGCGTTCGCTGCTCACCAGCGTGGCCGTGCTGGCCTTGGTGGTGGGCATCGTGGCGGGCTGGCTTATTACCCTGCAAATCACCCAGCCTCTGCGCCAGACGCTGGCCGTGGCCGCACGTATCGCCCGTGGCGACCTCAGCCAACTGGAACCGGTGCAGCGACGTGACGAGATGGGCCAGCTGCAGACGAGCATGCGTGAAATGACCGTCAGCCTGCGCGAGTTGATAGGCGGTATCGACCAGGGCGTCGGGCGCCTGTCCCAGGCCGCGACGCAACTGTCCGTCAGCAGCGAAGACACCAAGCAACGGATCAACCAGCTGCGCGAAGAAACCGACCAGGTCGCCACGGCCATGAACCAGATGAGCGCGACCGTGCAGGAAGTGGCACAAAATGCCGAACAGGCGTCACTGGCAGCGACCGATGCCGACCAGCAGGCACAACAGGGTGATCAGGTCGTGGCCGAGGCCATCAGCCGAATTGAGCAACTGGCCGGGCAGATGGACCATTGCCTGACGGCGATGCAGCACCTTGCAGGAGAA
This sequence comes from Pseudomonas sp. Teo4, assembly GCF_034387475.1. NCBI lineage: Bacteria > Pseudomonadati > Pseudomonadota > Gammaproteobacteria > Pseudomonadales > Pseudomonadaceae > Pseudomonas > Pseudomonas sp. Teo4. The sequence continues at coordinate 595,691 of NZ_JAXCIL010000002.1, forward strand.
AGCGAGCGGATTGGCAGCATTCTCGATGTGATCAAGTCGGTGTCCGAGCAGACCAATCTGCTGGCGCTGAACGCCGCCATCGAGGCCGCCCGCGCCGGTGAAGCCGGGCGCGGCTTTGCCGTGGTTGCCGACGAAGTGCGGGGGTTGGCACAGCGCACCCAGCAGTCGACCGAAGAAATCGAGCAGTTGATCGAAAACCTGCACAGCGGAACCGACGAAGTCACCAACCTGCTCGACAGCAGCAAGCGCCTGACCGAGCAGAGTGTCGAACTAAGCCGCAAGGCCGGATATGCCTTGAGCCAGATCACCGATACCGTTTCCACGATCCAGGGCATGAACCAGCAGATCGCCACGGCCAGCGAGGAGCAGAGCGTGGTGGCCGAACAGATCAACCGGAGCGTGATCAATGTGCGTGATGCGTCGGACCAGACCAGTACGGCCAGTGAGCAGACGGCGCAGTCCAGTGGTGAGCTGGAGCAGTTGGGGCAGCAGCTGAGGGGGATGGTGGGACGGTTCAGTCTCTAGCATCGCGTCGCCCTTTTCGCGGGTAAACCCGCTCCCACAGGTACGCCACTGCTCTCAAGCACGGTGGGCTCCCTGTGGGAGCGGGTTTACCCGCGAAAAGGGCTAACGCGGTTACAGCACCTGGCGCAGGAACGCCTGGGCACGCGGGTCCTTCGGCGATGCGAAGAACTCAGCGGGCGACGAATCTTCCAGCAGCTTGCCGTGATCGAAGAACAACACACGGTCCGCCACTTCCCGGGCAAAGCCCATTTCGTGGGTCACGCAGACCATGGTCATGCCTTCCTGGGCCAGGGTCTTCATGACATCGAGCACTTCACCGACCATTTCCGGGTCGAGCGCCGAAGTGGGCTCATCGAACAGCATCACCTTCGGTTCCATGGCCAATGCCCGGGCAATCGCCACGCGCTGCTGCTGGCCGCCGGATAGACGCGACGGGTACTCGTTGGCCTTCTGCGAAATGCCAACCTTTTCCAACAATGCCCGGGCCTTGGCCTCGCGCTCGGCCTTGCCACGCTTGCGCACGACTTTCTGTGCCAGGCACAGGTTCTCCAGCACGGTCATGTGCGGGAACAGGTTGAAATGCTGGAACACCATGCCAACTTCGCGGCGGTAGGCGTTGATATCGGTCTTCGGGTCGTCCAGCTGCAGACCATCGATGGCCACATGGCCTTCATCGAAGTGCTCCAGGCCATTGAGGCAGCGCAGGAACGTCGACTTACCCGAACCCGACGGGCCAAGCACCACCACCACTTCGCCCTTGGCTACGCGCGTGGTCACCTTGTCCACCGCGCGCACCACTTGGCCACGGGTGTCGAAGACTTTCAACAGGTCACGGACTTCAATCACTTTGCGCAAGCCTCCGCTCAAGCCGGCTGGCCATGTGCGACAGCGGCAGGTTGATCAGCAGGTACAGGCCTGCCACGCAGAACCAGATCTCGAAAGTCGAGAACGAGGTGGTAATGGCCTCGCGGCCGCTCTTGGTCAGTTCGGTGATCGCGATCACCGATACCAGCGAGGTGTCCTTGACCAGGCTGATGAACTGCCCGGCCAACGGTGGCAGCACACGCTTGAACGCCTGCGGCAGAATCACATGGCGCATCGACTGGCCAGCATTAAGGCCCAGCGAGCGGGCTGCTTCGTTCTGACCCTTGGCGATCGACTGTACGCCGGCACGGACGATTTCGGCGACGTAGGCCCCCGTGAACAGCGCCAGCGCAGCAACCCCGGCAAATTCACGGGACAGGTTGAGTACGGTGCCGATGAAGAAGTAGAAGATGAAGATCTGCACCAGCAACGGCGTACCGCGCACCAGTTCGACGTAGACGGTCGACAGGTCGCGCAGGGTCGGGTTATTGGAAAGCCGGCACAGCCCGGCAAACAGGCCAATGACCAGGCCCATAGCCCCGGAAACCACCGAAATCCACAGTGTGGTCCACAAGCCCCAAGCCAGCGGACCGGCTGCCCAGTGACGGGTTACACCAATCTGGTCGCCTTCGGAGACATCGTCACCGCGGCTCAGTTGCAGGCTGTCCTTGGCCACGTCGAGCACTTGCTCGTCGCCGTTTTCGTCCTTGAGCGTGACACGCGCGGTGTCACCGGAAACGACGATGTCCTGAACCGTGCCGTAACCGGCTGCGCGCTGGGCTTCCTCGGCCTGGTAGGCGAAGTATTGCGGCACGCGGTTCCAGCGCCACTCGTAGGAAATCATCGAGGTGGCCAGGTACAGGCTGAACGCCAGGCCCACCAGGACCAGCGCGGTCAGCGCATGCCAGGGCCACTGGGGTTTCTTGTGTTTGATCACGTGGGTACTTCCGTAAATGCGAACGCGCAGGGTTTACCTGCGCGTCGGGGGTCAAAGCCTGGGCTTGTGGCCTGGGCCTTATTCCATTTCCTTCAGCCAGTCCTTGTTCTTGAACCACTTGTCGTGAATACGATCGTAGGTCCCGTCATGCTTGATCTGGTGCAGGAAGTTGTTGATGAAGTTGATGCTGTCGTAGTCGCCTTTCTTCAGGCCGAAGGCCAGCGGCTCGTAGGTGAAGGGTTCTTCGAGGAACAGCAGCTTGCCAGCGCCAGCCTTCTCTACCGCCACGACGTTGTACGGCGCGTCATAGACGAAGGCATCGGCTTTGCCGTTGACCACATCCATCACCGCTTCCTGCTCGTTGTCGTAGCCGTGGTACTTGGCCTTGGCGATCAGCTTCTTGGAAACCATTTCGCCAGTGGTGCCGAGCTTGGAGGTGATGCGGTACTTCTCGTTGTTCAGGTCCTTGTACGACTTGATTTCGCCCGCCAGCTCCTTGCGGATCAGCAGGGTCTGGCCAACGACGATGAAGGGTTCGCTGAAGTTCAGGCGCAGGTTGCGCTCCTGGGTCAGGGTCATGCCGCTGCCGATCATGTCGAACTTGTCGGTCAGCAGGGCCGGGATGATCCCGTCATAGGCGGTGGAGACGGTCTCCAGCTTGACGCCCATGGACTTGGCCATGGCTTTGAGGATATCGACTTCAAAACCAATGATTTCGCCGCGCTTGTTGGTCATCTGGAACGGCATGTAGGTCGGGTCCATGCCCACACGCAGGGTGCCGCGCTTGACCGCGTCGTCGATGGCGCCAGCCTGGGCCGCCGTCACGGCGACCAGGGCGGTTACACCGACCAGCAGTCGCGAGAGGTATTTCTTGATCATCACCAGGTCCCCTAGCAAGAAAATAAGCAAATCTTATTGTTGGCACGGCCGTACTGGCCAATGAGGAATATCGGAGAAGGATGCTAACGCATGGCGGCCCTGGGACCTAGAGCCGGGGGGGACTTTGTTGGCCAAAATCGAGGGGACTGCAAAAAGCTTCGCGGGTAAACCCGCTCCCACAGGGTTCTTGTTTCCCTGTGGGAGCGGGTTTACCCGCGAATGGGCCTATCAGGCGCCGACGAGGGTCGGCTGACCTTCATGCTCCGGATGCAGCGGCAACAGCGGCGAATGCGGGTCGTTCTTGATCGAAGCACGCCACACATCGATCCACGCCGCATGGTGCCCGGCCCACACCTGCTCATGCAGGCGCGACAAGGCAACCGGGTCGCTCAGCAGTGCCAGGCGGGTGTTGAGGTCCAGCCCGCTCGGGCCCACTTCCAGCGCTTTAGCTACACGTTCGACGCGCAGAGCCTCGATCGGCGCGGCCTGACCATGACGAGCAGTGGCCATGGCGCAGGCCAATGCGTTCTGCCGCGGGTCGACCACGGCACGCACGAAGCCGTCGTGCAGGGCGTGCCAGCGGTTCTCGTGGGTGTACTGGTCGGTCGCCAGCAGCTCCTGCGGCGTCGCGTACTCCTCGGGGATGAGGAACAGCTTCTCGTCCTTGGCCGCCAGGCCCAGGCGCGTACGGCTGGAAATCACCGACACCGGAATCGACAGCACCAGAGAGCCGACGATCGGCGCCAGCCACCACAGGAAGCTCGGGTTCAGCCACGCCACCAGAGCGGCCCAGGCGATGCCCAGCAGGGTCTGCGGGCCGTGACGGCGCGCAGCTTCGCTCCATGGCGTGGAGTCGTCGTCACGCTGCGGCGAGTTCCAGGTCGCAGCCCAGCCGAGGAACGCAGCCAGCACGAAGCGGGTGTGGAAGATCATTCGCACCGGTGCCAGCAACATGGAGAACAGCATCTCCATCAGCATCGACAAGGTGACCTTGATGCGACCGCCGTACTCGGTGGCGCCCTTGGCCCAGATCAGGATGACGCTGAGCAGCTTCGGCAGGAACAGCAGCACGATGGTAGTGGAGAACAGCGCGACGGCCTTCTCCGGGTGCCACTGCGGCCACAGCGGGTAGAGCTGGTACGGCTCGATGAAGTACTGCGGCTCCATCAGCGTGTTGGTGGCCAGCAGCGCGGTCGACAGCACCAGGAACAGGAACCACAGCGGTGCCGACAGGTAAGACATCACGCCGGTGAGGAACACCGCACGGTGCACCGGGTGCATGCCCTTGACCAGGAACAGGCGGAAGTTCATCAGGTTGCCGTGGCACCAGCGACGGTCACGCTTGAGCTCGTCGAGCAGGTTCGGCGGCAGTTCTTCGTAGCTGCCCGGCAGGTCATAGGCGATCCACACGCCCCAACCGGCACGGCGCATCAGCGCGGCTTCGACGAAGTCGTGGGACAGGATTGCACCGGCAAAGGCGCCCTTGCCCGGCAACGGCGCCAAGGCGCAGTGCTCGATGAACGGCTTCATGCGGATGATCGCGTTGTGGCCCCAGTAGTGCGACTCGCCCAGCTGCCAGAAGTGCAGGCCGGCGGTGAACAGCGGCCCGTACACACGGGTGGCGAACTGCTGCAGGCGCGCATACAGGGTGTCCATGCCCGAGGCTTTCGGCCCGGTCTGGATGATGCCGGCGTCCGGGTTGGCCTCCATCAGGCGCACCAGGCTGCTCAGGCACTCGCCGCTCATGACGCTGTCGGCGTCGAGCACGACCATGTACTTGTAATCGCCACCCCAGCGACGGCAGAAGTCGTCGAGGTTGCCGCTCTTGCGTTTCACCCGACGGCGGCGACGGCGGTAGAAGATGCGGCCGAAACCTTTGGTTTCGCGGCATACATCCAACCAGGCCTGCTGCTCGGCGACGGCAATGTCGGTGTCGTTGGTGTCGCTGAGCACGAAGAAGTCGAAACGGTCGAGGTTGCCGCTGGCGGCCACCGACTCGAAGGTGGCGCGCAAGCCGGCGAACACCCGTGGCACGTCTTCGTTGCAGATCGGCATCACCAGCGCGGTGCGCGCTTCGGGGGCAATCGGCTCATTGCCAGCGCTGCTGCCCGAAATCTTGTACTTGTCACGCCCGGTGAGCAGTTCGAGGAAGCCCATCAGGGCGGTCCAGAAACCTGCCGAAACCCAGCAGAACAGGATGCCGAACAGGATCAGGATCGACGTCTGCAGTGCATAGGGCCAGACCTGCACCACGGTGTCCCAGAGCGGTTGGTTGACCACTTCGTCGAAATCGACGAACGACCAGCCCTGATAAGGCAGGATGCCCTTCATGTACCAGCCGGCGACGATGGTCTGGCCGATCATCAAGGCAAGCAGGATGTAGCGGCGAATCGAACCGACCGTGCGCCAGCGCGCTGGCGGCAGCTCACGCTTGGGCGGCTGCGGCGCGTTGGTGCGGCCGGTCATGCGCCGCCACATGCGAATCAGTACGTTGGTGCGCCAGGGTTCGGGCACGACCTTGGTGCGCTTGATCGGCGGAGCGATCTTCAGGCACAGCCGACCACTGCCGTCGACGCCGAGCATTTCGGCGTCCTCCAGCTCGGCGGCGCTGCCCACGGTCAGGCGCGGGCCTACCGAGGCCTGGACGGCCTCGGCAGAGTCGGCGGCCGGATTGGCCGCCAGACGTTGGTGCAGCTCACTGAACGATGAGCAGCTGGCGAGTTCCGCACGCTGCTCGTCGCTCAGTGGTAGGTGGGCCAGGTATTCGCCAAGCGATTCCGGCCTTGCGCTTGAGTTACTCATCGGCAGGCAACTGATAGCTCCAGGTCTCGGTCAGCACTTTTTCGGTGGTGGCCGGGGTCCCGTTGGTGGACGCCGCATCGGCGGCAGGTTGTTCGGCCTTGGCAGATTGTTCGGCCTTGGCGGCCTTCTCAGCTTTGGCATGCTTGGCGGCAGCCTTGTCCTGCTTGGCATCCTTGGCCGGCTCGACCGGAACGTCGCGTACCAATGCCGCGCGCATTTCGGTGGATTTGTTGGCTTCCTTGATCTTCAAGCGCAGGGTCAGGCGCCAGCCCTTGGTTTCTGGGTTGTAACGCAGGTTGTTCTCGACCACCTCGGCGTTGTCGCCGACGCTGATCTGGCTGCGCACCGCGGTGTCTTCCGGCAAGCTGGCCAGCGCCGGGCCGGCGAAATCGACCAGGAAGGCCACGCTGCCGTCAGGCTGACGGATCAGGTTGGACTGTTTGACATCGCCAGTGGAGCGCAGGGTCTGCTTGACCCAGCCCAGATCCGGGGCCTGGAACTTGGCCTCGTCGATGGTCCAGTGCAGGCGGTAGTCGTACTCGAACGGCTTACCTGGTTCAGGCAGCTTCTCCGGGCTCCAGAAGGCCACGATATTGTCGTTGGTCTCGTCGGCAGTCGGGATCTCGACCAGATCGACGGTACCCTTGCCCCAATCACCCTTAGGCTCGATCCAGGCGCTCGGGCGCTTCTGGTAGTTGTCGTCGAGGTCTTCATAGTCGCTGAACGCGCGCTGACGCTGCATCAGGCCGAAACCACGCGGGTTCTCGATGCTGAAGTTGCTTACGGCCAGGTGTTTCGGGTTATTCAGCGGACGCCACAGCCACTCGCCGTTGCCGGCTTGAATTGCCAGGCCTTCGGAGTCATGCAGGGCCGGACGGTAGTTCAGGACCTTCGATGGCTGGTTCGGGCCGAACAGGAACATGCTGGTCAGCGGGGCGATGCCCAGGCGGCTGACCTGGTCACGCAGGAATACGCGCGACTTGACGTCGACGATGGTGTCGCTGCCCGGACGCAGGGTCAGTTTGTAAGCGCCGGTGGAGCGCGGCGAGTCAAGCAGGGCGTAGATCACCAGGTGCTTGTCGGCAGGCTTGGGCTTCTCGACCCAGAACTCGGTGAAGCGCGGGAACTCTTCGCCCGACGGCAGCGCGGTGTCGATGGCCAGGCCACGGGCCGACAGGCCATACACGTGGCCCTTGCCGACGACGCGGAAGTAGCTGGCGCCAAGCAGGGTCATGATCTCGTCCTGCTTGTCGGCCTTGTTGATCGGGTAAAGCACGCGGAAACCGGCGTAACCCAGGTTCTTGGTGGTTTCCGGGTCGTGCGGGACGTCACCGAACTCGAAGCGGTTCGGGTCGTACTTGATTTCCTCGACCTTGCTGGCGGTGACTTCGTTGATTTTCACCGGCGTGTCGAAGTGCATGCCCTGGTGGTAGAAGGACAGCTTGAAGGGGGTCTTGTCCTTGGCCCACTCCGCTTTCTCCTGCAGGAAGCGAATCTTCTGGTAGTCGGCGAACTTCATGTCGCGGAATACGGCAGGCAGATTGCTTTTCGGTGCTTCGTACTTCTGGCCGGCCAGATCCTTTGCCTTGGCTGCAACGTCGTCAAGATTGAACGCCCACAGCTGGCCCGCGCTCATCAGGCCAACCAGTGCCACACTGGCCATCAGGGCCTTGCGCAGCCGATTGCCGGGGATTCTTGATGCATTATGGGGACTAACAATCACGAGCAACCCTCGCCGAAAACAGATCATGAAACCAACGGCCAGCGACCAATGCCGGGTTGGCGAGCACTGTTCGGACCCCGTAAGGGCGTAATGATTCCCCAAACGGATCCAGACAATGCTCGAGTCAGAGTAAAACGAACCTGCGAACGCAGGCCCACGCAGCGCGCGATTATCCAGCAGGTCGCGTTACAACGCATCAGGCTGGACCAACTATTTATCGTACAAAACCCCTTGTTTTCCTACAAACAAGGGGTTTTTCGACCTCATATTTGTAACATAAATGTTACGGGGCCATCATTGACCAAGTGCACCTGCATGTCCGCGCCGAAGCGACCGCTGGCCACATCACCGTGCTGCCCCTTGGCTTTCTGCAGAAGATAGTCGAACAGTTCTGCGCCCAAGGCAGGTGAAGCGGCTGTCGAGAAGCTCGGACGCATCCCACTGCGCGTATCGGCGGCCAGAGTGAACTGTGACACCAGCAGCAGACCGCCACCGACATCCTTGAGTGACAGGTTCATCTTGCCCTGCTCGTCGCTGAACACCCGATAGTTAAGCAGCTTATGCAGCAATTTATCGGCATGTTCGCGCGTATCGCCAGGTTCAACGGCCACCAGCACCAGCAAACCCTGGTCGATGGCGCCGACGATCTCCCCTGCAACCTCTACCCTGGCGGCGCGTACGCGTTGCAACAACCCTTTCATGCTTCTTCCAGTGGAAGGTCAAGCAAACGGCGGGCCATCTGGTCGGCGGCACGTACCAAGGCATCGGTAATACCCGGCTCGGAGGCGGCATGGCCGGCATCGCGAATGACCTTCAGCTCGCTGTTCGGCCAGGCTTGGTGCAACGCCCAGGCGTTCTCCAGAGGGCAGATCACATCATAGCGGCCATGCACGATCACCGCCGGCAAGTGGGCGATCTTCGGCAAGTCGCGGATCAGCTGATCCGGCTCCAGGAAAGCGTTATTCATGAAGTAGTGGCATTCGATGCGGGCGATCGACAAGGCCCGCTGCGGTTCGGAGAAGCGATCGACCACCAGCGGATTCGGACGCAAGGTGGCGGTGCGGCCTTCCCAGGTGGACCACGCCTTGGCGGCATGCATCTGGGCGATCTGGTCGTTGCCGGTCAGGCGCTTGTGGAAGGCCTTGACCAGGTCGCCGCGCTCCTCCGGCGGGATTGGCGCGATGTAGTCCTGCCAGTAATCGGGGAACAGACGGCTGGCACCCTCCTGATAGAACCACTGGATCTCCTGAGGGCGGCAAAGGAAGATGCCGCGCAAAATCAAGCCATGGACGCGCTCGGGGTGGGTCTGGGCGTAGGCCAGGGCCAGGGTCGAGCCCCATGAGCCACCGAACAGCACCCACTTGTCGATACCAAGGTGCTGGCGGATTCGCTCCAAGTCCTCGACCAGGTGCCAGGTGGTGTTGTTCTCCAGGCTCGCGTGTGGCGTGGAACGACCGCAGCCACGCTGATCGAAGGTGATGATGCGGTACAGGTTCGGGTCGAAGTAGCAGCGGCTCTGGGCATCGCAGCCCGCACCTGGCCCTCCGTGGATGAACACCACCGGCAGACCTTCTGGCGAACCGCTCTCGTCGACATACAGCACATGCGGTGCTTCCACGGCCAGATCGTGCCGGGCGTAGGGTTTGATCTGCGGGTACAGGGTCTGCATTACGCACTCCGTGTGAGGATTTAATCTGCCGTTGGGCATCATAAACCTGAATTGGGCTTTGAGCATGCTCTCGTTCAGCGCAACGGCCACAGCTACGACACATAGTTACCACGCCCGGTCCCGACAGTTGTCGATAGTACGCGAGTTCTCTCCCAACCAAGGATTCGCGCATGACGCCTACCCCGCAGAGCCAGCCGGTGCACTACACCACCATCGCCAGCAAGACCCCGCCCTGGATGAAGGCGGCGCCCCAGCAAACGCTGCAGGCGCTACGCGAGGCACTCAACCAAGCCCCCGCCACCCTTGAGCAGGCCTGTCGGCGGCAGCCCGAAGTGGCCAAGGCATTGGCCCAGGAGCATCAGGCGTTCAGGGACAGCAAAGCCGATGTGACACAACTGTTCGCGCAACTGCCCAGCATCGACGCCTTCGCTACCAAGAAACTGAGCGAAGCGATCAAGACCACCTTCGGGCTGGACCTCGACGTCAACAACACCTACCTGTACGACGCCCTGGCCCACAACCACTGGCGCCAGACCGGCAAGACCACGCCCGAGCGCTTCGTCAGGTCACTGAAGCAGCATGCCTTGCAGAACTTCGAGGTGTCAGCTACCCAGGCCGGCGGCCTGGATGTGGCCATGCCGCCCATGCGTTCGGCGATCCTCGACGCGCACGGCTACCAGAACGGCCCACCCTTCAATAATGTCGTGAACATCGAACCCACGGCGTTCGCTACGCTGTGTCGGAAACTGGACATCGGCGGCCAATACTTCAAGCTGCTGGACACGCTCTACTACCCCGAACCTACACGGGGCGAGTCCAAGTTCGAGGCCCAGGCCCAGGTGCTCGACAGGCTCGGGCGTCTCGAGCTGTCAGCGTTCAGGCAGAGCCTGCACCTGGCCGCTCTGCTGGGAGCGATCGAAAAACCCCACTACCAAGCCGTGCTGAACACGCCGTTTGAAACCAAGGCCGAGGCTGCCTCGCCCCAGGCGACGTTCAGCTTCCTGACGCTGTGGGGCGTCGAGCTGACAGGGATGATGCTGATCAGCTTCGCGGCAAGCACGTCCCTGGTGCTGTACAACCCACACGACAGGACATCTGCCATTCGCGAGTTCCGCTCGCTTGATGCGCTGAGAACCCACCTGCGTGATCGCTTCCAGCAAGACACGAACGCGATCTCCATGCACATCCCGGATGCGCGCAAGGCCGAACTGCAAGAGAAGCTGCTGGACCTGCTCATGCCGCGCACCTTCACGCTCAAGAACATCTACGAGCGGGTAGCCGACAAGCAGGCCGTGCTGCCTATCGCCCCCCGTGAACTGACCAGGCCGTTGCGCGCCGAGCTGATCTACCAGGCGTATACCCGACGCCGGGACGATGCCATCTACCATGCCGTGCCCACCCGGGCCATGGATGCGAAGACCACCCAAGCACGCCTGGCCTACTTCGAATCGCTGGCCTTCAATGCGCTGACGCTGGTTGGCCTGGCAGTGCCCGAGGTCGGCTACCTGATGCTGGCCGCCACTGCTCTGCAACTGAGTTACGAGGTTTATGAAGGCCTCGAAAGCTGGGCGAACGACGACCGGCAACAGGCATTCGACTACCTGATGGACGTGGTCGAGAACGTGGCCTTGCTGACCTTGGCCGAAGGTCTCGGCGGCGCCATCAAGGCGGAGCTGGCCGCCCGGCTGCAAGTGCCCGTGCAAATGCCCACGTTCATCGAGCAACTGCAGGAGGTCGAGGTTGCAGAGGGTGACAGCCGCCTGTGGCAACCCGACCTGACGCCTTATGCCCAGCAGGTCAGCCTGCCGCTGGACGCGTCAGCAGATGCGCAGGGATTGCGCCACCACCAGGGAAAAACCTGGCTGGTTCTGGACGGCAAGACCTACGCGGTCAAGTCATCGGCCAGCAACGGCGAATACCGCATCGAACACCCCGACAGGGCGCACGCCTACCAGCCGCCATTGCGCCACAACGGTGCCGGGGCCTGGCTGCACGCCCTGGATAAACCCACACAATGGCAAGGCCTGCAGCTGTTTCGCCGGCTCGGGCACCTGACGGACGGTTTCGACGATGCGACCGCCGTGAACATTCTGCGCGTCAGTGGCATCGACGAAGGCGTGCTGCGTCGGGTGCTGAGCGAAAACCAGGCGCTCCCCGCCCCGCTGCTCGATACCCTGCAACGCTTCAAGTTGGACCAGCAGGTCATGCAGGATCTGGCCGACGCCACACCGCATGCGCGCCAGGTAGCGTTCGACCAGCGCTACGGCCTGTTGCCGGTCAGCCAGGCACCCGGCGCGGCCATGCTGCACCACCTCTACCAGCGGTTGCCCACGGCGTGCATCGACGAGCTGCTGAACAGCGCCACGGCGGCCGAGCGCCAGCTGTTGACCACCGGCAAAGTGCCCAGGCGCCTCGGCGATGAAATACGCCTCTACCTGCAGCAGGTACGCCTGAACCGTGCCTATGAGGGGCTGTACCTGCACGCGGTAAGCAACATTGACACCGAGCGCCTGGTACTGCATGCCCTGCCACGGTTGCCAGGCTGGTCCGAGGCCACCACGATCGAATTACGCAAAGGCGTGCTGCCTGCCGAGCGAATCGACGCCATCGGCGCACACGATCACCCCGACGCAGTCATCACCCACACCGCCAACGGCTACCAGGTGTCGTCCGCTCAAGCCAGCCAGCCGCTTCTGTACCCAACCTTCTACGAGGCTGCGTTCGCGGCACTTCCAGACGCTCAACGAGCACGCCTTGCCGAGGCCGGCATAATCGACGCCACTACCCTCGGCAACGCGATCAGGCAAGCCCCACCGCTGCCGCGCTGGGCGCTGCGCAAGGCCCTGAAAATGCAGCGCCCGGGCCCAAGGTCGCCAATGCGCCTCGCCGATGGCCGCCTCGGCTATCGCTTGAGTGGCGAGGGCAAGCTTGGCGAAGACCAGGCCCGGGCAACCCTGCTCCAGCAACTTGATGACCTGACCCTGGCACCAGAATTCAGCGTCACCTCCGAACAGATTCTGAGCGCACTGGAAGCCGCCGGTCGGCCTGTAGAGCAGGTGCGCCAGCGCATCACTCAGCTGTTCGCCGAGCGCCGGGAACTGCAGCGAAGCCTGGACAGCGCCTTCGAAGGCCCTGGCGCCATCACCGGGTTGGGCGCGCGGCGCGCCAGCCGCGAGGCGATCAGCGCGGCGTTGTGGCGCCACTGGCTGTACAACGCAGTGCCCGAGCTCGATGAGGAATCGGGCACGCTGCGTCTGCACGACATGCACATTGCCGAATTCCCCCAACACCTGCCGGACTTCGTCACATCCCGGGTCAGCCGCCTGCAACTGCACAGCGTCAACCTCGACCATGCCGGCGACGGCAGCCTCGGGCCAGCGCAGTTCGACGCGCAGTTGAGCAGGCTGTTCCGGCACTTCCCGAGCCTGGAACAACTGGAAGTCGAACGCGACTACCGGGCCAACGCCCCCGCCTCCGAGTTCGCCAACAGCCTGGCGTTGATGCTCAGAAGCTTTCCGCAGCTGGGCGAATTGCGCCTGATCAACCAGAACCTCGAGCTGTTTCCCCTGGACTTGGAACGGTTCGCCTCGCGGGAGCAGTTGCGTCGGCTGGACCTGAGCGGCAACACCTTGGCGCCGTTGGCCAACTTCAGTTTCCCCGACTTGCAACTCGGTTACCTGGGCCTGGAGCGCATGCAGTTGCAGAACTGGCCCGACTGGCTCAACAGCGCAGCCCTGGAGCGAGTGGCGGCCTTGTCGCTACGTGACAACGACCTGGTGCGCGTCCCGGCGTTCCTCAGCCAAGGCGCCGCCCACGCCACCCACACCAGCGACATCGCGTTGCAAGGCAATCCGCTGTCCCCGGCCCAGGTAAACAACCTGTTCTTCAGCCAGGAGGGCAACCAGCACCGATTCAGCTTCGGCCTGGATGCGAACCCCGACATCGAACACTACACCTCGCTACGCCGGCAGCTGCAGCAATGGGCAGATGCCGCCGAGCAGGAACCGCATAGCCGGCAGCAAGTGGCACAAGCCATCCTCGAACTGCGCCAGCAACGCATTCGCGGCAACAGCTTCGCCCCCTTGGTGCTGAGCGACATCCGCCTGGAGGACTTCCCGAGCGAGATTTTTCAACCTTTCTACCTGAATGTCGAAAGTGTGACGCTGATGCGCGTGCAAACCTCGCTCCAGCAACTGGAGGCGTTCGTGCAACGTTTTCCCGCGCTGAACGAGCTGACGTTGAACGGCCATGTCCAACCGTTGCAAGGCCTGCCCCCAATATTCGGCCAATTGTCGTCGCTCAGACGCTTGAGCCTGATCGACCAGGGCCTTGAAATCGACCAGCAGACGCTGGATACGCTCGCTAGCCTGCCCAGCCTGAACAGCCTGGATATTTCCGGCAACCACCTGCGGCCGGGGCTACAAGAACCCGCCGGCGCGGCGACACGGGTGCGCGAACTGCACCTGCGAAACCTCCAGCTGGACGCATGGCCCGACTGGCTGGAAGAGTGGATGCCCAGAAACGTCCTGGACCTGCGCTTCAACCAGCTGACGACCCTGCCGCAATGGCTGCTGGAAAACCCCGTCAGGCGCACGCGCTCAACCAACATCCTGCTCGAAGGCAACCCGCTGAGCCATGACACCATGCGCACGGCCCACCTGTCGCAACGCGCCGACCGTACCTATTTCTTCGACATGGATCTGCCGTTTGAAATCCTCAACCTCACGCCCCCGGAATCGGAGCTGGGCTCAAACTATTCCGGCAGTTTCGGCCCGCCAAGCATCGGTACCCCGCACCGCCACGGCTCCGCGCCCTGGTGGCAGAACATCGGCATCGACAGCCGGCCATGGCTGGAGAGCCTGCCGGTAGCGGACCGCCTCAGGCTTGCGCAGACCTGGCAAAGCCTCGAGCAGAGCAGCGATGCGCCCTACCTGCTGCAACTGGTCGCCAGGCTGACCGCCTCCCGCGCCTACCGCGAGCCCGCGACCCAGAGTGACCTGGTTGCACGGGTCTGGCGTGTTCTGCAGCGGGCGGCCGAAGACGCTGAGGAACGTATTACCTACGATGCGATGGCGACCGATGCCATTCAGTCAGGCACTTGTGCCGATGGGGTGCTGGTGCAGTTCCAGCAAATAGAAATGCAATGCATCACCAGCGAGGCCCTGCGCCATGCCGCGCCGGGCATGCGTGAGCGCAGCCTGTTCGCCACGCTGCGCGGGCTGTACCGGCAACAGGCACTCGACCGCATCGCCATCGAGAACAGTGAGGGCCGCGACGCGGCGGAAGTGCGCCTGGCCTACCATCGTGATGCGGCGAACCGCCTGGAGCTGCCATCGCCTGCGGACCCGATGGTGTATCCGTTCGGTTTTGCCGGTGACGAACTGGAACGGGCCATCGGCCGTGTCCTGGCCGCTGAGCAGGGAGACGAGTTCCTGGCCTACGCCCGCGACTGCAGCTTCTGGAACGAGTACCTGCACGAGGCCTACGCCGATGATTTCCAGCGTATCGAAAGCACGTTCCGCGAAGCGGTCAACCGATTGGATGACAGCGGCGATCTCTCGCCAGCCCACCTGAGCCGAATTCGCGAACTCGAAACACAGAAGGCAGAAGACATCCGGCAATTGCTCGACCGCTTGACCGAGCGGGCGCGCGAACGTGGTGTACCGCCGCGGGATGCATGACGGGCCGGTGGTGACCCGCCGGCCCGTTGCGCATCACCGATAACGTTCGCGTGCCCAGCCCAGCGCCGTCTCCAGCAGGTGCTTCAAGACCTGCTGGGTAGGCTGGGCCAGGTCCTCGCGGTAGGCGAACGGCTCGCTTTCCTCCATGTACGTGGACTGGGCCAACTCCAGCTGCACCGCATGAATGTCCCTGGCCGGGTCGCCATAGTGGCGGGTGATGTGGCCGCCTTTGAAGCGGCCATTTAGCACATGGCTGTAGTCCTGTGCCTGGCCACACACACCTTTCAGGCGCTCGGCCAGTTGCGGGTCGCAACTGGCACCGTTGAACGTCCCCAAGTTGAAGTCCGGCAGCTTGCCCTCAAACAGGTGTGGGATGAGCGAGCGGATCGAGTGGGCATCCCACAACAACGCGTAGCCGAAGGTTTCGCGCAGGCGCGCCAACTCACTCTTGATGGTGTCGTGGTAGGGGCGCCAGATGAGCTCGAGGTAGGTCTTGCGCGCCTCGGCAGAGGGTTCCATCCCCTCTTTGAACAGTGGCTCACCTTCGAACAGGGTCGAGGGATACAAGCCAGTGGTCGCTCCGGCATACAGCGGTTTGTCGTCTTCCGGCCGATTCAGGTCGATGACGAAGCGCGAATACTCCGCCGCCACCACGCTCGCACCCAGTTCGCGGGCGAAGTCATACAGCTGCGGGATATGCCAGTCGGTATCGGGCAGGCAGCGTGCCGGCTCCACCAGGCCATCGCGCACCTCGGGGGTGAGCTTGAGGCCGGCGTGGGGCATGCTGATCAGCAAGGGCAAACTGCCCTGGTGGAAACTCAGTACCTTGTCCATCTCGCCTCGCTCAATTGGATATCTCATGGCCCTTGCGCACCACGCGCTTGGGCAGGTCGCCACCAAGCCAGTAGGCCAGGTCGGCGGGGCGCTCGATCTGCCAGGCAACGAAGTCCGCCACCTTGCCGGCCTCCAGCGAACCGTGGCTGTCGCCCAGGCCCAGCGCTGTGGCGGCATGCACGGTGACCCCTGCCAACGCTTCTTCCGGGGTCATGCGGAACAGCGTACAGCCCATGTTCAACATCAGCCGCAGCGATAACCCTGGCGAAGTACCGGGGTTGAGGTCGCTGGCCAAGGCGATTTTCACACCATGGCGGCGCAGCGCATCCATCGGCGGCAACTGGGTCTCGCGCAGGAAGTAGAAGGCGCCCGGCAGCAGCACGGCAACGGTGCCGGCCTTGGCCATGGCGATGGCATCGTCCTCGGTCATGAACTCCAGATGATCCGCCGACAACGCCTGATAACGTGCCGCCAGGCTGGAGCCGTGCAGCGACGACAGTTGTTCGGCATGGAGTTTGACCGGCAAGCCCAGCTCATGCGCCTTGATGAACACCCGCTCGACTTGTTCAGGTGAAAACGCCAGGTGCTCGCAGAAGGCATCCACCGCATCCACCAGCCCTTCCTGAGCCAAAGCCGGCAGCATCTCGCCACAGATGTGCGCGATGTAGTCGTCCGCCCTGCCGACATATTCCGGTGGCAATGCATGGGCAGCCAGGCAGGTGGTGCGCACGGCCAACGGCAGTTCTTCGGCCAGGCGCCGCGCCACGCGCAGCATCTTGCGCTCGTTGGCAAGGTCCAGGCCGTAGCCGGATTTGATCTCGAGGGTCGTCACGCCATCGCGCATCAGCGCCTGCACCCGCTGACGGGCACTGGTGAACAGCTCATCCTCACTGGCTGCGCGGGTAGCCCGCACGGTGCTGGCAATGCCCCCACCCTGTGCGGCGATTTCGGCATAGCTCACGCCCTGCAGGCGCTGCTCGAACTCGCCGCTGCGGTTGCCACCGAACACCGCGTGGGTGTGGCAGTCGATCAACCCCGGGGTGACCCAGGCGCCGTTCAGGTCTACCGTGCGGGTAATCTCGAACACCGGCAGGTCGGCACGCGGGCCGATCCATTCGATCAGGCCGGCATTGCTGACAATGGCCGCGTCCTCGATGATCGAGTAGCTGCCCTGGGCCATGGTTGCCGCGTGGCAGTGCTGCCAGAGGGTTCTCATATACAGACTCCGTAATTAGCGATACTGCAATTGCAGCCATCGCCGGCCAGCCGCCCCCCACAGGTTCCCCTCTGCACTCAAGGGTGATGCTGTGCCTGTGGGAGCTGGCTTGCCAGCGATTGGGCCGCAAAGCGGCCCCAACAACCTCAAAGGCTTGGCAGAACACCGGTTGGCAGCAGGCCGGTCAGCTTGCCTTCTGCCAGCAACGCACTGGCCATCTCAATGTCCGGCGAGAAGAACCGGTCGCGGTCATAGTGCGGCACCTCACGGCGCAGCACCTGGCGTGCCTGCTCCAGCTTCACCGAGGTCTTCAACCCTTCGCGCAGGTCCAAGCCCTGACAGGCCCCCAGCCATTCGATGGCCAGCACGCCACGGGTGTTTTCCGCCATTTCCCACAAACGCTTGCCGGCAGCCGGGGCCATGGACACATGGTCTTCCTGGTTGGCCGAGGTCGGCAGGCTGTCGACACTGTGCGGGTGCGACAGGGCCTTGTTTTCGCTGGCCAACGCAGCGGCGGTGACCTGGGCGATCATGAAGCCGGAGTTGACCCCGCCGTTTTCCACCAGGAACGGCGGCAGCTGGGACATGTGCTTGTCCATCATCAGCGAGATGCGACGCTCGCTCAGTGCACCGATCTCGGCAATCGCCAAGGCGATGTTGTCCGCGGCCATGGCCACTGGCTCGGCATGGAAGTTACCGCCAGAAATCACATCGCCTTCGGCAGCGAACACCAGTGGGTTGTCGGACACGGCATTGGACTCGACCGCCAGGACTTCGGCAGCCTGACGCAACTGGGTCAGGCAGGCGCCCATGACCTGAGGTTGGCACCGCAGGGAGTATGGATCTTGAACCTTGCCGCAGTTCTGGTGCGAGCGCGACACCTCGGTGGATTCGCTCAGCAGGTCCCGGAAGCAAGCGGCAGTGTCGATTTGCCCGCGCTGGCCGCGCGCGGCATGGATGCGGGCATCGAACGGCGCCCGCGAGCCAAGTGCAGCTTCCACGGTCAGACCACCACAGGCGATGGCCGCAGCGAACAGGTCCTCGGCCTGGAACAGCCCACGCAGCGCGTAGGCGGTGGAGGCCTGGGTGCCGTTGAGCAGCGCCAAGCCTTCCTTGGCAGCCAGGGTCAGCGGCTCCAGGCCGGCAACGGCCAGGGCCTCGCTAGCCGGCAGCCATTCACCTTTGTAGCGCGCCTTGCCTTCACCGAGCAGCACCAGCGACATGTGCGCCAGTGGCGCCAGGTCACCGGAAGCGCCGACCGACCCCTTGAGCGGAATGTGCGGGTAGACCTCGGCGTTGACCAAGGCAATCAACGCATCGATGACCTTGCGGCGAATGCCGGAGAAGCCACGGCTCAGGCTGTTGATCTTCAGCACCATGATCAGCCGCACCATGGCGTCGTCCAGCGGTGCGCCGATACCGGCAGCGTGGGACAGCACCAGCGAGCGCTGCAGGTTTTCCAGGTCATGGCTGGCGATACGGGTCGAGGCCAGCAGGCCAAAGCCGGTGTTGATGCCGTAGGCGGTGCGGTCCTCGGCAATGATGCGCTCGACACAGGCGACGCTGGCATCGATACCGGCGTCGGCGCTGGGGTCCAGGCTCAATTGCACGGGTGCGTGGTGAATCCGGCGCAGTTGGGCCAGGGTCAGGCTGCCGGGAACGAGTTTCAAAGCTTCCATGTGCAAGCTCCTTGATGTGTTCAGTTCAGCGCCGTCAGCACAGGCTGCGGCAACCGGGAATTTTTGAGCAGGGCGGCGGCGCTGGCGATGTCCGGTGCCAGCCAGCGGTCCTGCACGTAAGCTGGAACCTGCTCGCGCAGCAGACGCCAGGCGGCGTCGGTACCGACGCCGAAGCGCTGTTCCTTGAGGAATTCGAAGGCCTGAGCGGCCAGCAAGTACTCGATGGCGAGAATCTGCGTGCAGTTCTCCAGCACCTGATGCAGCTTCAATGCGGCATTGGTGCCCAGGCTCAGGTGGTCTTCCTGAAGGCCCGAGGTGACGTAGTTGTCGAGCACCGCTGGTTGCGCCAACTGGCGGTTTTGCGCGCAAAGCGAGGCTGCCACGTACTGAGCGATCATCATCCCCGAGTTGACCCCAGGGTTGCTGACCAGGAATGCCGGCAGGCCACTGACGTGCGGGTTGACCAGGCGGTCCAGGCGGCGCTCGGCGATAGAGCCGATCTCGGCCATGGCAATGGCCAGCAAGTCGGCAGCCATGGCAACGGACTGGCCGTGTGGGTTGGCCTGGGAGACCACGCGGAAATTATCTGGCGTACCCAACAGCAGCGGGTTGTCGTTGGCGCCATTGAGCTCTGCCTCGATCTGCCGCACGGCGTGGGCCCACTGGTCACGGGCAGCGCCATGCACCTGCGGAATGGAGCGAATGCTCAAGGCATCCTGAGTGCGGATGCCTTTGCTGGCGGCAATCACTTCGCTGCCCTCGAGCAACGCGCGCAGATGCGTGCCGACCACTTGCATGCCCGGATGCGGCTTGAGCGCGATGATCTCGGGGTCAAAGGCGTCGATCTGCCCGCGCAATGCCTCGAAGCTCATGGCACCGATCACATCGGCCCATTGCAGCAGGCGGCTGGCATCGTCCAAGGCCAAGCTGGCCAGGCCGGTCATGCACGGCGTGCCGTTGACCAGGCACAGGCCGTCCTTGGCACCCAGCTGAACAGGTTCCAGGCCTTCAGCGCCCAGAGCCTGGGCGGCTTCCACGATCTGCCCGCGGTAGCTGACCTTGCCGATACCCAGCAGGCTCACCCCGACATGGGCCATGTGGGTCAGGTAACCCACCGAACCCTGGGACGGCACCTGAGGGGTGATGCCGTGGTTGAGCAGCGCCAGCAGCGCCTCGACCACGCCACGCTGAATGCCGGACTTGCCGTGACTGAAGTTGACGATGGCGGCGCAGATGATCGCCCGGGTCTGCTCATCAGGCAGCGCCGGCCCCACGCCACAGGCATGGCTGAGCAGGGTATTGCGCGATAGCGCGCTCAACTGCTCGCCTTGCAGCGATACGTTGCACAGCGCGCCCAGGCCGGTGTTGACGCCATAAGCACGCTCACCGCTCTCGACGATATGCCGCACGATGGCCTGGGCATTGTCGATGCGCGCCCACACCTGCGGCGCCAGTTTCAGGCGTGCGCCATGGCGAGCCACGGCGGCGATGTCCTGCCAACGCACCGGGGCGCCGGTGATAACCACGGTTTCAGCTTGCGACATGGCGATCCTCATACCGCGACCGCGCGGCGCTGGACGAAGCGGTCGACGTATTCGTCGGCCGGGTTGTGGAGAATCTGGTGTGGCGTACCGACCTGAATCAGGCGGCCATCCTTGAGAATGGCGATGCGATTACCGATACGCACTGCTTCATCCAGGTCATGGGTGATGAACACGATGGTCTTGTGCAAGGTCTTCTGCAGCTCCAGCAACTGGTCCTGCATTTCGGCACGAATCAGCGGGTCCAGGGCACTGAAAGCCTCGTCCATGAGAATGATGTCGGTGTCCGCCGCCAGGGCCCGGGCCAGGCCGACGCGCTGACGCATGCCGCCCGACAGCTGGTGCGGATACTTCTTCTCGTAGCCCTTCAGGCCCACGGTCTCGATCCACTGCTGGGCGCGCTCGGCGCACAATTGCTTGTTCTCGCCACGCACCTTCAGGCCATAGGCGACGTTGTCCAGCACATTGCCGTGCGGCAACAGGCCGAAGCTCTGGAACACCATGCTGATCTTGCGTCGGCGGAATTCGCGCAAGGCCTCCGTGTCGTACTTCAGGATGTCCTCGCCATCGACCAGAATCTGCCCGCTGGTGGGGTCGATCAGGCGGTTGAAGTGGCGCACCAGGGTCGATTTGCCGGACCCGGACAAGCCCATGATGACGAAGATCTCGCCACTGCCGATGGACAGCGACAGGTCGTTGACCCCCACCACGCAGCCGGTCTGCGCCAGCACCTGCTCCTTGCCCTGCTTGTTGCGGATCAGTTGCAGGGCTTCCTCGGCGCGGTCGCCGAAGATCTTGAAGACATTCTTCACTTCGATCTTGCTGATCGCCTGCGTGCTCATTTGCTCACCTCATGGCGTGGCCGGCCATAGGCCTGGGTAATGCGGTCGAACACCACCGCGAGAATGACGATCGCCAGGCCAGCTTCCAGGCCACGGCCGACGTTGAGGGTCTGGATCCCGACCAGCACGTCTTCGCCCAGGCCACGGGCACCGATCATCGAAGCGATCACGACCATCGACAACGCCATCATGGTGGTCTGGTTGATGCCGGCCATGATGCTGGGCAATGCCAACGGCAATTGCACGCCGAACAGTTGTTGCCAGCGGTTGGCGCCGAAGGCGTTGATGGCCTCCATCACCTCGCCGTCGACCTGGCGAATGCCCAGGTCAGTCAGCCTGATCAGGGGTGGCGCAGCGTAGATCACCGTGGCGAAGATCGCCGGCACCTTGCCCAGGCCAAACAGCATCAGCACCGGAATCAGGTACACGAAGCTGGGCATGGTCTGCATGATGTCCAGCAGTGGCATCAGTACTGCGCGCAGGCGGTTGCTGCGTGCCGACAGAATGCCCAGCGGAATGCCCACCAGCACCGAGATGAACGTCGCCACCAGCATCAGCGCCAGGGTCTGCATCAGTTTGTCCCACAGGCCCACGGCACCGACCAGGAACAACAGGCCGGTGATCACCAGGGTCGGCAGAACGCGGCGGGTGGCGTGCCAGGCGATGACCGCCACCACACCCAGCATCAGCCACCAGGGTGTGGCGCGCAGCAGGCCTTCGAGGCTGACGATGGCCCACAGCAAGGTGTCGGAAATGTGCCGGAACACATCGCCGTAGTTGGTCACCAGGGCGTCGACCCAGCCGTTGACCCAGTCGGCGATGGAGAATGTCAGGTTGTCAGGAAACATAGGTTCCACTCATCAGCTGAGGACGCTCAGAGCGCCGCGTTGATCTTCTTGGCAGCCTCTTCGCTGACCCAGGCCTGCCAGACTTCAGGATGTTCCTTGAGGAACGCCTTGGCCAGTTCCGGCGACTCGATCCGATCCTTGGTCATGCGCGCCAGGTTCTGGTTCAGCAGGTCGATCGGCAAATTGACCTTCTCCAA
Source organism: Pseudomonas sp. Teo4 (assembly GCF_034387475.1). Classification (NCBI taxonomy): domain Bacteria; kingdom Pseudomonadati; phylum Pseudomonadota; class Gammaproteobacteria; order Pseudomonadales; family Pseudomonadaceae; genus Pseudomonas; species Pseudomonas sp. Teo4. The sequence continues at coordinate 617,928 of NZ_JAXCIL010000002.1, forward strand.
CACCGCCACCAGTTCGGGGGCTTGCTCGTGGAACGCCTTGGACAGCCCGACCTTGATCGTCACGGACTTGTCCACGCCCTCTTTCTCCTGCAGCTTGACCAGGTCGACCTGGCCCATCAGCGGGGTTGGGGTCCAGTAGTAGAAAAGAATCGGCTCGCCGCGCTTGTAGCTCGACAGCACAGCGGCATCCAGCGCCGGGCCGGTGCCGGGGCGGAAGTTGGTGTAGCTGCTCTCCAGACCGTAGTCCTTGAGCATCTTGGTGTTGTCCAGTTCACAGGTCCAACCGGCCGGGCAGTTGTAGAAGCGGCCTTTGCTTGGCTCCTCCTGGTCCTTGAACACACTGGAATACTTGGCCAGGTCGGCGACGTTCTTCAGGTCTGGCGCCTTGGCTTCGAGCTTGCGCTTGGCATCGCCCTCGATCACGTAACGCGGTACGTACCAGCCTTCCTGTGCGCCAACCACCGGTGCGCCGACACCCACCACCTTGCCGGCGGCCTCAGCCTTGTTCCACACTTCGCTGCGGCCAACCCACTCCTCGGCGAACACCTGGATGTCGTTGGTGCCCAGGGCGTTTTCCATGGTGATGGAGTTACCGGGCAGGCTGTCGGTGTCGCAGCCGTAACCGTTCTTCAATACGAACTGCATCACGTCGGTCAGCAGCATGCCGCTTTCCCAGTTCAGCCCGGCGAACTTCACCGGCTTGCCGGATTCGCACCAGCCCGCGGCCTGGCTGCTGCCGGCAGCGCCGAGCAGACCAAGGGCGAACAGCGAGGCGAGCAGGGTCTTGTTGGTTTTCATTACGTGACGCTCCCAAACTTGAAAGTGGAATTCGGCAGGGCTTGAAAAAGTTGGGACCGGGGCTGCTTTGCGTCCCATCGCCGGCAAGCCGGCTCCCACAGGGTTCAACTCAGTCCTTGTGGGAGCGGGTTTACCCGCGAAGAGCTGTGCAGCAGCCCCAAGTGCCCGTCAGCCGGTAATCATCGGCAGGTTCAGCCCCTGCTCTTTG